>JAJZGK010000013.1 GCA_021798485.1 Pseudomonadota bacterium
CGTTGGCCGGTATCCAGCGAGCATTGAGCGAGCGGCCAAGGCGGCGGATGCCGCCGCCCGGCGAGGGACGATACAACCGGTCAATTCATTGGGCGGTTGGTATAATACCGCCCTTCTTATCTGCCGAACAAGGCCGCCCCTCGCCGGGCGGCCTTGTTTTTAGGCGCCGTTTTTCTGCAAAACCCAAAGGAGTTTGCGGTAAGCCGCCATTTTCAGGGTGGTTTCCCCCATGGTCGGCGAACCGACGATGGAAATCTCGGTATTGCTGACCGGATCGACAGCGCTGACCTTGACGGCATTGCCCACCCGGCGGAACTCGAACAACACGGCGTCCGGCGGGGGCGTCTTCACAGCGGCAGCTCCGCCTGGTCCAACGGCGCGAAGAGCGCGTCCAGCGCCGCCGGGGCCACCGCGTCGGCCGTGGCCTGGCGCCAGCGCGGCACATAGCCCCGCTCCACCAGCTTGGCCCGCACCCCCTCGCGGAAATCATTGCCCAGCGCCATGCGCAGGGACATGCGGTATTCCCGCACCAGAGCCTGAGCCAGGGACAGGCCGCGCCCGGTTTCCAGCTGCCGCAGGGTCAGCGCCATGCAGGTGGGCGACAGGGTGGCGACATGGGCGCGGGTGGTTTCGGCCCAATCCCCGGTTTCGGCGGCCAGATTGGCCAGAATACCCGGCAGATCCGCCACTCCGAACGAACGGTCGATCGCGGCGGCCTGCCCTGACAGCGCCGACTCCGGCGGCGGCGCCCGATGGCGGGACAACAAGACCTCCAATGCTCCGGCGCCCTCGGCCGCCAGTTCGGCCTCCACCTGTGCCAGGCGTGCCGAGGGAATGTAATGGGTGGCCAGGCCGCACCAGGCGCAATCAGCGCCGTCGATCCGCGCTCCGGTCATGCCCAGATAGCGGGCCAGTGGCAGCGGCAGCCGCGACAGGAAAAAGGTGCCGCCGGCATCGGGATAAAAGCCGATGGCGGTTTCCGGCATGGCGAAGGCCGTGCGTTCGGTGGCCACCCGGTGGCTGCCCAGCATGGAAATACCGGCGCCGCCGCCCATGACGAAGCCGTCGAGGAGCGAAATCACCGGTTTGGGGTAGACGTGAATGGCGTGATCCAGCAGATATTCGTCCCAGAAGAAACCGCTGTAGGGGGCGCCCCGGCCCACCGCCTCCCAGACCGCCTTGATATCGCCGCCGGCGCAAAAAGCCCGCCCCTCGCCCCGCAGCAGCACGGCCTCGACCTCGGGGCAGGTTTGCCAGGCGCGTAATTGCGCGTGGATCTCCACGATCATGGCGCGGGTCAGGGCGTTGAGAGCGGCGGGGCGGGTCAGGGTGATCCGGCCCAGCCGGCCGATGATCTCGGCCTGGATATGGCGGTCGCTGGTCATGGGGCCAGCTTATTACAGCCGCCTATTTCCGCCAACCGGTGAATTAAACATTATTAAAGTGTTGTATTTAAAAATAACACACATTATTTTTGTTATCGACTTGACAGAATGCCGGAACGGGTGCTTCCCTGGAGCCAGCCACTCCATTTCGAAGCTCACAGCAACGTCAGGAACCCCGCAAGATGACCGTGCCCTCCTCGCATCCCGAAACCCTGGTTCTGCATGCCGGTTACCGCGCCGATCCCGCCACCACCTCGGTGGCGGTGCCGATCTATCAGACCACCAGCTATCAGTTCCGCGACAGCGACCATGCCGCCAACCTGTTCGGCCTGTCGGAGCTGGGCAATATCTACACCCGCCTGATGAACCCCACCACCGATGTTCTGGAACAGCGGCTGGCCGCCCTGGAAGGCGGCGTGGCGGCGCTGGCGGTGGCCTCGGGCCAGTCGGCCAGCACCTTCGCCATTCTGAACGTTGCCCAGGCCGGCGACAACTTCGTCACCTCCACCGATCTCTACGGCGGAACCTGGAATCTTTTCGCCAACATCTTCAAGCAGTTCGGCATCGAAGCCCGCTTCGTCGATCCCTCCGATCCGGAAAATTTCCGCCGCGCCGCCGACGACAAGACCCGCGCCTTCTACGCTGAAACCCTGCCCAATCCCAAGCTGCAGGTGTTCCCCATCGCCGAGGTGGCGAAGATCGGCAATGAGCTGGGCATCCCCCTGATCATCGACAACACCGCCGCCCCCATTCTGGCCCGCCCCTTCGATCACGGCGCCCATATCGTGGTGTACTCCACCACCAAATATATCGGGGGCCACGGCACCAGCATCGGCGGCGCCATCATCGATTCCGGCCGGTTCGACTGGGAAAAGCATGCCGCCCGCTTCCCGCTGCTGACCCAGCCCGACCCCAGCTATCACGGCGTGGTGTGGACCGAAGCCGTCAAGCCGCTGGGCCCCATCGCCTATATCCTGCACGCCCGCGTGACCCTGCTGCGCGATATCGGCGCCGCCCCCAGCCCCTTCAATTCGTTCCAGATTCTGCAGGGGCTGGAAACCCTGCCGCTGCGCATGCGCGAACATAACCGCAACGCCCTGGCCGTGGCCGAGTTTCTGGCCAAGCATCCCAAGATCACCAAGGTCATCCATCCCAGCCAGCAAAGCGGCGAGCCGCGCCGCCGCGCCGATGCCGTGCTGAAGGGCGGCTACGGCGCCCTGGTGGGCTTCGAGCTGAAGGGCGGCAAGGCGGCCGGCAAGGCCTTCATCGACGCCCTGAAGCTGCTGTATCACGTGGCCAATATCGGCGATGCCCGCTCGCTGGCCATTCATCCGGCCAGCACCACCCATTCGCAATTGTCGGCAGAAGACCAGTTGGCGGCGGGGGTGTCCGAGGGGTATGTTCGTCTCTCCATCGGTATCGAACATATCGACGATATCCTCGCCGATCTTGCACAGGCTTTGGAGGCCGCATAACCAAGTGTTGGGACCAGTCGTCACCGGGGAATTTCCCCAGACCCGCCTGCGCCGCAGCCGCCGCGACCAATGGTCGCGGCGGCTTGTCGCTGAAAACACCCTGACCGCCGCCGATCTGATCTGGCCGGTTTTCGTCACCGAGGGCGAAGCCTCTCGCGTGGAGGTGGCCTCCATGCCCGGCGTGTTCCGCCTGTCCATCGATCTGCTGGTCGAGGCGGTGGGCGAGGCCAAGGCCCTGGGCATTCCAGCCATCGCCCTGTTCCCCCAGGTCGATCCCGCCGCCAAAACCCCCGACGCCCGCGAAGCCTACAATCCCGACAATCTGGTGTGCCGGGCCGTGCGGGCCATCAAGCAGGCCCACCCCGATATGGGCGTGATCTGCGATGTGGCGCTGGATCCCTTCAACAGCGAAGGGCACGACGGCCTGGTGGTGGACGGCTATGTGGACAACGACAGCAGCCTGGTGGCCCTAAGCCGTCAGGCCCTGGTGCAGGCCCAGGCCGGCTGCGACATCATCGCCCCCTCCGACATGATGGACGGCCGCATCGGCGTGATCCGCCACGCCCTCGACGAGGCCGGCTACGATCATGTGCAGATCATGTCCTATGCCGCCAAATACGCCTCGGCCTTCTATGGCCCGTTCCGCGACGCCATCGGCTCGGGCGGCGCCCTTAAGGGCGATAAGAAGACCTATCAGATGAACCCGGCCAACAGCGACGAAGCTCTGCGCGAAGTGGCCATGGATCTGAAGGAAGGCGCCGACATGGTGATGGTCAAGCCCGGCATGCCCTATCTCGACATCGTGCGCCGGGTGTCGGAAACCTTCGCCGTGCCCACCTTCGCCTATCAGGTCAGCGGTGAATACGCCATGCTGAAAGGCGCCATCAACAACGGCTGGCTGGATAACGATAAAACGGTGCTGGAAAGCCTGCTGGCCTTCAAGCGGGCCGGCGCCAGCGGTGTTCTCACCTACTTCGCCGTGGAAGCCGCCCGGCTGCTGCGGTCGTAAGAGCCGTTAAAGCGCCGGCCTCCGGGGGCCGGCGCTTTTTCTATTCCAGCCAGTCGCGCACCACGGCGATCTGCGCCGCCTCCATCAGCGGCGGCGCATGGCCGCAGCCGGGAAACTCCACCAGGGCCGCCTTGGGGCCGCGTTCGGTCATGGCCTGGGCATCGGCGGCGGTCAGCAGATCGGACTGGGCGCCGCGCAGCAGCAGCACCGGGCAGCGGATCTGCTCCCACAACGGCCACATCTCGGCGCCTTGCAGCACCTTGGGATCGCTGAACACCTGGGCGATGCCCGGATCGTAATGCAGGCGCAGGCGGCCATGGCCGTCCGGACGGCTGCTGCTGCGGGCCAGCTGGCGCCAATGCTGGTCTTCGCGCACGCCGAAGCTGGCCATGGCCAGGCGCAGATAGGCCTCCACCTCGTCCAGGCTGGCGAAGGTGGCGCTCTGCCCCACGCCGGCGGCGATGCGGCGCAACGGCTCTCCCGGCATCACCGGGCCGATATCGTTGAGAATCAGCCGGGCCACCGGCGAGTCCGGCAGGGCCGCCATCGACATGCCGATCAGCCCGCCCAGCGACGTGCCCAGCCAATCGACCCGCCCGGCATTCAGGCGGGCCAGAACGGTGGTGCAGGCATTGAGATAGGTGGGCAGCGCATAGTCGGATTTCACCGGCAGCCAATCGCTGTCGCCCCGCCCCGGCAGATCCACCGCCACCACCCGCATGTGCGGGGCCAGAGCGGCGGCCAGCAGATCGAAATCGGCGGCGTTGCGGGTCAGTCCGTGCACGCAAAACAGTACGCGGGGATGATCGGCCCGGCCCCACTCGCGGTAGGCGACGCGGGCGAACCCGTGCGAGGCCAATATCTGAACGTGATCCTGTCGCATGCCTTCAAACGCCTTTTTCCGGATCAGGGAATGTTGCTGCAGCCCATCTCGCCATAGGCGCCGCGGAAGTAGAGCAGCGGCCCGCCGGCTTCCGAAAAATCCAGCCCCTCGACACGACCGATGATAATCACATGATCGCCGCCTTCCAGCACCTCCTCGATGCGGCAGTCGGCCACCGCCAGACAGCCCGGCAGAATGGGGGCGCCGGTGGTGCGCCGCTCATAGGCGATACCCTGCCATTTATCGCCGCCGCGGATGGCGAAGCGGCCGGAAAGGTCGCGCTGGTTGTCGCGCAGCACATGCACGGCGAAATGGCCGGCCGAGCGGAAGGCGCTCAGGCAGGCCGTTTTCTTGTCGAGGCACACCAGAACCAGCGGCGGCTCCAGCGACAGCGAGGTGAAGGCGCTCACCGTCAGCCCCACCGGTTTGCCCTCAGGGTCGGTGCTGGTCACGATGGTGACGCCGGTGGCGAAGCATCCCATGGCCTTGCGGAACGTCCGCTGATCGATCGCCGTCACCCCTGTCCCCTTTTCGTCCATGAACACCCCTCTGAAGTTTGGCATGATCCCCACTGCGTTCAATTGCTTTCCCACAGCTTTTCCCTGGAATCCATATTTTTATACGTTACCATGCGCATGGTTGGCGACAAGTGGCGCATTTTATTGCATTCTTCCCGTGGTTCGGCGTGGGCTGGGGTAAAGGGTAATCTTTAATGTTCGTGATCATCGGCATGATCGTCGTCCTCGGTTCCGTCATCGGCGGCTATGTCGGCAATGGCGGCGAAATCGGTGTTCTGATCCAGCCCTTCGAATGGATCATCATCCTGGGCGCGGCCATCGGCAGCTTCATCATCGGCAACCCGAAGGATGTGGTGCTGGGGCTGGGCAAGGCCATGGGCACCATGATCAAGGGTTCGCGCTTCGACAAGGCCGCCTATGTCGAGCTTTTGAGCATGCTGTATTCGGTGTTCAAGCTGGCCAAGACCAAGGGCGATCTGGCCCTGGAAAGCCATGTGGAAAAACCCGACGAAAGCCCGCTGTTCCAGCGCTTTCCCAAATTCTCCGCCGATCATCACACCCGCGAATTCCTGTGCGACTATCTGCGCCTTCTCACCCTGGGCACCAACAACGCCCATGAGGTGGAATCCATCATCGATGCCGAGATCGAGGCGCACCACCACCACATTTCGCTGATCGCCAACGCCATCACCACCATGTCGGACGCCATGCCGGCCCTTGGTATCGTTGCCGCCGTGCTGGGCGTGATCCATACCATGGGCTCCATCACCGAGCCGCCGGAAGTGCTGGGCCACCTGATCGGCGCCGCTCTCTGCGGCACCTTCATGGGCGTGCTGCTGTCCTACGGTTTTTTCGCCCCCTTCGGCCGCATCCTGGACCTGATCTATAAAACGGAAAGCGAATATCTGAACTGCATCAAGGCCTGCCTTCTGGCCCATATGATGGGTTATGCGCCGCAGGTTTCCGTTGAATTCGGCCGCAAGACCCTGGCCCATCATGTGCGCCCCAGCTTCGCCGAGCTGGAAGAAGTGGTGACCAACCTGCCGCCGGACTGATAGTCTCTTTTCTTTTGCTCCTCAGCGAACAGCCGACGATAGCGGGACATGGCCGAACAACCCATCATCATCAAGCGGATCAAGAAAGGCCATGGCGGCCATCACGGCGGCGCCTGGAAGGTGGCCTATGCCGATTTCGTGACCGCCATGATGGCCTTCTTCCTGCTGTTGTGGCTGCTGAACGCCGTGACCGAGGAGCAGCTGCAGGGTGTGGCCGACTACTTCGCCCCCACTTCGGTCTCGGAATCCACCAGCGGCGCCGGCGGCATGCTGGGCGGCAAGGTGGTGGGGGAAGGCGCCATGTCGTCCAACGGCACCACGCCCAGCTTTACCCTGTCGCTGCCGCCGCCCACCATCGGCCAGGGCGGCGATGCCCTGACCGACCCCAAGGAAGGCGGCCAGGGCGAGGGCGAAGGCATTTCGCCCGACGACAATGCCGGCATGGGCAAGAAGGAAGGTATCGGCGCCGGCATGCATCCCGGCACCTCGCAGAGCAAGGGCTCCAACGCCGGCCAGGGCGCCAACGGCACGACCGGCACGCAAAACGGCAGCCAGACGGGGCAAGGGCAGCAGGGCATGGCCAAGGCCGAGGCGGTGTCCGAGGCCGATATCCTGAAGGCCAATGCCGAACGCGAACAGGAACAGTTCAACCGCGCCAAGCAGGCCCTGAACCAGGCCATGAACTCCATTCCCGAACTGTCGAAGCTGGGCAACAGCCTGATGGTGGACAATACCCCGGAGGGGCTGCGTATCCAGATCGTCGATCAGGAGGGGCTCTCCATGTTCCCCAAGGGATCGCCCGACATGTACGGCCATACCCGCGCCCTGCTGGATCTGGTGGGCCGGGTGGTGAAGATGCTGCCCGAAAAGATCGCCATTTCCGGCTATACCGACAGCACGCCCTTCACCAGCCAGAGCAACTACGGCAACTGGGAACTGTCGGCCGACCGCGCCCTGGCCACCCGCCGCGCCCTGCTTGATGCCGGCGTGCCCACCAGCCGCATCGCCCAGGTGGATGGCCGTGCCGATACCGATCCCCTGGTGAAGAGCAACCCAGCCGATCCGCGCAACCGCCGTATCACCGTGGTGCTGCTGCGCAACAACAAGGAGCCGCCTGCGGTCTCCATGACCTCGGGCGCGGTGAAAAGCGGCCAACTGCCGCCCCAGCTGAAATAACCTTCGCTCTCGCCCTCGTTCCCCTTGGGCTCCGTCTTCCAGGGCAATCGGCTTCACCCGATTGCCCTGCTCCGTCTTCCGGCCGATTGAGCTTTCCCCCCTCTTATGCCTTAATACCATTGCAATGATGTCTCTCCCCCCATATCTGGGGGGGGGAGAGGAGCCGCCGCATCCTCCAAGCCGAGGAGCCCCCATGGATCACGTCGCGCTGAAAAGGCCGCATTTTTTCTTCACGACAGCGCCGCTGCCCTGCCCTTATCTGGCCGGGCGGATGGAGCGCAAGATCGTGACGGAGCTGAGCGGCCCCGATGCCGAAAGCCTGCATGAAACCCTGTCGCGCGCCGGGTTCCGCCGCAGCCATTCCATTGCCTATACCCCGGCCTGCCAGGGCTGCAGCGCCTGCATCGCCGTGCGCATCGTGGTCAAGGATTTCGAACCCAATCGCACCATGCGCAAAATCCTGCGCCGCAACGCCGGTCTGGAGGCCCGCTTCACCGCCCCGCATGCCAGCGCCGAGCAGTACCGCCTGTTCGCCCGCTACCAGGAATCACGCCATAGCGGCGGCGACATGGCCCTGATGGGCTTTTACGACTACCGCTCCATGGTCGAGGACAGTCCGATCCAGACCTTCGTGGTGGAATTCCGCGACAACAGCGGCATGCTGCGCGCCGCCGTGCTCACCGACCGTATGGATGACGGCCTGTCGGCGGTCTACAGCTTCTACGAACCGACCATGAGCGAGGACTCGCTCGGCACCTATATGGTGCTGTGGCTGGTGGAGGAGGCCCGCCGCCAGAACCTGCCCTATGTCTATCTGGGATACTGGGTGCGCGACAGCGGCAAGATGGCCTACAAGATCCGCTTTTCGCCACTGGAAGCCTATGGGCCCGGCGGCTGGGCGCCGCTGCCGGCATAACCGAACCGCTGCATCAGACCGGCGGTGATCTCCAGAAACCGCGCCTCCTGCGCCGGCGACAGGTGATTTTTCCAATCCCCCGCCTGGCCTTTGCGGAAGAACGAGGTCCGGTCTTCCCGCCCCGGCGGACGCCCCCGGCTCAAGACTTGAAAATCGGCGCGGCGGCAGGCTTCGGCCAGCAGCGTTTCCGCGTCGGAAACGCCCAGAAAGCGGTACAGCCGCGCCAGTTCGCCCGGCGTATCCGCCAACAGATCCTCGTAGCGCACGCGGCAGCAGGCCTCGGGGTGTTTATCGGCAAAGGCCAGGGCCTCGGCGTTTTCCTGGGTCCAGGCGGCGGCGTATTTTTCCAGATGGCTGTCCAGGGTGGGAAATTCCCGCTGGGCCCATTCAGGGGTAACGCGCTGATTGTGAAACCAGGCGGAAACGGCGCAATCGCGGCCGTCGCGCACCATATGGATGATCTTGGCCCGCGGCAGCACCAGGCCGATCAGCGGCAGGCAGCGGATATTATCGGGGGTGCGCTCGCCCAGCACGCGCGCCGTCCGCCCCCTGCTCTGCGCCTCCAGCATCAACAGGGCGGCACTGGTCAGAAGATAGAGTCCGCCCTCCACCGGAAAGCGCGGATAGCCGTCCATCTCCTTGAAAATGGTCTCGTTCTTCCAGGTGATGCGGCCGCTGTACTGATCCACCGCCTCGGCCAGCATCGGCCCCAGGGCATCGAAGAAATGCCCCTCGCCCCGGCAGCTGATCTCCGGATGGGCATCCAGGAGCATCTGCAGCCAGGTGGTGCCGGATTTGGCGGTGCCGCCAATGAAGAACAGCGGCCGTTCGGCCAGGGCGGACAGGCGGGCATGGAGATCGGAAAAGTCAAACATATCCGCCGCCTGTCCGCCGTTCCTCAGAATTTGTTGTCGCGGCGGAAGCCTTGCGGCGGCGTGCGGCCCACGGTGGCGCGCTTGCCCAGCCACAAAGCCAGATTGGGCTCGGTGCGGGTTTTGTCGCCGCTGTTGGTGCGGAAGGTCAGGCCGTCGTTCAGGGTGAAGACCTTGATGTCGGCGGCGCCGCCATCGCGGTATTTTTGCAGGATCACTCCGCGCCCGCGGGTCATTTCCGGGATCTCGTCCAGTTTGAAGATCACCAGTTTGCGGTTCTGGCCGATCACCGCCACCGCATCGCCCTCGGCGGGCAGGCAGAAGGCCGCCTGCTCGCCCTCGCCGGTATTGAGGATCTGCTTGCCGGCCCGGGTCTGCGCCACCACCTCGTCGCTTTTCACCAGGAAGCCGCGCCCGGCCTCGCTGGCCACCAGCAGCGGAGTACCGGGCCGGAACGGCAGCAGGGTAACGATCTCGGCATCGTTGGGCAGATCCACCATCAGCCGCAAGGGTTCGCCGTGGCCGCGTCCGCGCGGCAGCTTGTCGCCGCCCAGGGTGTAGAAGCGGCCGTTGCTGGCGAAGAACAGCAGCTTGTCCACCGTATTGGCGTGCAGCGACAGTTTCAGTCCGTCGCCGTCCTTGAACTTGAGATCCTCGGCGCTTTCGGCATGGCCTTTCACGGCGCGGATCCAGCCTTTTTCCGACAGGATCACCGTGATGTCCTCGCGTTCGATGAAGGCCTCGATGGGCACCACCACCGCCGAGGGGGCATCGCCCAGCAGGGTACGGCGGCGGCCCAGGGCGTCGTCGGCGCCGAATTTCGCCTTCACCTCGGCGATTTCACCGGCCACGGTGCGCCAGCGCAAGGCCTCGTCGCCCAGCAGGGTCAGCAGGCCCTGGCGTTCCGCCGACAGCTTGGCATGCTCGCCCTTGATCTCCATCTCCTCCAGGCGGCGCAGCGAGCGCAGGCGCATGTTGAGGATGGCCTCGGCCTGGTTGTCCGTCAGCGCGAAGGCGCGCATCAGCTCGGCCTTGGGCTCGTCCTCCTCGCGGATGATGCGGATCACCTCGTCGAGATTGAGATAGGCCTTCAAATAGCCTTCCAGCACCTCCAGGCGCTTCTCGATCTTGCCCAGGCGGTGCTGGGAGCGGCGTTGCAGCACCACGTGGCGATGATCGAGAAAGGCGCGCAGCACCTCCTTCAGGCTCATGACGCGCGGCACCGAATCGGCATCGAGCACGTTCATGTTCAAGGGCACGCGGCTTTCCAGGTCGGTCTGGCGGAACAGCTGCTCCATCAGCATCCCGGCATCCACGGTGCGGTTCTTCGGCTCCAGAACCATCCGCACCTCATGGGTGGATTCGTCGCGCACATCGGCCAGCAGCGGCAGCTTCTTGGCTTCCAGCAGCTCGGCGATCTTCTCGATCAGCTTGGATTTCTGCACCTGATAGGGGATTTCCGTCACCACGATCTGGTACAGCCCGTGCGACAGCTTTTCCACCTCCCAGCGGGCGCGCAAACGGAAGCTGCCGCGCCCGGTGCGATAGGCCTCCAGGATGGCCGCCCGCCCTTCCACCAGCACGCCGCCGGTGGGAAAATCGGGGCCGGGCAGGCGCGCCGCCAGATCCTCCACCCCGCAGTCGGGGTGCTGGATCAGATGGGCCAGGGCATCGCAGATCTCGCCGGCGTTATGCGGCGGAATGCTGGTGGCCATGCCCACGGCGATGCCGGCGGCGCCATTGGCCAAAAGATTGGGAAAAGCCGCGGGCATCACCACCGGCTCTTCCTCCGAGCCGTCGTAGGTGGGGCGAAAATCCACGGCGTCCTCGTCCAGGCCCTGCATCAGGGCGGCGGCCACCTCGGTCAGCTTGGCTTCGGTATAGCGCATGGCGGCGGCGTTATCGCCGTCGATATTGCCGAAATTGCCCTGCCCCTCGACCAGCGGATAGCGCACGGCGAAATCCTGGGCCAGGCGCACCATGGCGTCATAAACCGCCACATCGCCATGGGGATGATATTTACCGATCACATCGCCCACCACGCGGGCGCATTTCTTGAATCCGCCCGCAGGATCCAGTTTCAATTGCTGCATGGCGAACAGCAGGCGCCGGTGCACCGGTTTCAGCCCGTCGCGCACATCGGGCAGCGACCGCGAAACGATGGTGGACATGGCATAGGCGAGATAGCGCTCACTCAGGGCTTCCGACAAGCCGATGGAGGTTTCCCCCGCGGCGGCGAGATCAGTCATTCAAGGCCTCTTCCTGCAAACCGAGCTGAACCATAACCATAAACCCTTGTTTATTCCACTAATTCAAAAGACTAGTAAATGTGACCATTTTTATAGTAAAATAACCCTTATAAACATTTCGCAATCGGCTTCGAAACGCTGCCGCCCGCCGTTAAAATGGTGACAAAAAATGAAGCTATCACAGTTCACCGACTATTCGCTAAGGCTTCTGATCTATCTTTCGGAAGCCAAGGGGCGGCTTGTCACCATTTCAGAAATCGCCACGCACTACGATATTTCAGCACCTCATTTAAAAAAAGTCGTCACCAGCTTGTCGTCCCATAAATACATCCGCACGGTGCGGGGAAAACATGGCGGCATCGCCCTGAATAAAGAGCCGGAAGAGATCAATTTGGGGGAACTGATCCGTCATCAGGAAAACCTCAAACTGATCGACTGTACGGCCTGCGCCGTACCGTCCTGCAAGCTGCCCATGGCCATCAATGAAGGGCTGAGGGCCTTTCTGACGGTGTTCGACCGCAAAACCCTGCGCGACATCCTCTAGAAAGAAACCAGGTCAGGCGGCTAGAAAGAAACCAGGTCAGGCGGCTTACCAGCAGTTTCATACCCGGTGGGTCCGCTCCGTCGGTGGCAACTAATACCAACCGCCCAATGAATTGACCGGTTGTATCGTCCCTCGCCGGGCGGCGGCATCCGCCGCCTTGGCCGCTCGCTCAAGGCTCGCTGGAAACCGGCCAACCCGTCACTTCAATGGTTGGCCGGTATAAGACCCCAGCCTTTCGGCCAGGCGCAGCCGCGCCTGTGGCAGGGGCCGCCCGCCTTGCGCCTGCAGGCAGCGGCGCAGAAAATATCCGGTCATGTCCAGGGCCTGCCCCACCTCCGCCCCCTGCCCGGCCCGGCGCTCGGCCAGAAAGGCCGGCAGCGGCAGCAGGCGGTCGCGCAGCGGCTCGCCCGCCGTGCGGCAGACGGCCCGGCCGCTGCGCGGCGACACATAGATCAGATCCTCGGCAACGCCGGTGGCGGCGCAGCGGGTCAGATCCAGGCCGTAGCCCACCTCGGCCAGCAGGGCGATTTCCCAATGCACATAAAGCGTGGCGGCCTCGGCCTGGCCCAGCGCCGCCAACAGCCCGGCCAGGCCGTCGAACAGGGCCGGATGGGGCGCGCGGTCGGGGAGCACCGCCTCCACCAGGGCGCAGGCCGCGCCCAGCAGCGCCAGCCGCAGGGGATCATCCAGCCACCGGGCGCCGTGGGCCGTCAGCGGCTCCCAGGTCAGGCGGCCCAGATGCTCGTCCAGCCGCGCCGTCCAGGTGATCTGCAGCTGGTTGCCGGGCTGCAGGGCGCCGCGTCCGGCCCTGCCCTGCCCGCCCCGCGCCAACCCCGCCACCTTGCCGTGCGCGCGGCTCAGCGCCACCAGCAGCGCCGCATGTTCGCCATGCCGCCGGGCCGACAACACGAAGGCGTGGTCGGTCCACTGCATGGATCAGCCTTTAAACATCGAACTCAAGCCCCATGTCGCGGTAGTGCTGGCGCTCCTCCAGCCAGTTCTCCCGCACCTTGACGTGCAGGAACAGATGCACCCGCCGCTCCAGAATCTCTTCCAGCCCGGTGCGGGCCAGGGCGCCGATGCCCTTGACCTGCCGCCCCCCCTTGCCCAGCACGATGGCCTTTTGGCTGTCGCGCTGCACATAGATGGTCTGGTCGATGCGCACGCTGCCGTCGTCGCGCTCCTCCCACTGCTCGGTCTCCACGTTGATGGAATAGGGCAGTTCCTGATGCAGCTGGCGGAACACCTGTTCGCGGGTGATTTCCGCCGCCAGCAGCCGCATGGGCATGTCGGAAACCTGATCCTCGGGGAAATGCCAGGGGCCTTCCGGCACCGCCAGGGCGAAATGGCGCAAAAGATCGGCGGTGCCGTCGCCCTTTTCGGCGCTGACCATGAACACGCGGTCGAACAGGCCGGCGCCGTCCAGCTCGGCGGCCAGGCCGAGCAGGCTGTCGCGCCGCACCAGATCCACCTTGTTCAGCACCAGCACGGCGCGGCGGCCGCTGTTCTTCAGCGTGTCCAGGATGGCCCGCACCTCGTCGGTCAGGCCGCGCTCGGCATCGACCACCAGGGCCACCAGATCGGCATCGGCGGCACCGGCCCAGGCCGCATGCACCATGGCCCGCTCCAGGCGGCGCTTGGGCTGAAAGATGCCCGGCGTATCGATGAAGATGACCTGGGCCCCCTCCTCTTCCACCAGGGCGATGCCCAGCACGCGGGCGCGGGTGGTCTGCACCTTGGGCGAGACGATGGAGACCTTGGTCCCGACCAAGCGGTTGACCAGGGTGGATTTTCCGGCATTGGGGGCGCCGACGACGGCGACAAAGCCGCAACGGGTATTTTCGCTCATTTCACCAAATCCAACATGGCGGTGGCGGCGGCTTTTTCCGCCGCCCGCTTCGAGGTGCCGCTGGCGGTAACCGGCGCCACGCCCTCGACGCGCACCTCCACCAGAAAGCGGGGATCATGGGGTGGGCCTTCGGTGCCCAGGGTGGTATAGACCGGCAGGGGCTTGCCCTGGCCTTGAGCCCATTCCTGCAGCGCCGTCTTGGCGTCCTTCGGCGGGGCGGCGTCCTCGGCCATCAGGGGCGCCCAATGACGGCGCACGATGCGGTCCGCCGCCGGCAGGCCGCTGTCGGCGAACACCGCCCCCAGCACCGCCTCGCAGGCATCAGCCAGCATGGTGGGGGTGGCGATGGCGCCCCCCGCCTCGCGGGCGATGATCAGGGCATGGTCGATCCCCAGATCATAAGCGACGCGGGCCACCGTTTCCCCCTTGACCAGGGCGGCATGACGGCGGGCCAGATCGCCCTCCTTCTCATGCGGGAACTGGTGGAACAGCATATCGGCCACCACCAGCCCCAGCACGCGGTCGCCCAGGAACTCCAGCCGCTCGTAAGCGGCGCGGCGCTTGGCGGCGCGGCTGTTGGAGGCGCCGGGATGGGTCAGCGCATCGTTCAGAAGATCGACGCACTGGAACTCATATCCCAAAGCCCGGCTGACATCGGCAAGACGGTCCTCCATGGCGGGGCCTACTCGATCCGGGTGAGAAGACGGTTCCAGCGGATGGCCCAGGGCCACTTCCACAGTTCCCACAGCGCCGCGGTGCCGTTGGTGGAGAAGAAGATCACCTGGGCCTTGCCCACCAGATTTTCCTTGGGCACGTAGCCCACCTCGGCCAGGAAGCGGCTATCCTCGGAATCGTCGCGGTTATCGCCCATCATGAAGTAATGATCAGGGGGCACCACATAATCCATGGTGTTGTCCATGGGGCCGGTGTCGCCGTCCAGCTCCTGAATGCGGTGCACCTTGCCGTTGGGCAGGGTTTCCAGATACTGCGGGGCGCGGATCAGGCTGCCGTTGCGGTCATGGCCGACATAATCCTCGATCTGCTGGCGCGGACAGATGCTGCCGTTGATCATCAGGCGGCCATGCACCATCTGGATGTGATCCCCCGGCAGCCCGATCACCCGCTTGATGTAATCGGTGCGGTTGTCGGTGGGCAGCTTGAACACCACCACATCGCCGCGCTGCGGCGGGTGGAACAGCACGCGGCCGGGAATCAGCGGCAGGCTCAGGGGCAGCGAATGGCGGCTGTAGCCGTAGCTGTATTTGGAGACGAACAGATAGTCCCCCACCAGCAGCGTGGGAATCATCGAGCCCGAGGGAATATTGAAGGGCTCGAAGGCGATGGTGCGCACAAACAGGGCGATGACCACCGCGTAAACGATGGTTTTCACCGTATCCAGAATGCCGCCGGATGAAGTCTTGGAGTGGGCCATATCTCGCTTTTCAGGCATGCCGCCCTGAGGAGGCGTTTTAAAAATCCAGGGTTCGGGGGATCAAGCCCCAGGCCGGGCGCCGCTGTCAAGGCTTGCAGGCTCGGCCGCAGGGCAATCGGGTGAAGCCGATCGCCCTGTTTGATGGGCGTCCCTCAATCGCCGGGCGCTGGCGTACCGCCAGCTTGGCTTGCGCGCGAACGCTCGCGCGGGCGCTCAATGCGCCATCTCGGCGAAGATGGTATGGCGTAAAACAACATCCGCGCGTTCATCCGATGACCCTGGGCTCGGCCGACAGAATCACCACCGCCTGGGCCAGCGGGTACTCGTCGCTCATGGTAAGGTGGATCACCGGCCGATGGCCGGCGGGCACCAGGGCCGCCAGGGTGCGGGCGGCGCGGCCGTGAAAGGATAAAACCGGCTGCCCGCTGGCAAGCGAACCGACCTCGAGATCGGTGAACCAGGCATGGTCGCCGATCCCGGTGCCCAGGGCCTTGGCGGCGGCCTCCTTGGCGGCGAAACGCTTGGCGTAAAAGGCCGCCCGCCCCTGGGCCGTGGCGGCGCGCGCCCCGGCCCGCGCCTGCTCGCCTTCCGTGAAGACACGGGCCAGAAAGCGGGCGCCGAAGCGCTCCAGGCTTTTCTCGATGCGGCGGATATCCACCAGATCGTTGCCCAGCCCCACGATCATTGCCCGGCCCGCGCCTGGTCCATCAGCTGGCGCATGCGGCGGATGGAGGCGTCCAGCCCGGTGAAGATGGCCTCGCCGATGAGGAAGTGGCCGATATTGAGTTCGGCGATGGCGGCAATGGCGGCAATGGGAGCCACCGTCTCGAAGGCCAGACCGTGCCCGGCATGGCATTCCAGCCCCAAGGCGGCGGCCTGGGCCGCCGCCGCCTGGATGCGGGCCAGTTCCTTGTCGCGGCGCGGCCCGGCGTGATCGCAGTAGGCGCCGGTATGCAGCTCCACCACCGGGGCGCCCA
The DNA here is from genome assembly GCA_021798485.1 of Pseudomonadota bacterium. GTDB lineage: Bacteria > Pseudomonadota > Alphaproteobacteria > Rhodospirillales > Magnetospirillaceae > JAJZGK01. Next base: position 16,341 of record JAJZGK010000013.1, read on the forward strand.
GGGCGCGGGCGGCGTCGAGCTGGCGCGGATCGGCCTCGATGAACAGGGAAACCCGGATGCCCGCCTCCACCAGGGCGCCGACCATGGGGCGCAGATGCTCCAGCTGCCCGGCGGCGTCCAGGCCGCCCTCGGTGGTGCGCTCCTCGCGCCGTTCGGGCACGATGCAGGCGGCATGCGGCTTGTGGCGCAGGGCGATTTCCACCATTTCCGGCGTGGCCGCCATTTCGAGATTGAGCGGCAGGGCGATGGTGTCCATCAGCCGGTCGATATCGTCGTCGGTGATATGGCGGCGATCCTCGCGCAGATGGGCGGTAATGCCGTCGGCCCCGGCGGCGGCGGCCAGGGCGGCGGCGCGCACCGGATCGGGATGCGCCCCGCCGCGCGCATTGCGGATGGTGGCGACATGATCGATGTTAACGCCTAAACGCAGCTTGCCCAACGCGGACTCTCCCTGTTCAGCTGCGGCCCCGTTCGACCGAATTGATCATCGGGGTGGCCCGCAGCGCGGCAATGATGTTGGTGAGATGCTTCACGTCGCGCACATCCACATCGATGATCATTTCCGAAAAATCGGCGGCGCGGTTGGTGACTTTGAGGTTGGAGATGTTGCCCTGGTTCTTGGCGATCACCGTGGTCAGGGTGCCGAGGCTGGTGGAATCGTTGCTGACCACCAGGCTGAGGCGGCCCAGATGCATGTCCTTGGTGGCGGGATCCTGGTTCCACGACAGATCCAGCCAGCGTTCCGGCGCCTCGCCGTACTGGGCCAGGGTTTCGCAGTCGATGGTGTGGATGGTCACCCCCTTGCCGGTATTGACGATGCCGACGATGCGATCGCCCGGCAGCGGATGGCAGCAGCCGGCAAAATGGGTGGCCATGCCCGGCACCAGGCCGCGAATGGGGCTGATCTGGCCGTTGAAGGGCTTCTTCACCGACCGCTTGATATCGGGGATCTGCTGGGCGGCGGCCAGCTGCGCCTTTTGCTGCGCGGTTTTAAGCTCGGGATACACCGCCGAGACCACGTCGCGCCCCGTGAGGTTGCCTTCGCCCACCAGCACGATCAGATCCTCGGCGGTGGCGGCCTTGAAGATCTTCACCACGCCGTCCAAGGCCTTTTCGGTGAAGTCGTAGCCTTCCTGCTTGAAGGCGCGGTTCAGGATGGCGCGGCCCAGATCGATGAACTGCACCCGCTGCTGGGTGCGAACGAAACGGCGGATGCGGGCCCTGGCCCGCCCGGTGACCACGAAGCGCTCCCAGGTGGGATTGGGCGTTTGCGCCTTCGAGGTGATGATCTCCACCTGATCGCCGTTGTTGAGCTGGGTGCGCAACGGCATGATGCGCCCGTTGATCTTGGCGCCGACGCAGGTGTCGCCCACCTGGGAATGCACCGCATAGGCGAAATCCACCGTGCAGGCGCCGCTGGGCAGGGCGATCAGATCCCCCTTGGGGGTAAAACAGAACACCTGATCCTGGAACATCTCCAGCTTGGTATGTTCCAGAAACTCCTCAGGGTTCGAGGCATGCTCCATGATATCCAGCAGTTCGCGCAGCCAGCGGTACTGGCGGCCGTCGGTCTGCTGTTTCTGCTTGTAGCTCCAGTGCGCCGCCACCCCCAGTTCCGAGACCTCGTGCATGTCCTCGGTGCGGATCTGGATTTCGATACGGTGCCGTTCCGGCCCGAAAATGCCGGTATGCAGGCTGCGGTAGCCGTTGGGCTTGGGAGTGGAGATGTAATCCTTGAAGCGGTTGGGCACCATGGGATAGTGGCTGTGGATCACGCCCAGCGCCCGGTAGCAGTCCTCCACCGAATGCACCAGCACCCGGAAGGCCATGATGTCGGACAATTGTTCGAAGGCCACGTTCTTCATCTGCATCTTGCGCCAGATGGAAAAGGGCGTTTTCTCGCGGCCCGACACCGTGGCCGCCACCCCGTTTTCATCCAGGATGTGGCGCAACTGATCCAGAATGCGGCCGATCAGATCGCCGCCCTGCTCGCGCAGATAGCTGAGACGGGCCACCAGGGAATCGCGCACATCGGGATGCAGTTCGGCGAAGGCCAGGTCTTCCAGCTCGTTCTTCACCTCCGACATGCCGATGCGTTCGGCCAGCGGAGCGTAGATCTCCATGGTTTCCAGGGCGATGCGGCGGCGCTTGTCGGGATTGCGGATGTAATGCAGGGTGCGCATGTTGTGCACCCGGTCGGCCAGCTTGACCAGCAGCACCCGGATGTCTTCCGACATGGCCAGCACCAGCTTGCGGAAGTTTTCCGCCTGTTTGCTGTGGTCGGACTGCAGCTCGATGCGCGACAGCTTGGTCACGCCATCCACCAGACGGGCGATATCGGACCCGAACATTCGTTCGATATCCTCGAAGGTGGCCGGGGTGTCCTCGATGGTGTCGTGCAGCAGCGCGGTGATGATCGAGGCGCAGTCGAGTTTGAAGCGGGTCAGGATGCCCGCCACCTCGATGGGGTGGGAAAAGTAGGGATCGCCCGAAGCGCGCAACTGCGAGCCATGCATCTTCATGGCATAGACATAAGCCCGGTTCAGCGCATCCTCGTCCGCGGCGGGATCGTAGGATGTGACAAGCTCAACCAGTTCGAACTGACGCAGCATCGCCAGGCGCCCTCCCATTGTTGGAGCCGGGATTTCCGGGCCGCAGCGCTAAATAGAGAACGGGCGGCCCGATGTATTATATCGACCGCCCGGCTTGCGAAGAAAAGAGCCTCTTATTCTTCGTCGAAATCGGCGGCGCCCAGATCGGCGCCATCGTCGTGGATGGAAAGACCGGTGTCGCCGCTCTCATCATCCAGCAGGCTTTCCCCGCCGGCGTCCAGCAGCAGATCGTGGCCGGACATCATATCGATTTCGTCCTCTTCCGGCTCGTCCACTTCCACATGCTTCTGCAGGCCGGTCACCACGGCATTGCGCAGCATTTCCAGATCGACGGTCTGATCGGCGATTTCGCGCAGGGCGACCACCGGGTTCTTGTCGTTGTCGCGCTCGACGGTCAGGGCGCTGCCCGAGGAAATATCGCGGGCGCGCTGGCCGGCCAGCATCACCAGCTCGAAGCGGTTCGGGACCTTGATAACGCAATCTTCAACCGTAACGCGGGCCATGCAATCACACTCCAGGGCACAAAAGGCATCTGATCAGGATATATATTGAGATGCCAAAGTCAAAGCAAGGAGTTCCTGGCGCATGAAAGCTATGCCGGAACCGCTTTCTGATCGGCGGGCAGGCGGGCGATCAGGGAAAGAAGGGTGTCGCCGCTGCAAGGATGCACCCAGCCCGGCGCCACATCCCGCAACGGCAGCAGCACGAAGGCCCGTTCGCCAAGACGGGGATGCGGCAGGCAAAGCCCCTGCCCCGGCTGGGCGGGCACGATCCGGCGGCCATGGGCCAAAAGATCCAGATCCAGCACGCGCGGCGCGTTGGGCAGGCTGCGCACCCGCCCGAACTCGGCCTCCACCGCATGCAGCAGGGCCAGCAGCGCCTCGGGCTCCAAAGCCGTTTCCACGGCGCACACGCCGTTGACGAACCAGGGCTGATCCGACACCGGCACCGGCTCGGTCAGCCAGAAGCGCGAACGGGCCAGAATGCGCAGGCCGCGCTCCTCCAGCCGCCGCAGCGCCGCCGCCAAGGTTTCCTGGGGAGCGCCGTACCGGCTGGGAAGGTTCGCGCCGAAGGCGATCAATATCGCCTCATCCTCTCTGAATACGCTTGAATGCCCTGAAATATTCGATGACTCTTGCCGTGTCATGCCGCAGGCCCTAAGGTGAGGTGTTCATAGTTTTAATTTATTCCAGCCCATGCGGCTGTTTTAAGGTGAGATATTGTGATGTCGATGATTTTTTATTCAGAAGAACGTATTGGCCTTTTTATCGACGGCTCCAACCTTTACGCCGCCGCCCGCGCCCTGGGATTCGACATTGATTACAAGCGCCTGCTGACCCTGTTCGCCGGCAAGGGCCGCCTGATCCGCGCCTTCTACTATACCGCCTTAGTGGAAGACCAGGAATATTCCCCGATCCGCCCGCTGGTGGATTGGCTGGATTACAACGGCTACACCATGGTGACCAAGCCCACCAAGGAATTCACCGATGCCTCCGGGCGCCGCAAGATCAAGGGCAACATGGATATCGAACTGGCCATCGACGTCATGGAGATGGCCCAGCATCTGGATCATGTGGTGCTGTTCTCGGGCGATGGCGATTTCCGCCGCCTGGTGGATGCGGTGCAGCGCAAGGGCGTGCGGGTGACCGTGGTCAGCACCGTGCGCTCGCAGCCGCCCATGGTGGCCGACGAACTGCGCCGCCAGGCCGATATCTTCATCGAGCTGATGGATCTCGCCCCGCAGATTTCCCGCGGCCCCGCCCCGGCCCGCGAGGCCTATCACGTGGACGACGGCGACGATTACGAGGAAGACGACTATTGATGCCCCCGCAGCCCGCCGCCGAGTGCGCCCTGTGTCCGCGCCTCTGCCAGTTCCGCGCCGAAAACCGCAGCCGGTTTCCCGACTGGCACAATGCCCCCGTTCCCAGCTTCGGCGCCCTTGAGGCGCCGCTGCTCATCGTGGGGCTGGCGCCCGGCCTGCGCGGCGCCAACGCCACCGGCCGCCCCTTCACCGGCGACTGGGCCGGCGATCTGCTTTACGGCACCCTGCTGCGCTTCGGCAATGCCCACGGCCACTACGCCGAACGGGCCGACGACGGCCTGACCCTGGCGGGCTGCCGCATCACCAACGCCGTACGCTGCGTGCCCCCGGCCAACCGCCCCACGCCGGCCGAAATCAAGGCCTGCCACCCTTATCTCGCCGCCGAAATGGCCGCCATGCCGCAGCTGAAGGCGGTGCTGGCCCTGGGCGGCGTGGCCCACGATGCCGTGCTGGCGGCCGTGGGGCTGAAAAAATCCGCATCGCCCTTCGCCCATGGCGCCGAACACGCCCTGCCCGGCGGCGCCCGCCTGTTCGACAGCTACCACTGCTCGCGCCTGAACACCAATACCGGCCGCCTGACCGAGGCCATGTTCCACGCCGTCTTCGCCCGCGCCAAAGCCCAGGCCCTGGTTTGATCTTCCCATCAAGGGAGCTTAAGTCCATGATATGGGACGGAAACAGAAGCAAATGGACGGAACGGCCATGCAGATCGAATGGTCCGATCAATACAAGCTGGGCATCCCGCTGATCGATGCCGAACACAAGGCCCTGGCCGACCTTGTGAACCATTTCTTCATCCGCAGCGAGGCGGGCGCGGCGCCTGAGGAACTGGAAGCCATCCTCAGCAGCCTGATCGACAAAACCCGCGATCATTTCCGGCACGAGGAAAACCTGCTGGACCGCCACGGCTATCCGCATCTGGCCTTGCACCAGGATGCCCATATCGGTCTGTTGCAGCATTTAAGCCGCTTTCAGGAGGATTATATCCAGGGCCGCACGGAAGCGCGCGACATCACCGTGGATACGGTGACCTTCTTCCGCAACTGGCTGCTGGATCACATCCTGAAGGACGATATGCCCTATCGCCCCTACATCCAAACCCTGAGCTGATCAGTCGCCGCCCTTGTTGCGCATGATACGGGCCTTGTCGCGCTTCCAGTCGCGGTCCTTCTCGGCGGCGCGCTTGTCGTGCAGCTTCTTGCCCTTGGCCAGGCCCAGAGTCACCTTGGCCAGGCCGCGGTCGTTGAAGTGGATATCCAGCGGCACCAGGGTCATGCCGTCGCGGGTGATGGCGCCCAGCAGCTTGCGCAGCTCCTTGCGGTGCACCAGCAGCTTGCGCGCCCGCCGGGTTTCGTGGGTGAAGAAGGTTTTGGCCTGATATTCCGGAATATAGCAGTTGAAGAGGTAAAGCTCCCCCTCCTGCTGGCCGGCGTAGGCTTCCGCCAGGTTGGAGCGGCCGAGGCGTAGGGATTTCACCTCGGTCCCCTCCAGCATGATGCCGGCTTCCAGGGTTTCCAGAATGGTATATTCATGGCGCGCCCGCCTGTTCTCGGCGGCGATGCGTCCTGCGATCAGGGTGGGGCGTGCCATGATATGAATGTATCCCGTCCGCTCAGATCAGGCCGCAGGCCTGCATGGCGGCTTTGACCCGCTGCTGGCTGGCCTCGGAAATCCCGGTCAGCGGCAGGCGCACCTTGCCATTGCCCCAGCCCAGCAGGCTGGCGGCGTATTTCACCGGCGCCGGGTTGGTTTCGCAGAACATGGAATCGTGCAGCGGCGCCAGTTTATCGCGCAGTTCGGCCACGCGGGCGAGGTTTCCGGCGGCCCAGGCATCCTGCATCTCGGCACACAGCCGCGGCGCGATGTTGGAGGTTACGGAAATGCAGCCGTGGCCGCCCTGGGCCAGAAAGGCCACGGCGGTGCCGTCCTCGCCGGAAAGCTGCGAAAAGGCGTCGCCGCACAGGGCCCGGGTCTTGATGGGGCGGCCCAGATCGTTGGTGGCGTCCTTCACCCCCACGATATTGGGCAGGCTGGCCAGCCGCGCCATGGTCTCCACGCTCATATCGATCACGCAACGGCCCGGAATGTTGTAGATGACGATGGGAATATCCACCGCATCGTGAATGGCCTTGTAATGCTGATAAAGGCCTTCCTGGGTCGGCTTGTTGTAATAAGGCGTGACCACCAGCACGGCATCGGCCCCGGCCCGCTTGGCATGGGCGGCCAGGGAAATGGCCTCGGCGGTGGAATTGGAGCCGGCGCCGGCGATCACCGGCACCTTTTTGCTTTTCGCCACGTCCACGCAGAGTTCGACCACACGGTGATGTTCCTCGTGGCTTAGGGTCGGCGATTCGCCGGTGGTGCCGCACGGCACGAGGCCGTCGGTGCCTTCAGCGATCTGCCACTCCACGAAGGACTGGTATGCCGCCTCATCCACACCGTTATCGGTGAACGGGGTGATCAGGGCGGTGAACGAACCCTTGAACATGGGAGATGCTCCGTAAAGCGCATAGCAGCGAAAAGGCAAGGACCATAGCCCCCTCCGGCACAAGCCGCAACACCTGGATGCGATGCAAGGCCATTGCAGGGTCATCGGATGAACGCGCGGATGTTGTTTTTCGCCATACCGTCTTCGCCGCGATGGCGCGTTGAGCGCCCGCGCGAGCGTTCGCGCGCAAGCCAAGCTGGCGGTACGCCAGCGCCCGGCCCTTGAGGGACGCCCATCAAACAGGGCAATCGGCTTCACCCGATTGCCCTGAAGGCCATTGGAAAGGCCATTGCCCGCGATCGCCCCCCCGGCCTAGAATGCGCCGCCGCGCTTTGGTCCGGCCCCCTTATGATTGGCATGACGTCATGACGGTTGCTTCTCTCCTGCGCTGGACGGGCATTCCCGTGGTGGCCGTTCTGCTGTGCGGCCCGGCTCCCGCCCGGGCCGATCTGCTGTCGCCCCGCGATCAGGCCGTCTACCATCTGGCCTTCGAGGCGGCGCACCAGGAGCGTTTCGATCTGGCCCGCGCCGAGGCGCGCAAGGGATCCTCGCCGCTGATGGGCAAGGTGCTGGACTGGATGGAGTATATGTCGCCGCAGTCGGGCGCCACCTTCGCCGAAATCACCGCCTTCATCCGCGCCAATCCCGGCTGGCCCGACATTCCGGTGCTGATGCGCCGCGCCGAGGAGGCCATCAGCGTGGCCACGCCCGATCAGGCGGTGCTGGCCTGGTTCGACCGCGATCCGCCGGTCACGGTGGCCGGAGCCATGGCCTACGGCAAGGCGCTGCTGGCCAGCGGCCAGAAAGCCAAGGCGGCGCCGCTGCTGCGACGCCTGTGGATTCAGGGCAATTTCGGCGCCCAGCAGGAAAGCGCCTTCCTGACCAGCTTCGGCCCGCTGCTGACCGCGCACGACCAGATCGCCCGGCTCGACCGCCTGCTGTGGGAACATCAGGACGAAGCCGCCGAAAAACAGCTGGAGCGTGTGCCCGCCGCCATCCGCCTGGAAGGATTGGCCCGGCTGGCCCTGGCGCGGGAGTCCTCGGGGGCCGAACAGGCGCTGGCCCGGGTTCCCGCCGCCTTGCGCGATGATCCCGGCCTGATCTTCGAACGCATGCGCTACCTGCGCGCCCACGACGACGACGATCAGGCCATCGCCCTTTTGAAAAACCCCGCCAGCCGCCGCATTCACCCCGAACTGTGGTGGACGGAACGGGCCATCATGGCCCGCAAGCAGCTGGGGCTGGGGCATATCACCCTGGCTTACGATCTGGCGCGCGACCACGGCCAGACCAGCGGCCGCGGCTATGCCGATGCCGAATGGCTGGCCGGCTGGATCGCCCTGCGGTTTCTGAACGACAGCCAGACGGCGCTGAACCATTTCGCGCAGATCTACGACCGTGTGACCACGCCGCGCAGCCGCGCCCGCGCCGCCTATTGGGCCGGACGCAGCGCCGAGGCCCTGAAGCGCCGCCAGGACGCCGTGCGCTGGTATGCCGCCGCCGCGCAGAACGTCACCACCTTTTACGGCCAACTGGCAGCCAGCCGCATCAGCCGTGATCAGTTGTGGCCCATGCCCGCCGATCCCCTGCCCACCGCCCAGGACATCACCGTCTTCGAGGGGCAGGATCTGGTGCGGATTTCGCGCATGCTGGGAGAAATCGGCGAAAGCGAGCTGATCCGCCCCTTCATGCTGCACATGAACGATCTGGCCAAAACCCCCGGAGAACGGGCCCTGGCCGCCAATCTGGCCACCAGCCTGGGCCGGGCCGACATTGCCGTGGCGGTGGCGAAACGATCGGAACATGAAGGGGTGCCGCTGATCGCCTCGGGCTATCCCATTCCCGCCTTCAGCGGCGGCGGCGAGCCGGAAAAGGCCCTGGTTCTGGGCCTGATCCGTCAGGAAAGCGCCTTTCATTACGAAGCCGTCAGTCCGGTGGGGGCGCGCGGACTGATGCAATTGATGCCCGCCACCGCCAGCCGCGTCGCCCATGGCCTGGGCCTGCGCTACCGCCATCTGGACACCCTGACGGCGGCGCTCACCGCCAATCCCGATCTCAATGTCCGCTTGGGATCGGCCTATCTCGGCAGTCTTTTATCCACCTTCAACGGCTCTTACATCCTGAGCATCGCCGCCTACAACGCCGGCCCCACCCGCGTGAAGCGCTGGGTGAGGGAAATGGGGGATCCCCGCACCTCCGATATCGATCCGGTGGACTGGATCGAAAGCATTCCCTATTCCGAAACCCGTAATTACGTGCAGCGGGTGCTGGAGGGAACCGAGATCTACCGCCGCCGTCTGGGCGCCACCGGCATGGCCCTGAGCCTGGCTGGCGACCTTAAACGTTAGGAATGCGGAATGAACTGGGTGCGGTTTGACGGTATTTCAACTGCTTTTTTAAGTCACTATAGCGCAATGTTAACGCGAAACATCACGCTGGATGCAGCCCCATGACCACGCCCGCGCCATCGCCCCGCCCCTCGCTGCGCGATCCCGCCCTGCTGCTGGCCACCTGGTTCGGCGCCGGTCTGCTGCCCAAGGCTCCCGGTACCTGGGGCTCGCTGGCCGCCCTGCCCTTTGCCTGGATCATCGTCCGTCTGGGCGGCGCCGATGCCCTGGCCGCCGCCACCGGCCTGGTGTTCCTGGTGGGGATATGGGCGTCTGGGCGGGCCATCGGCGCCACCGGCCTTGCCGATCCGCAGCTGGTGGTGATCGATGAAGTGGCCGGGCAATGGCTGGTGCTGCTGCTGGCCCCCACCACGCTGCTGCATTACGCCCTGGGCTTCGCCCTGTTCCGCCTGCTGGACATCACCAAGCCCTGGCCGGCCTGCTGGGCCGACCGCAAGGTGCATGGCGGCCTGGGGGTGATGCTGGACGATGTTCTGGCCGCCGTTTACGGCCTTCTGGCCATGGTGGCCCTGCGCTGGGTGCTGCCGT
>JAJZGK010000197.1 GCA_021798485.1 Pseudomonadota bacterium
ACCAGCGGTCCCTGTTCGTCCACCGCCGCCAGGCCGTCGCTCATGCCGGCCAGGGTGGCCTCCAGCAGGCGCGATTTCTCCTGGGCCTCGCGGGCGCGCTCCCGCACCTGCTGCTCCAGGGTGTTGTTGAGGGCGGTCAGATCCTCGTAAAGGCAGACATTGTCGAAGCCGATGGCCACCTTGGTGCAGAACACCTCCAGCAGGGTGCGCTCGTCGGCGGTGAAAGGCTCGGGGCGGCGCAGGAAAAACACGTTGGAGCCGTGATCATGGGTGCGGAACACCAGAATGCAGCGGTCCTCGGCGAAGAGGTTCTGCCGGGTGTGGAAGGCGGTTTCGATATCGGCGCAGATCTCGGGCGGCAGGCAGGCGCGCAAGGGGCGGCCCACATGGGGGGCGAAGCCGCGGGTGGCGGCCAGGATGATGATTTCGTCGGCGTTGGCGTGGCCGTCCCTGGCCTGGCAGCACAGCACCGAGCCCTCCTTGCCGCGCAGCAGGGCCTCCAGCTGGATGATGGCGCCCTCGACGAACTCGCGCATCGAGCGCTTGTCGAACAGCGTGGCCGAGGCGTTGAGGATTTTTTCCAGCCCCACGCGGTTGCGCTCGATGGACACGATATCCTGATAGGCGCGCAGATTGGCCACCATGGCGGTGAACAGGCGCTGCGCCGTCAGCTCGGTCTTGGCCTTGTAGTCGTTGATGTCGTAGGTGAGGATGACGTCGCGCTCGGGGGCCTGGCCGGGCTGGCCGGTGCGCAGCACGATGCGCACGCGCTTGTTGCCCATCTCCTCGCGGATCACGGGCACCAGTTTCAGCCCGGCATCGTCGGATTCCATCACCACGTCCAGCAGCAGCACGGCGATATCGGGCCGTTCGGCCAGGATCCGCCGCGCCTCGGCGGCGCTGGTGGCCGACAACAGCTCCAGGCCGCGCCCCTGAAACACGAACTTGCGCAGCAGCATGCGGCTCATGTCGTGCACCTGGGGATCGTCGTCGGCGATCAGCACCACCCAGGGATCGAGATAATCCACCGCCCGGGCGCCGCCGTTCCGCTCCGGCTGGGGCGGATCGTCGCCGGCAAACAGCAGATCGTCGTCCTTCGTCATGGCGTCCCCAGGTCCGCAGGCCCGCTTTGCGGCGTGATGCGCGGAAAGTCCACCAGGAAACGGGTGCCCTGGCCGGGCGCGCTCTCCACCGCAATGTGCCCTTTCAGGCTGCCGGTCACAATATTGAAAACGATATGCAGGCCCAGCCCGTTGCCGCCCTGGCCGCGCCGGGTGGTGAAGAAGGGATCGAAGATGCGGCCGCGGATGTCGTCGGCGATGCCGGCGCCGTTATCCTCCACCGTCAGGCGCACCATGTCGGCGGCATCGAGGCGGGCGGCAAGGCGGATGCGGCCGCCCCGCTCCTCGCCGAAGCCGTGCAGCAGGGCGTTCAGCACCAGATTGGCCACGATCTGCGACAGGGCGCCGGGATAGCTGTCCAGCTCCAGGCCGGGCGGGCAGTCGATCTCGGTTTCCGTGCGGGTCTGGCGCAGTTTCGGGCTGAGGCTCAGCAGGATTTCGTGCAGATAGTCGGCCAGGCGGAACCGGCGGCGCTCCTCGCTGGTCTGATCGGCGGCCACCTGCTTGAAGCTGTTGATGAGCTGGGCGGCGCGTTCGCAGTTGCCCTGGATCAGGGCGCTGGCCTCGCGCGCCGTGGCCAGATAATCGGCAAAGTCGCTTTTGCGCAGCTGCCCGTCCTCGAACAAACGCCCCATGGCCGCGGTGGCGTCGGCCAGATGCGACGACGAGGCCAGGGCTATGCCGACGGGGGTGTTGATCTCGTGCGCCACACCGGCCACCAAAGCCCCCAGCGAGGCCAGCTTTTCCGCCTGGATCAGGCTGTCCTGGGCCTCCTTCAGGCTGGACAGGGCCTGTTCGGCCTCGGCGCGGCGGCGCTGCAGCTCCTGATTGACGGCCGAGAGCTGTTCCTGCTGGCGGTCGGACAGGCGCATCAGGCGCCGCTGTTCGCGCACGCTTTTGCGGTAGGCCTCCAAAAGCCGGTCCACGCCGTCGCACAGGGGCGGCGCGGCGTTTTCCGCCCGCAGGCGGGCGCTCAGGGCCTGCCCGCTTTCCAGAACCTTCTCTTCCTGATCGAACAGGTTGAAGGGGACGGCCGCCGGGTCCGACATCGGGGGGATCAGGAGGCGGGCAGGGGGCAGAGGGTGAAGCGGACATGCTGCAGATCCTCGGCGAAGTCCTCGCCGAATTCCTCCATGATGTCGTCATCCTCGCTGAAGCGCCAGTTGATGCTGACGCTGTTGCCGGCGGCGCCGGCCTTGTCCAGCATCAGAAACAGGTTCATCAGCGCCTTGGCCGAGGAGGAGTTGAAATAGACCAGCTCGATATCCAGGGTCAGGGCGCTGCCGCTCCGCCCGGCCAGCCAGCGGTCGAGGGCGGTGAGCAGCGGGCCGTAGAAGGCGGCCACGTCCTCGGGGTAGGATTCCCCCTTCAGGCGCAGATGGCTGTTGGCGAAATCGAAGGCCACTTCGGGCGACCGCTCGGTGGCGGCGTGGGTGATGTTGTCCATTATCGCTCTCAGATGAAGGCCTTCAGGCAGAAAAAGGCCGAGGCGCCGCCGACCTCGATGAAATCATAGTCGATGGGGGCGCTGGCGCGGCGGGCGATTTCGATCAGGCCGATGCTGGCGCCCTTGCTGTCCATCTCGGGATCTTCGCGCAGCTTTTCCTTGTAGAAGGCCTTGATGCCCTCGCGGTCCAGGCTTTTGATATGGTCCAGCCGCTCTTTCAGCCGTTCCATGTCGGACAGGCGGACCATGTTGGCGCACACCACGAAAAAGCTGCCGCCTTCCTGGCCCACGGCGATCATGCCGGAACTGAGCTCCACCGGCTTGCCGATATCGCCGGTCATGCGGTCGGCGGAATAGCGGATGATGTTCTGCACCTGCTCGACGAAGATCGAGAACACCTTGCGGGTGACGTGATGATCCGTTTCCTCCAGGGCCATTTTCTGCTTCAGGGCATCGCCCAGGGCGAACAGGATGCCTTCCGAGACATAGCCGCTGAAGGAGAAGATGATGCCCTTCTGCCCCAGGATGGTCTTGAAGCCCAGATACTCCTCGGCCAATGCGCCCATGCTGTTCCCCTGTGCTGGACCGGATTGCCGCGCCGGGTTTCCCGCGCCGGTGCGTAGAAGCATCATACCAGCGGCCAGGAAGGGCCGCAATAATGCGGCGGTTACTGAAAAAAAGGGAAAATATTCAACCATCCCTTGTCGAGATGCGGCGTCTGTCGAATAATCGCCGCCGCTCGGCGGATTTTGTTAAATTTGTAACGTTGCGGGCATGAAAACTGGATCTTAAAAGCATGTTTTCCGGACTGGTGTATAAACAGGCGCGCACCGTGGCGCTGATTGCCCTGGCGCTGGGGCTGGTATCGGCCCTGCTGGTGCTGACCGCCGACTGGCGGGCCGAGCGGCAGACGCTGCGGACCACCACCCAGCAGTTTCTGGCCATGGTCAACGGCTCGGCCGCCGAGGCCGCCTTCCAGATGAACCCCGAGCTGTCGCAGGATCTGGCCAAGGGGCTTTTGCATTACGAGGCGGTGCGCTCGGTGACCTTGCGCGATAATTTCGGCAGCCAGATGGCGCATGTGGAGCGGGCCCCCGGTTCGCATCCGCTGTCGTGGCTGGCCGATCGCCTGTTTCAGGGGGTGACCGACTACAGCCTGCCGCTGATCCATCATGCCCCCGACGGCCGCGCCGAAACCGTGGGCGAGCTGGATGTGCGCCTGGATGCCGGCACGGTGGCCGGCGGCTTTTTCGAGCGGGTGATCCTGTCCATGGGCTCGATCCTGGCCCAGGTGGTGGGCATCAGCCTGCTGCTGGTGGGGGCCTTCTACTGGATGATCACCAAGCCGCTGCTGAAGGTGACCGCCGGGGTGGCGCGGGTGGATCCGGCGCGGCCGGGGGAAACGCCGCTGCCGGTGCCGCCCCGCCACGAAGGCGACGAGCTGGGCCTGCTGGTGCATACCCTGAACGGGCTGCTGGCGGCGTTCCAGAGCGGGCTGGCCGCCCGCGACGAGGCCGAGGGCAAGCTGACCGACCTGGCCCGCACCCTGGAAGAGCGGGTGGATCAGCGCACCCTGGAGCTGGAACGGGAAAAGGAAGGGGTGGAGCGGGCTTTGGCGCAGCTGAACGCCGCCCATGCCGAACTGAACAAGGTGAACCGCCGCATCAATGAAAGCATCCGCTACGCCAGCCGCATCCAATCGTCGCTGCTGCCCGATGCCGCGCAACTGCCCGATCTTTTCCGCGATATCGCCGTGGGCTGGCAGCCGCGCGACGTGGTGGGCGGCGATTTCTACTGGATCGGCCGCTTTGCCGGGCGCTGCCTGGTGGCGGTGATGGACTGCACCGGCCACGGCGTGCCCGGCGCCTTCATGACCGCCATCGCCGCCTCGGTGCTCGACCGCATCCTGCACGAGCATTGCCACGATGACCCGGCGCAGATCCTGCAACTGCTGAACCGCCTGATCAAAACCTCGCTGCGCCAGGACGGCCGCGACCAGACCCCGGAAACGGTGGGCTCGGACGATGGCCTGGATGCCGCCGTCTGCCTGGTGGACGAGGCGGCGGGCCGCCTGATCTTCGCCGGGGCCAACATTCCGCTGCTCTATGCCAGGGATGGGGTCTTGCATGAAATCAAGGGCGACCGCCACAGCCTGGGCTACCGCTCGTCCCTGGCCGATTTCACCTTCTCCAACCATGAGATCGGGTTGGAGCCGGGCATGGCCTTTTATCTGGCCACCGACGGCGTGACCGATCAGGTGGGCGGCGAGCACCGCCGCCTGTTCGGCCGCCGCCGCCTGCGTCAGGCTTTGGAAGGCGGCCTCGATCTTCCCATGTCGCGGCAGATGGAGCGGCTGTTTGCCATTCTCGCCGCGTATCGCGGCGGGGAAAGCCGCCGCGACGATCTGACCTTTATCGGTTTCACGCCGCTGTAGCGGCGGTTATCCCTTGGCGGCCGGATGGGCCTTGTGCATCTCGTATTCGGCGATGCGGGCCTTGCGGTAGGCGTCGGCGATGCGTTTGGCCTCGGCCCGTTCGGCCAGGCTGCGCACCTCGGCCTTGGAGGGCTGCACGGTCACCCCGTGCAGGCGCGGCGCGGCGGCGCGGGCCGGGGCCGGTTCGCGGAAGGCCGCCTGCGCCAGGGCCGGCATGTAAAGCCCCATGGGCGGCTGGTTGTCGCGGCTGCTGAAGGCGGCCAGCTGCAGGCGGTCTTCGCCGTGGCCCTTCATCTGGTTCCAGGTGGCCAGCAGCTTGGCCTTGTAGGGCGCCGCCTCGCTGGGGGTTTGCGAATGGTAATAGGCCCCGGCGGTGGGCCAGTTGTGGGTGGATTGGTAAAGCCCCAACAGGAAACGGGCGGCATAGGCCACGTTGCTGGCCGGATCGAAGGCTTCGTCCAGGGTGGCGAAGGCATCGGGATGCGCCTGCAGATTAACCTGCATGCAGCCCACATCGATGTTGCGCACGCCACGGGCCTGCAAGGCCCGCACTTCGGCGATGGCGGCGGCCTTACTGGGCAAAAAGCGCCCCTGCCCCTCGGCCATGATGGTCCAGGGCCAGGCAATTGTTTCCCGGCGCTGGTCGCTCCAGCGGCCGGATTCCACTAGGGAAATGGCGTGCAGCAGGCGATCGGGGATGCCGGTGGCCCGCTCCTGGCGGATGGTCTCGGCGCCGCAAACCCGGCTGTCTTCAAGGGCTTGCGCCGGCGCGGCGGACAGGGCGATCCAGGTCGCCAGCAATCCTCCCAGCATGATGATGATCTTCCGCGCCATGATGGTCCTCGTTCTCCCGTGGGGTGGCGGCGGGATCTATGCGATTTCCGTGCCAGTTTTTCGGCATCCCTGCGGCGCGGCGGGCTGTTTAATTTCTAACCAGTTGCTTTTTATGGCTAAAATTTAATCTGTGCAAAAAGGCGTAATTTTCTTCTTGCCAGAGGGGCGCCAGGCCCGTATATTTTGCAGTGCAGCAAACGGACAGTCTCTTGATAGTCCACTTGTCTGCCTTTCTTGGACGTTTCCTCCCTAAACTTCAGGGCCGGTGCTTGCACCGGCCCCTTTCTTTTGCCGGCCCGCCACCATGCCCCGCGGGGGAATGTGCCGGTGAATGGGCATTTTTTCATCGCGCCGGGGTGGAAAATCCTGCCGTTTGGGCGAGGGAATTGTAATATTTTTCGCTGGCGCGGCGCCGCTCCAGCCGGTTTGCGGCGGGTGCCGATAATATTCTGTCGCGATCCGCCGTAATGGCTTATCCCCCTGCATCAGGTTGGCTCGCCGATGCGTCTGATTCGTCACCCTCGGGCTTGACCCGAGGGGCCACGTGGCCCCGTCTGGCC
>JAJZGK010000198.1 GCA_021798485.1 Pseudomonadota bacterium
CGCCATCCTGGCCGCCTGCCCCAAGGGCGAGGAAATCGCCGACCGCCGCGCCGCCATCCGCGCCGCCGTGGCCGGACTGGCGGCGGGCGATATTCTGGTGCTGGCCGGCAAGGGCCATGAAAACGGCCAGATCGTCGGCACCGAGATCATTCCCTTCAACGATGCCGACGAGGCCCGCGCCGCCGTGGAGAATACGCCATGATCGCCCCCTTATGGACCAGCGCCGAAGCGCGGGACGCCACCCGGGGCCGTTCATCCGGCCCGGACTGGCAGGCCGGCGGCGTGTCCATCGACAGCCGCGCCGTGGCGCCGGGCGATCTGTTCGTGGCCCTGGCCGGCCCCCACCACGACGGCCACGATTACGTGGCCCAGGCCCTGGCCGACGGCGCCGCCGCCGCCCTGGTGCACAAGATCCCCGCCGGTCTGCCCGCCGACGCCCCGCTGCTGCTGGTGGAGGATACCCTGGACGGCCTGGTGGCCCTGGCCGCCGCCGCCCGCGCCCGCAGCGGCGCCAAGGTGGTGGCGGTGACCGGCAGCGTCGGCAAGACCAGCACCAAGGAAATGCTGAAACTGGCCCTGGAGGCCGGCGGCCCCACCCATGCCAATGTCGGCAGCCTCAACAATCACTGGGGGGTGCCGCTATCCCTGGCCCGCCTGCCGCGCGAGGCCCGCACCGCCGTGTTCGAGCTGGGCATGAACCATGCCGGGGAACTGACGCCGCTGTCGCGGCTGGTGCGGCCCCATGTGGCGGTGATCACCACGGTGGACGCCGTGCATATGGAATTTTTCGCCTCCACCGCCGCCATCGCCGAGGCCAAGGCCGAAATCCTGGCCGGGGTGGAGCCGGGCGGCACCGCCATCCTGCCGCGCGACAATCCCCACTTCGCCCTGCTGCGCCAGGCCGCCCTGCAACACGGCATCCGCCATATCGAAAGCTTCGGCAACCATATCGAAAGCTCGGCCCGGCTGCTGGACTGCGCCGTCGATCCCGAGGCCACCCTGGTGTTCGCCATGGTGGGCGAAACCGCGCTCTCCTATCGCATCGGCGTGCCGGGGCGGCAATGGGCCATGAACAGCCTGCCGGTACTGCTGGCCGCCGCCGCCGCCGGGGTGCCCATGGCCGCCGCCGCCCGCGCCCTGGCCGCCATGACCGCGCCCAAGGGCCGGGGCCGCCGCCAGCGTCTGGCCTGGGGCGAGGGCCGCATCGAACTGATCGATGAAAGCTACAACGCCAGCCCGGTTTCGGTGCGGGCCGCCCTGGCCACCCTGGCCGCCGCCAAGAGCGCCCGCCGCCGGGTGGCGGTGCTGGGCGACATGCTGGAACTGGGCGAAACCGCGCCGGCCCTGCATGCCGGCCTTGCCGAAGCGGCGATGGACCTCGGCATCGACATCCTGTTCACTGCCGGCCCGCTGATGCGGCGCCTGCATGACGCCCTGCCCGCCGACCGGCGCGGGGGCCATGCCGAGAACGCCGCCGCCTCGGCATCCCAGGTCATCGCCGCCTTGCGGGCCGGAGACGTGGTCGTGGTCAAGGGCTCGGCGGGCAGCCGCATGGGTCTGGTGGTCAAAGCCCTCGAGGAGGAGGCCGCCGCCCGCCAACCGGCGCACAGCGGTCAGGAGGTTTCGTAAATCCCATGCTCTACAACCTGCTCTACCCCTTCGCCGAACAGGTCCCGCTGTGCAACCTGTTCAAATATCTGACCTTCCGCACCGGGGGCGCGGTGCTGACGGCGCTTATCATCTCGTTCCTCGCCGGGCCTTCGGTGATCCGCTGGCTGCGGTCGCGCCAGGGGCACGGCCAGCCCATCCGCACCGACGGGCCGGAAAGCCATCTGCTGACCAAGAAGGGAACCCCCACCATGGGCGGGTTCCTCATTCTGCTGGCGCTGTCGCTTTCCACCCTGCTATGGGCCGATCTCACCGATCCTTACGTGTGGATCGTGCTGGGGGTCACCCTGTCCTACGGCCTGATCGGCTTCGCCGACGATTATCTCAAGGTCAGCAAGCGCAACACCAAGGGCCTGCCCGGCAAGCTGAAGCTGGCCGGACAGGTGCTGGTGGCGGTGGTGGCGGCGGTGCTGGTGATGGCCTTGAGCCCCGAGCCGCTGGCCCAGGCCCTGGCGGTGCCCTTCTTCAAGACCGTGCTGCTGCAGCTGGGCTGGGGCTACATCCCCATGGCCGCCTTCGTCATGGTGGGGGCCTCCAACGCCGTCAACCTTACCGACGGTCTGGACGGCCTGGCCACGGTGCCGGTGATGATCGCCGCCGGGGTGTTCGCCCTGATCTCCTATCTGGTGGGACATGCGGTATTCGCCAACTATCTGCAGCTGCACCATATTCCCGGCTCGGGCGAACTGGCGGTGTTTTGCGGCGCCCTGGTGGGAGCCGGTCTGGGCTTTCTGTGGTTCAACGCCCCGCCGGCCCTGGTGTTCATGGGCGATACCGGCTCGCTGGCCATGGGCGGCGCCTTGGGCGCCATGAGCGTGATCACCAAGCACGAGTTCGTGCTGGCCATCGTCGGAGGGCTGTTCGTGCTGGAAACCGTTTCGGTGATCGTGCAGGTGGCCAGCTTCAAGCTGACCGGCAAACGGGTGTTCCGCATGGCGCCCCTGCACCATCACTTCGAGAAAAAGGGCTGGGCGGAACCCACCGTGGTGATCCGGTTCTGGATCATCGCCGGCATTCTGGGCCTGATCGGCCTCTCCACTTTGAAACTGCGCTAGGGAGAGCGGCATGCCCGGGCTTGCGGCGATGAACGGCAAACAGGTGGCGGTGATGGGGCTGGGCAAGTCCGGCGCCTCGGCGGCGCGCGCCCTTTTGGCCGGCGGCGCCCGCGTCGTGGTGTGGGACGACAATGCCGAGGCCCGCCGCCAGGCCGCCGGGCAGGGCCTCCACGTGGCCGATCTGGCCGATGCCGCCTTCGATTTCGCCGCGCTCGATCTTTTGCTGTGGAGCCCCGGCATCCCCCATACCCACCCCCGCCCCCATCCGGTGGCCAGCCGCGCCCGCGCCCTGGGCGTGCCGCTGGTGTGCGATGTGGAACTGCTGGCCCGCGCCTGCCCCGAGGCCCGCTACGTGGGCATCACCGGCACCAACGGCAAATCCACCACCACCACCCTGATCGCCCATGTGCTGAAGAGCGCCGGCCTCACCGTGGCGGTGGGCGGCAATCTGGGCATCCCCGCCCTGGATCTGCCGGCCCTGGGCGCCGAGGGCGTTTATGTGCTGGAGCTGTCGTCCTATCAGCTGGAACTGCTGGACCGGGCCCGCTTCGACGTGGCGCTGCTGCTGAACGTCACCCCCGATCATCTGGCCCGCCACGGCGGCATCGAAGGCTATTTCGCCGCCAAGGCCAGCCTGTTCGACCGCCTGAAACGCCCGGACGGCGCCCTGGTGGGCGCCGACGACGCCTACGGCCGCCGCCTGCTGGCCCGCCTGCCCGCCGCCACGCCGTTTTCGGTGGAAGACGCGCTGCCCGCCGGCATCCATGCCGAAACCGGCCTGCTGGTGGATGAACGGCTGGGGGAAACCGTGGCCGATCTCACCACCCTGCCCACCCTGCCCGGCCGCCACAACTGGCAGAACGCCTGCGCCGCCTACGGCGCCGCCCGCGCCCTGGGCGTGGCTCCCACGGCCATCCGCGATGCCTTCGCCAGCTATCCGGGCCTGGCGCACCGTCAGGAGCTGGTGGCCGAAAGCGACGGCGTGCGCTATGTCAACGACAGCAAGGCCACCAACGCCGACGCCGCCGAAAAGGCCATGCGCTGCTACCGCCACATCTACTGGATCGCCGGCGGCCAGGCCAAGGAGGGCGGCATCGACAGTCTGGCGCCGCTGTTCCCCAGCGTGGTGCGCGCCTTCCTCATCGGCGAGGCGGCAACGGCCTTCGCCCGCACCCTGGAGGGCAAGGCCGCTTACGAACAGTGCGGCACCCTGGAGGTGGCGGTGGCCCGCGCCCGCGCCCGCGCCCTGGCCTACGGCCACCCCGACGCCGTGGTGCTGCTGTCGCCGGCCTGCGCCTCGTGGGATCAGTTCAAAAGCTTCGAGCATCGCGGCGAGGTGTTCCGCGCCCGGGTCAACGCCCTCTTAGGAGGTGCCGCATGATCAATCTGGGCCGCACCGACACCTCCGTCATCGGCCGCTGGTGGTGGACCGTGGACCGCTGGACCATGGCCGCCCTGGCGGTGATCATCGCCATCGGCATGATCCTGATCCTGGCCGCCAGTCCGGCGGTGGCCCAGCGCATCGGCGCCGATCACTTCCACTTCGTGCGCCGCCAGTTCATGTTCGTGCCGCCCACGGTGCTGGTGATCTTCGCGGTGTCGCTGCTGCCGCCCTTGTGGGTGCGCCGCCTGGCCAGCCTGGGCTTCGTCTGCTCGGTGGTGCTGATGGCGGTGGTGCTGGTCACCGGCCAGGAGATCAAGGGCGCCACCCGCTGGATCGACATCGCCGGGATGACCATCCAGCCCTCGGAATTCGCCAAGCCCTGCTTCGCCGTGGTGGCCGGCTGGATGTTCGCCGAACAGCGCGAGGGCGACCGCTTCCCCGGCAACGCCGTGTCCTTCGGTCTTTACCTGATGGTGGCGGTGCTGCTGCTGCTGCAGCCCGACGTCGGCATGACCATCGTGATCTCGGCGGTGTGGTTCGTGGAGTTCTTCCTGGCCGGCCTGCCCATCCTCTGGGTGCTGGTCTTCGCCATGGTGGGCTTGAGCGGCCTGGTGGGCGCCTATTTCACCTTCAGCCATGTGCAGGCCCGCGTCGACCGCTTCCTCGATCCGTCCGACGGCGCCGGCTATCAGGTCACCACCGCCCTGCAGGCCTTCCATTACGGCGGCCTGTTCGGGCGCGGCCCCGGCGAGGGCCGGGTCAAGGAGGTGCTGCCCGACGCCCATACCGATTTCATCATGGCGGTGGCCGGCGAGGAATTCGGCCTGATCCTGTGCCTGGTGGTGGTGGGGCTGTTCGCCTTCGTGGTGCTGCGCGGCTTCGCCCGCATGCTGAACGAGGACAATCTGTTCGTGCTGCTGGCCACCTCGGGGCTGCTGGTGCAGTTCGGCCTGCAGGCCCTGGTCAATCTGGCCTCCACCCTGCACCTGATGCCCACCAAGGGCATGACCCTGCCCTTCATCTCCTATGGCGGCTCCTCCATGCTGGCTCTGGCCCTCGGCATGGGCATGGTGCTGGCCCTGACCCGAAAACGATACGGCGCGGAGGGCTGGCAATAATGACGAAACTGATCGCGCTGACCGCCGGCGGCACCGGCGGCCATGTCTTCCCCGCCGAGGCCCTGGCCTCGGAGCTGCTGGCGCGCGGCTACGATCTGGCCCTGATCACCGACCGCCGCGGCCAGGCCTTCGGCGGCACCCTGGGCCGCATCGCCACCCACCGCATCCATGCCGGCGGCCTGGCCGGGCGCGGCGTGCTGGCGCGGCTGCGCGCCGTGACCGAACTGGGCGCCGGCTGGCTGCAGGCCCGGGCCCTGCTGAAAAGCCTGAAGCCCGCCGCCGTCATCGGCTTCGGCGGCTATGCCTCGGTGCCGGCCATGCTGGCCGCCACCAGCGCCGGCATTCCCACCGCCCTGCACGAGCAGAACGCCGTGCTGGGCCGTGCCAACCGCCTGCTGGCGCCGCGCGTCACCCGCATCGCCACCTGTTACGCCCAGGTCAGCCATCTGGCCGCCGGCCTGCGCGGCAAGGTGGCGCAAACCGGCATGCCGGTGCGCCCGCAGATCATCGCCCGCCGCGATCAGCCCTATCCGGCCCTGGAGGCCGGCGGCCCGGTGCGCCTTCTGGTGCTGGGCGGCTCGCAGGGCGCGCGCATCCTCTCCGATGTGCTGCCCGCCGCCCTGGCCCGCCTGCCCGATCCCCTGCGCGCCCGCGTCGAGCTCAGCCAGCAGTGCCGCCCCGAGGATCTGGAGGCCGTGCGCGCCGCCTATGGCGCCAGCGGCGTCAACGCCACCCTGGCCAGCTTCTTCCAGGATGTGCCCGAGCGCATGGCCGCCGCCCATCTGGTCATCGCCCGCGCCGGCGCCTCCACCGTGGGCGAGCTCACCGCCCTGGGCCGCCCGGCCATCCTGGTGCCCTATCCTTACGCCATCGACGATCACCAGACCGCCAACGCCCACGCCGTGGACGAGACCGGCGGCGGCTGGATGATCCCCCAGCCCGCCTTCACCCCGGAAAGCCTGGCCGGCCGCCTGGACTCCCTGTTTTCCCTTCCCGGCAGCCTGACCCGCGCCGCCGCCTGCGCCCGCGCCGCCGGAGTTCCCGACGCCGCCCAGCGCCTGGCCGATCTGGCGGAACGGCTGGTCGCCGACAAGACCGAGGTCGCATCATGAGAACCCTGCCGCTTTCCATTGGCACCCTGCATTTCGTCGGCATCGGCGGCATCGGCATG
>JAJZGK010000199.1 GCA_021798485.1 Pseudomonadota bacterium
GGCGGGTGCCGCCGCCGCGCCCGCCGCCGCGCCCGCGCCGCACCCGCCCGGTTTTCTGCCGGAAGCCACGGTGCTGCTGGTGGAGGACAACGACCTGAACCGCGAGGTGGCTTATGAGCTGTTGCGCCAGCGCGGTCTGAAGGTGGTTACCGCCAACACTGGCCGCGAGGCCCTGGCCGCCCTGGAGGACCGCCCGTTTCAGGCGGTGCTGATGGATGTGCAGATGCCCGAGATGGACGGTTATAGCGCCACCCGGGCCATCCGTGCCGATCCGCGTTTTCATTCGCTGCCGGTGATCGCCATGACCGCCAACGCCCTGGCGGGCGACCGCCAGAAGGCCCTGGAGGCCGGCATGTCGGATCATATCGCCAAGCCGCTGGATATCGCCGCCATGGAGGCGGTGCTGCGGCGCTGGCTGGCCCCGGAAAGCCTGCCCGTTCCGGCCGAGCCTGCGGGCCCGGCCGCCCGCGCCGCCGCCGCGCCGCCGCTACGCGTGCAACTGGAGGAGCTGCGCCGCCTGATCGACGACGACGATACCCAATCCCTGGCCGTGGCCCGTGATCTGGTGGCAAGGCTGGACGATCCCGCTGCCCGCGGCCAGGCCCGGCAGCTGACGGCATTGCTTGGCCGCTACGATTTTCCCGAGGCGGCGGCGCTGATCCGCCAGTGGAGCCTGTCTTTGGACACGGCGGCGCCATGAGCCGCCCGGCCACCATTCTCATCGTCGACGACACGCCGGAGAACATCCAGCTTTTGAGCGATGTGCTGACCCCGGCCTACAAGGTCAAGGCGGCGCTGAACGGTGAGCGCGCCTTGACCATCGCCGTCAGTGATCCGGTGCCCGACATGATCCTGCTGGATGTGATGATGCCGGGTCTGGACGGTTTGGAGGTGTGCCGCCGGCTGAAGGCCAACCCCAAAAGCGCCGCCATCCCGGTGATTTTCGTCACCGGTCTGGCCGAGGAGCAGAACGAGGAGCGCGGACTGGCCCTGGGGGCGGTGGATTACATTACCAAGCCTATCAGCCCGCCCATCGTGCGGGCCCGGGTGAAGACGCATCTGGCCCTTTACCGGCAAAATCTGGAACTGGAGGCCAAGGTGCGCGAACGCACCGAGGAACTGCTGCGCACCCGCCAGGAGATCATCCGCCGCCTGGGCCGGGCGGCGGAATTCCGCGACAACGAGACCGGCCTGCATGTTATCCGCATGAGCCATTACGCCCATCTGCTGGCGCGGGGCTTGCGCATCAGCGACGATTGGGCTGATCTGGTGATGAACGCCGCACCCATGCACGATGTGGGCAAGATCGGCGTGCCCGATCATATTCTGCTGAAACCAGGCCGGCTCGATGCGGGGGAATGGGCGGTCATGAGCCGGCACCCGCGCATCGGCGCCGACATCATCGGCGATCATCCGTCGGAAATTCTGCGCATGGCGCGGGAAATCGCCTTGGGCCATCACGAAAAATGGGATGGCGGCGGCTATCCCCAGGGCTTGCGGGGAGCGGCGATTCCCCTGGCTGCCCGCATTGCCGCCATTGCCGATGTGTTCGATGCCCTGACCTCGGCCCGGCCCTACAAACCGGCCTGGCCGGTGGAGGAGGCCAAGAATTTCATGATCGAACAGTCGGGGCGGCATTTCGACCCCCACCTCATGGACATCTTCGGCGAGGTGTTCGGCGACCTCCTGGAGATCCGCCGCCAGCACGCCGACCGTCCCGAGGACGAGCCGGGTTAGCCGGGTGCGGAAGACAGGCTGTGCGTCGCGAGCGCCGGGAAAAACCGGCTTTTCCCGCCCCCTGTTAGGCGTCCCTATTCCCGGGGCAGGGCCTTGACCGCCGCCCAGGCAATGGCCACCAGCATCAGCCACCAGGCCTGGGCCACGCCGAAAGCCTCGAAGGCGATGGCCAGGGCGGCGGTGATCAGGCCGGCCATCAGGCTGGCCTTGCCCTCGCGGTTGCCGATCACCTGATGGCGCACCAGGCTGTGCATGGCCAGGGCCACCAGCACGGCGCCGAGGGCCCCCAGCTCCAGCCAGATCTGCAGAGCGGCGTTATGGGTGTGCAGCGGCAGATACTGGCCGCTCCATTCATAGGGCAGCGGGCTCCACGGCACCGGGAAACAATGGTGGAAGGCATCGGTGCCGTGCGGAATGGAGCGGGCGGCGTCGAAGCCCCAGCCCAGGAACGGATGCATGGTGATGTGCTGGATGGAGAACTGCCAGATCACCAGCCGGTGATAGAACGACGGCGGGAAATGCGGGACATGCACCGCCACGAAATGGGGATCGACCTTATAAAGCAGCAGCGGCATGGTGAGAATGACCACCGGGATGCCGTAGGCCAGAAGCGTGTTGATCAGACGGGGAAAGCGGCGGTGCAGGCCCCAGACCAGCAGGCCGCACACCAGGCCGTTCAGCGAACTGGAGCTGTGCGAGGCCAGCAGGGCCGCCAGCAGGATCACCAGCATGGCCCCGGCCTGCAGCCGCCCGTTGCGCTGGCGCAGCACATGGGCCAGAACCGGCAGGCTGGTGATGCTGAGGATGACGGCGCCGTTCTTGCTGATGAAGTGGCGATGCAGCTCGCCGCGGAAGGTGTGCAGCGGCTCGATCACGCCATCCGGGCTTTTCAGCAGCAGGCCCAGCGCCAGTCCGGCCAGCATCAGCACCACGGTGATCAGCCAGCCGCGCAGATTAAGGTCCGACAGGCGGCGGCGGTCTTCCTCGCTCCAGCCGGCGGCGGCGGCGGCCAGGCCCTGCCACAGCAGGAACACCCCCAGCACCTGGGTGGTGCGCTCCAGGCTGTTGGCCGGCACGATGGCCCACAGCGTGCTGACATAACAGAGCAGAACCACGGCGCCGCTCCACACCGCGCCGGCCAGGCCGGGGAAGACCAGGCGGCGGGCGGCCAGGGCCGCCAGCACGGCGGCCAGGGCGGTCAGCACCGTGGCCTTGGTCAGGATGGCGGCGATGGGCAGCAGGCAGAGGGATTGCAGGAGCAGAAGCGGCAAGGCGGTGGGCAAGGGCTGATCCTTTGAGCGGCAAAGCGGGCGGCAGGGCTGGGGTAGCACGATCCCCGGAGGCTGGCAATCAGGGAGCGTCGTTGCGGCCGTTCCAGCCGTTGCCCATGGTCAGCAGGCCGCCGCGGTACTGGTGGCCCAGATAAAGGGCGTAGCGATCGGCCACCCGGCCGCCCCAATGCAGATCCACCTGCCCCAGGGGGGTGATCGCGGCGAAAAAAGGCGGCATATCGTGCATCACGCCATCGTCCTTCACCTGGGTGATGATGATGGCGTCTTGCCCCTTCAGGGCCGCCACCTGGGCGGCGCTGTAGTAGCTGGGACGGATATGGCCTTCCAGGAACACCGGCGGATGGCCGGGCAGATGGAACGACAGCGGGCCGGTGGGTTCGTGCTTGGGTGTCAGCAGGAAGGCGCCGGGATGGAGCAGGCGCTGGGTTTCCACCGCCTGCGCCAGTTCGGCCCAGCCGCCCAGGCGCTTCAAGGGATCGAGCTTGATGGGAAGGGGCAGCAGGGCGGTGGCGGCCTGGAACAGCACCACCAGGCTGAGGGCCAGCCCCAGCAGCGGCGCCGCCAGGAACAGGCGCCGCCATAGCGGCCGGCGCAGCCCGGCCCCGGCGCCCGCCGTGGCGATGACGCCGCCGAGATAGGCCGGGCCGTCCCAATGGGCCTGCACCAGGCCCCCCAGGGAATGCTGGGCGAAAAACAGCACGATGGGCAGCGAGGTGGCGCCCAGCAGGAACCAGTCCGGCCGCCGGTCACGCCAGCCCCGCCACAGCGCCCAGCCCATGCCCCACAGGCAGAAGCCGAACAGCAGCGGCGTGACCAGCCCGATCTGGCCACCCAGGAAGGCCCCCAGATTGCTCAGGGCATGCCTTGCCGGCGGCGCCGTCTCGAAGGCGTGGTCCAGCTGCTTGTGGAACGAGGCGAAGCCGTTTTCGGCATTCCAGATCCACAGGGGCAGAGTGCAGGCGGCGGCCAGCAGAACCGCCCCCAGGGTTTCCCGGCGGCGCCACCACGGGCGCAGCGGCGGAAACAGCAGAAAGGTGAGGATAAGGCCGGGCAGGATCAGGGCGATGGTGTATTTGCTGATGGCTCCCAGGCCCAGGGCCAGCCCGGCCAGCGGCACGAAGCGGGCATCCCCTTCTGAAATCACCTTGAGCGCGGCCCACAGGGCCAGGGCCCAGAACACCAGCAGCGGCGTATCGGGGGTGACCACCACGCCGGCGGTATTGAACAGTACCGAGGCGTTGAGCCACAAGGCGGCCCAGGCGGCCACCCGGCGCGAACGGAAGACCAGCCGGGCGCTGTCCCACACCAGAACCGTGGTGACGAGGCCGCCCAGCAGGGCCGGCAGCCGCACCCCGAAACCGGTTTCCCCCGCCAGCTTCACCCCGGCCCAGATCCACGCGGCCACCATGGCCGGATGGTCGAAATAAGAGAGCTGCAGCGGATGGATCCAGTGCCAGTAATAGGCTTCATCCGAGGAAAGATCGGCCAGGCGGGCGGTCAGGGCCCGCAGCAGCAGCAGGGCCAGCACGGTGAGCAGCACGCGCCGCTCCAGGCGGCGGTCGGCATCGGTGGGGGGCAGGGAAATGATCATGGGGCGGGCTTGCCACGCGGGCCGGGGCTTGTCAACCATCCACATGGCATTGGTTCTGTCATGCTGTGAAAGCGGATGTAACCTAGGCGAAACGTAAATTAATTTTTCCGTATCAAAAATATGCCGGACGCTGCGGAGGGATGTGTGATAATCCGGCGGATCATTCGCAGCTGCCCGTGAAAGATAAGGTTGTATGAAGAAATTGTTCGCCCCCGCCGTCTCCTGGCTGGAGGCTGGCGGCGTAGGATTGGTTGAACGTGGGCTTGGCCGGTTGTCCTTGTCCACGGCGTCGCGATTGGGCGGCTGGCTGCTGCGCAAGGTGGGGCCGCACCTCGGGGCCGATCGCACGGCGCGGCGCAATCTGGGCCGCTGTTTTTCGCCGGCCGAGGTGGAGGCCCTGGTGCCCGCCGTTTGGGACAATCTGGGCCGCACCTTCTTTGAATATCCGCATCTGGCCGGGCTGTTGCGCGAGGACCGGGTGGAGTATGTGGGGCTGGAGCATCTGCGGGCGGCGCAGGCGCAGGGGCGGGGCGGCATTCTGGCCTCGGCCCATCTTGGCAACTGGGAAGTGGTGCCCTTCATGGCCGAGAAGGCCGGCATCGAGGCGGCGGTGATGTTCCGCGCCCCCAATAATCCCCGCGTGGCCGAGGTGCTGGCCCGCTGCCGCGCCCATGCCCACAGCATCACCTTCATCGCCAAAAGCACCAGCGGCACCAAGGAGGCCTTTTCCTTCCTGGCCGCCCACAAGTTCGTGGGGCTGCTGATCGACCACCGCTACAACCGCGGCATCGATGTGGAGTTTCTCGGCGGCACGGCGCGCATCGCCCCCACGGCGGCCCTGATGGCGCTGCGTTTCCATTGCCCGATCCTGCCGGTGCGGGTTGAGCGCCTGCCCGACTGCCGCATGCGCGTCACCGTTTGCCCGCCGCTGGCCCTGGATTACAGCCAGTCCAAGGAGGTGTTCGTGGCCACGGTGATGCAGCAGGCCATGGACGTGGTGGCGGGCTGGGTGCGCGCCGCTCCGGAGCAATGGTTCTGGATGCAGAAGCTGTGGGGCTGACTTCCGGCGCCCCGGCGGCCTGGGGCGATACCGGTTGAACGCCGGCGCGGCGCGGGGTAGTGTCCGGGGGTCATGACCATCAGCCAGATCCTCGCCCCCTATGCCTGCGTGCCGGAGCAAAGCCGGGGGCGGCGCTTTGCCGAGGCTGAAAGCATCACCCGCTCGCCCTTTCAGCGCGACCGCGACCGCATCATTCATTCGGAAGCCTTCCGCCGCCTGAAATACAAAACCCAGGTGTTCGTCTATCACGACGGCGATAATTTCCGCACCCGCCTTACCCACAGCCTGGAAGTGAGCCAGATCGCCCGGTCCATCTGCCGGGTGCTGGGCCTGAACGAGGATCTGGCCGAGGCCCTGGCCCTGGCCCACGATCTCGGCCACACCCCCTTCGGCCATGCCGGCGAGGACGCCTTGCAGGAGATGACCGCCGGGGTGGGCGGCTTCGATCACAACGCCCAGTCCTTGCGCATCGTCACCAAGCTGGAAAAGCGCTACTACCAGTTCGACGGCCTGAATCTCACCTGGGAAACCCTGGAGGGGCTGGTCAAGCACAATGGCCCGCTGACCGGCTTTCCCGGCGCCCGGCCGCTGCCGCTGGCCATTCAGAGCTACGACGCCAAGGCGGCGCTGGAACTGCATACCTACGCCAGCGCCGAGGCCCAGGTGGCGGCGCTGTCCGACGATATCGCCTACAACAGCCACGATCTCGACGA
>JAJZGK010000200.1 GCA_021798485.1 Pseudomonadota bacterium
ATGATCTCGCCGATACTCACGGCGAGCGGTTTCTGTCCAGGGCATCCGTGACTCCGTTTCGTGTGGTAACCAAACAGAATCACAATCCCTTGAAACCGCTCAACTCTTTTCGGGTTGGGCTCTAAGGCTTGCGCCCTCTATCTGAATGGCGGCATCACCGGGTGAGCAACCGATATCGCGCATCAAAAAGTACCATTGAAACAGGTCTCTTTGCGCGCTACATTCCGTGTGATGTAGCGTTGTGATGGTACTCTATGGAAAAGCTGACTGTTCAGACATTCGTTGACGGCGATTGGCAGGACGCCGCCGTCGTGACGTTCGAGGTGCCGGAGCGTGGCATCCATGGAGCCACCAAGACGGTGTACGACTCCGACTACTTCTTCACGCACGCGGTTGAGGATGCAATCGACGCGGATGTGATCGACAGGCGGGCGTTGTCCGTCGGGCTGCCTGTGACCTTGGAGTCGACGTATCTGAAGACATGGCCCGCCTGGTTGCTCGACCTGTTGCCACAAGGTGTGGCCCGGCAGCGGCTCGCTCAAGACATTGGTGTGCGGGCCGACGATCCGTCCGTTGAGTTGCGGTTGCTCCGGCTGGCTGGCGGCGCGCCAATCGGTAACGTCCGAATTAGGGAAGCGTGGGAGGACGAGCAGCGTCGTCTGGCCGGTGTCGACTGCCCGCCGTTGACCGACGACGACATCGCCACACGCAGCGACAGGTTTAGTGACGTCGTCACCCGTTTCGCGTTGCTGGCTTCTGGGTCTAAGGGCGTCCAGGGTGAGTGGCCGAAGGCGTTGTTGACCCGAAGCGCGGTGGACGGATTCTGGTACCCGGATCCGTTCGTAAGGACGCAGGACGCCATCGAACACGTCATCGTGAAGGTCTTGCAGTCCAACAACCACGAGGACGGACTGATAATCGCCTCGGAGGCACCGTACCTCGAAGTGGCGCGACAGTTCGGTCTCGACGTCGCAGCTCCTTTGGAATTCGCCAATGGCGTTCTGAAAATTCCGAGGTTCGACCGCAGCGTCATGGACGGCATGGTGAGCCTGCACGGTCAGGAGAGCCTTGTATCCGCGCTTGGCATGGCGGAATTCGGTCACATCGGCTTTCATGAAGATTATCTGTCGGTGGTCCGAGCGGTCAGCGACGATCCTGCTGACGACGTGGTCGAATATGTGCTGCGCGACGTCCTGAACGCGGCCATGGGGAACCCAGACAACCATGGGCGCAACACCGCGCTGACGAAGCACGCGGACGGGGGCGTTAGGTTGGCGCCACTGTTCGATTTCGCCCCCATGCGCCTGTCCAAGGCTATGGTCGGGCGTTCGACGCGGTGGCGATGCCTCCAAGGACGTGACATCGAAGGCCATTGGGATACAGTCTGCGACGCGGCCGCTTTTGACGGGCTGCCAGCGAAGGACATCAAGGCGGCGTTGCTGGAGCGCGCCGCCTTCCTGCGCAACCTGTCCAGCGTGGCGGTTGAAGCGGGCGTCCCGCAAGAAGTTGTGGAGCGGGCCTGCGGCGACAGCACCCGTGTAGCTGATGCGGTCGAACGGCTGGAGGCGACATGCCAAAGAAACGAGCCCTGAGCCGCGACGAGAAGTTGGATAGGCGCGACGAGATCGCGCGACGAGCCGCAACGGGTACTTTACGGCTTCCCGAGGCGATCCGTGATATCCGCGACGCCCTCGGCATGACCCAGACAGAATTCGCTGACAAGTTCGGACTTACTAGGACGCAGTTGATCGACCTCGAAAAGGGCCGGGCTAATCCGACACACGAGACACTGGCTCGCATTGGAAAACCGTTCGGATTTGTCCTCGGTTTCGTTCCGAGAACTCCAAGCGGCGAGGTGTCCGAACTGAGGGACACGGATCGTATGCCACCGAGGGGACAGTCATCCGCTTGACGAAATGGATTTCTGCGGCGTATTCGCTTAACAAAGTGATTCTGGTCGCAGGGGGCGACCGTGTTCAAACGCCGCAAGATTCCGCTGAGCCACCGGTCGCACATCACCGGTAAGCAACCGCTCGCGCCCGGCATGCCGTCCATCGGGCTTAAGAGCCCGACTCGAAACTCTATGATTTAAAACAATACCTTGAGAGACGCCTGGTTGTGAGGCGGATATGGGCGACATTGATCCATGCTTCGGCGGAGGTGATGGATTTTTCCCAATCCTTGGCCAGTCTGCGGCATCGTCCGAGCCATGCGAAGGTGCGTTCGACCACCCAACGGCGGGGAAGCAGTTTGAACCCTGTGGCGATATCGCCCTTGATCGCGGCGATCGCCACCTTGGCCTTGAACGCTGGCGTGTGGGTCCGGCGGGTACGTTTTGCCATGCTTCCGTCTCCTGATCCGCGGCAGATCATGCCGCTCTCAGGCAAAAAATCCACTTATCTTCCTGTCTGAATTGCCCGGGCCGGCTCTGGAGGTGACACGCGCGGCCGGGGCGAAACGCAGGATTTCCGCGGCTCTTCATTGCGGTATTTTAATACCGTTGTTGTAACTATATGATTTTAAACAATAAAATTTGTATTGACGCGATGGGCGATTCTCAGCATACTCCGCGCTCTTTCGGGGCGGCACGGGGCCGTTTCCGTTTATCTGGTTTAGCAGTGGGTGACATGACTACCTATTCCGCCAAACCGTCCGAAGTGAACAAGAAGTGGGTGGTGATCGACGCGGACGGCGTCGTTCTGGGCCGTCTCGCCAGCATCATCTCGATGCGCCTGCGCGGCAAGCACCTCCCCACCTACACGCCGCACATCGATATGGGCGACAACGTGATCGTCATCAACGCCGAGAAGGTGAAGCTGACGGGCCGTAAGCTCACCGACAAGGTGTTCTACTGGCACACCGGCTATGCCGGCGGCATCAAGGGCCGCACCATGGGCCAGCTGCTGGGCGGCCGTTTCCCGGAACGCGTGATCGAGAAAGCCGTTGAGCGCATGATCACCCGTGGTCCGCTGGGCCGTCAGCAGATGAAGAACCTGCGCGTCTATGCCGGTGCCGAGCATCCGCATGCCGCTCAGAACCCGGAAGTGGTGGACGTTGCGTCCATGAACCCGAAGAACAAGAGGAGCGCCTAACCCATGGCCGAAGACTTCAGCGCCCTTGCCGACCTGAAGGCCGCCGCTCCCGCGGCCGCCCCGGTCCGTGAGCCGAAGATCGACGCGCAGGGCCGTTCCTACGCCACCGGCAAGCGCAAGAACGCCGTTGCCCGCGTGTGGGTCAAGCCCGGTTCGGGCAAGATCACCGTCAACGGCCGCTCCCTGGAGGTGTATTTCGCCCGTCCGGTGCTGCGCATGGTCATCAACCAGCCGTTCCAGGTGGCCGGCCGCGTCGATCAGTTCGACGTGGTGGTGACCGTGGCCGGCGGCGGTCTGTCGGGTCAGGCCGGTGCCGTGCGTCACGGCATCTCCAAGGCTCTGACCTACTACGAGCCCGCCCTGCGCAGCCCGCTCAAGGCCAGCGGCTTCCTGACCCGCGACAGCCGCGTGGTGGAACGCAAGAAGTACGGCAAGGCCAAGGCCCGCCGCAGCTTCCAGTTCTCCAAGCGCTAAACGCGGCAGAGCTGCTCAAGGACAAAGGGCCGGAGAGGTTTCTCCGGCCCTTTTCTTTTTGTCTTATGCCAACCGGCCAATGCATTGACCGGTTGTATCGTCCCTCGCCGGGCGGCGGCATCCGCCGCCTTGGCCGCTCGCTCAATGCTCGCTGGATACCGGCCAACGAGTCACTTCAATGGTTGGCCGGTATTATGCCGTCCGGCAGGCCTGGCACAGGCCTTCCACCTCGATGGTTTGGCGGGTGGCCAGAAAGCCCAGCCGTTCGGCCCCGGCGCGGATGGCGGCGCCGATGGCCGGATCTTCCAGCTCCTGCACCTGGCCGCAGGTCTGGCAGATCAGGAACTGGGCGCTGTGCGGTCCCATGGGATGGGGGCAGCCCACATAGGCGTTCAGCCGTTCCAGGCGGTGCACCAGGCCTTGCTCCAGCAGAAAATCCAGGGCGCGGTAAACGGTGGGCGGCGCCGCGTTCTGCCCTTCGGCCTTCAGGGCGTCCAGCAGGGCGTAGGCCCCCACCGGCGCGTGGCTGTCCCACACCAGTTCCAGCACTCTTTTGCGCACCAGGGTCAGGCGGGCGCCGCTTTGCGCGCAGCGCCGTTCGGCGGCCTGCAGGGCGGCGCGCACGCAATCCTGGTGATCATGGCCGGCCTGCGGGGCGCGGGCGGGGGGGCTATGGGGCATCATCGGGTCCGGCTTGACAAAAGGGCGATGGAAGACCATCCAGACTGTCATACTATAACAGTCCGTTCCTCCGGATGACATTTATCACGCCCCGGCTCAAGGCGCCGTTCCGTCCAGAACCGCCCCCAGCTAGTCTTATACCGGCCAACCATTGAAGTGACTCGTTGGCCGGTATCCAGCGAGCCTTGATCGAGCGGCCAAGGCGGCGGATGCCGCCGCCCGGCGAGGGACGATACAACCGGTCAATTCATTGGGCGGTTGGTATTATACCGGCCAACCATTGAAGTGACTCGTTGGCCGGTATCCAGCGAGCATTGAGCGAGCGGCCAAGGCGGCGGATGCCGCCGCCCGGCGAGGGACGATACAACCGGGCAATTCATTGGCCGGTTGGTATTATTCGTCGTAGGAGACCACCGAGGTCACCGGCACGTCCAGCTTGTTCCGCCCGTTCAGGAACGCCAGTTCGATGATGCAGGCGGCGCCGGTCACGGTGCCGCCCATCTGCCGCACCAGCTGGATGGTGGCGTTCAGGGTGCCGCCGGTGGCCAGCAGATCGTCCAGCACCACCACCCGCTGGCCGGGCTGGATGGAATCCTGCTGCAGTTCGATCACATCGCGGCCATATTCCAGGCCGTATTCATAGCGCACGGTTCCGCCGGGCAGCTTGCCGCTTTTGCGGGCCATGACGAAGCCGCAGCCCAGTTTCAGGGCCAGCGGCGCCGCCACCAGAAATCCGCGGGATTCGATGCCCACCAGCAGATCGGGCTGCTGGGCGCGCACGGCATTGGCCAAACGGCCCATGGTCACCTGCCAGGCATCGGCATGGGCCAGCAGAGTGGAAATGTCGTAAAACAGAATGCCCGGCTTGGGAAAATCGGGGATCTGGCGGATATGCTCTTTGATATTCATGTGGCGGAACCCGGTTTGCGCGAAACGGGGGGCATGCTAAGGTTTTTTCGTTTTGACGGAAATGAAAAACAGGGATGGCGCAGGGATATGGCGATGATGTGGCGTGATGTGCGGGGCTGGGGTGTGGTGGCGGTGCTGATGGCCCTGGGGGCCGTGGCCGGCGCCTCCGGCGTTGGCGCGGCCGAACCGGCGGCGCCGGGCGGGGCGCTGGTGGTGGCCAGCGGCGAGATCAACGGCACCGCCTACCTCGAAGCCGGCGCCGTCTGCCGCCTGGCCGACCGCGCCGCCGCCGGACCGGGGGCCGGATGCCTGGTGCAGCCCACCGCCGGTTCGGCGGTGGATGTGGCGCTGCTGCATAGCGGCGCCGCCCAGCTGGCGGTGGTGCAGTCGCGCACGCTGGCCGAGGCCTTCTCCGGCCAGGGGCCGTTCGCCGCCACCGGCGCCATGCCCGAGCTGCGGGCCCTGTTTTCCCTGCATGGCGAGCCGGTGGCGGTGCTGCTGGCCGCCAACAGCAAAATCAAGCGCCCGGCCGATCTCAAGGGCAAACGCCTCAATCTGGGCAAGCCCGGCAGCTATCAGCGCAGCATGGCCGATGCCCTGCTGGCCGCCGAGGGCATCCGCATGGAGGATCTGACCTCGTCCTTGGAGATGGAGCCGCCGCGCATGGTCAAGGCGCTGTGCGATGGCCAGATCGATGCGGCGGTGATCACCGGCCTGTCGCCGCTGGCCGATGTGCAGACGGCGCTGGACGACTGCGACGCCTCGCTGCTGCCGCTGCGCGATGCCGCCATCACCGCCTTCCTGAACAGCCATCCGGCCTATGTGCCGCTCACCCTGCATGCCGACGACTATCAGGGCCTGGATGCCGATGTGCCCAGCTTCGGGCTGCGGGCGGTGCTGGCCACCACCACCCGGCTGCCGGACGCCGAGGCCTACCGCATCGTCAAGGCGGTGATGGGCGATACGGCGGCCCTGCGCAGCCTGCATCCGCTGCTGCGGCGGCTGGACCGCAAGGACATGGCCGGCCAGGGGCTGGCGGTGCCGCCGCATGACGGCGCTCTGCGCTATTACAAGGAAAAAGGATTGCCGTAATCATGGAGCGGGCGGAGCGGAGCGCGGCCGGACCGGAGCCCGCGGCGCCGCCGCCGG
>JAJZGK010000201.1 GCA_021798485.1 Pseudomonadota bacterium
CCGATCTTCATGCCGCAGCTCATCCAGATGGCCAGGGCGCCGGTTTCCGGCAGATCCACCCGTTCGGCCATGCTGAAATCCAGCACCTCCAGGAAGAACTTTTCCACCTGATCGATATTGGGACCATAGAGCAGGCAGTGATCGAAGCGCCGCGCCTCCATGCCATGCGGCTCGGCATCCCACACATCGGGGTTCAGGGTGCCGGGACGCATCTCGGCCAGATCGGCGTGGGCGTAAAGCTCGATGCGGTGGCCCGAGGGAATGGTGCAGCCGATGCGGCGGCCGATGCCGGGCTGCTCGCCGGCGGGCACGTGATCCACGGTCAGGCCCCAGGCGGCGATGCGCTTTTCGAACGAGGCCAGCGCCGCGTCGCTGTCGACCTTGAAGGCGACGTAATCGAGGCCGGCGCGGTCGGAGGGGTTCAGGATCACCGAGTGGTGATCGAACTCGTCGCGGCCCTTCAGATAAACGCGGCCGTCGGCGCCGGTGGCCACTTTGTAAAAGCCGATGCGATCGACGTAATGGGTGATGGCGGCGGCCATATCCAGGACGCGGATCTGGATCAATCCGGGCCGGAGAACACCATTGAGTGCCATTGAAAACCTCCCAGCTCTTTTAATTTATATCGATTATTTGAACGTGCGCGGCGCCACCGGCACCGAAGCCACCGCAAGGTCGCTTTCGGGGTAGGCGCAGCAGGCCAGGACGTAGCCTTCGGCCTCTTCCTGTTCCGAAACATGGGCGCGGCGCATGGGGCCGGTGCGCACCGATCCTTCGGTGATTTTCACTTTGCAGATGCCGCAGCCGCCCCGGCGGCAGCCCACCCGCACCACCACTTCGCCGTTGGCGGCCAGGGGATTGCGGGCCCGTTCGAAGGCGTCGAGGATGCTGAGGCCATCGCGGCAGGTCACGGTGCGAATGGTGCCGTCCACGGTGATCTGACGGGGATTGGCCTCGGCCGCGTCCTCCAAGGACGGGAGGGCGGACGGGGGCGGGGCGGGCTTGCGGGCGGACGGACCGCCGCTTTCGGTGATCTCCATAGGCGTTCTCCCTGCCAGCGTTATGGCTTTAGCCTTTGATTTCCGCGCATTTTCACGTCGGGTTTCCGCTGCATGGCTGGCATGCATATGTGACGATGAATGAGGTTTCGGGTCAAGGAAAAAATATCGATATTTTTTAAAACATCAGATATTGCACCGCGATAGCGAATGTGGTGGAAACTGGCGCGTAATCCGGTAAAATCCTGCAAAACGAAGGGGATGCGAAGGGTTGACCAGCATGAGCGACAGTGTCGCGGCCGTGGCCGCATCGAAGCCGGAGCGTGGTGGGCGCGGGGCCAAAACCCTGATCGAGTACGCCTATCAGCGCCTGCGCAAGGACATCATCAGCGGCGCCCTGGCCCCCGACAGCAAGCTCCGCATCGAGCATCTGCGCGCCCAGTACGAGATCGGTTCCAGCACCCTGCGCGAGGCGCTGACCCTGCTGGTGGCCGATGCCCTGGTGGTGTCGGAAGGGCAGCGCGGTTTCCGCGTGGCCCCCATTTCGCTGGAAGACCTGAAAGACGTCACCCGCATGCGCAAAATGATGGAAACCCTGGCCCTGCGGGAATCCATCGAGCGCGGCGACGATCAGTGGGAGGCCGGTATCGTGGCGGCCTTTCACCGCCTGAGCCGGGTGGAGGAACGGCTGGAGGCCGAGGCCGAGCAGGTGGCCGAAAGCTGGGAGGACCGCAACAGCGACTTCCACAAGGCGCTGATCTGCGCCTGCTCCTCGCGCTGGATCCTGCATTTCCGCGAGATCCTCTACCATCAGTCGGAACGCTACCGCCGTTTTTCGCTGGTGTCGCAGCGCGGCGAGCGCGATGTGCATGCCGAACACAAGGCCATCATGGATGCCACCCTGGCCCGCGATGGCGATCTGGCCTGCCGCCTGATCGAGGAGCATATGGATAAAACCCTGTCCAACATGACGGGCATGGTGTCGTAGCTGCAATATACGCTTTACCGTATATTCGGATAAGCGTATATTTTGGGCATGACATACGACCCGTCCGCCTTTTTCTCCGCTCTGTCCGATCCCACCCGTCTGCGCGCCCTGGTGCTGCTGCTGAGGGAAGGGGAGCTGTGCGTCTGCCGTCTGGTGGGCGCGCTGGAGGTTTCCCAGCCCAAGATGTCGCGGCATCTGGCCACCCTGCGCGAGGCCGGCCTGCTGCGGGACCGCCGGCAGGGGCAGTGGGTGCATTACCGCGTGGCCGAGGATCTGCCGGCCTGGGCGGCGCAAACCCTGACGGCCCTGGCGGCGGATCTGCCCGATCTGCCCCCTTACCGGAGCGATCTGCTGCGGCTGCGCACGGTGCCGGCAAAAACCGGAACGGCGGCCTGAGGAGGCAAGGATGTTCGTGATCTTCACCCATTTGGCCGATTGGCTGGTCTTTACCCAGTTGGGACTGGCGCACGGCACCAAATTCAGCGACGCCCTGCATTTCTTCGTTGAGGATGTCAGCAAGATCTTCGTGCTGCTGACGGTGATCATCTTCGTGGTGGGCATGCTGCGCACGCTGATGACGCCCGAACGCCTGCGCCACGCCCTGGCCGGTCGCAGGCGCGGCCCGGCGTATGGTCTGGCCGGGCTGCTGGGGGCGGTGACGCCGTTCTGTTCCTGTTCGGCGGTGCCGCTGTTCATCGGTCTTCTCGAGGCCGGGGTTCCCATGGGCGTGACCATGACTTTCCTCATCACCTCGCCCATGGTCAACGAGGTGGCGGTGGTGATGCTGCTGGCCCTGCTGGGCTGGAAACTGACGGCGCTTTATTTCGGCACCGGGATGGTGGTGGGCATCGTCGGCGGGCTGCTGATCGACGCCCTGGGGTTGGAGCGCTATGTGGAGGACTATGTCTGGAAAATTCGCATGGGGCAGGTGGCCGAGCTTGCCGCCGACCTTAGCCTGAAGGGGCGGATGGCCTATGGCTGGTTGCAGGTGCGCGAGATCCTGGGACGGGTCTGGCTTTATGTGCTGATCGGCATCGGCGTCGGCGCCGGTCTGCACGGCTATGTGCCCGCCGATTTCTTCTTGCGCCATGCCGGGCCGGACAATCCCTTCGCCGTGCCGCTGGCGGTGCTGGCGGGCGTGCCGCTTTATTCCAATGCCGCCGGGATGATCCCCATCGTCGAGGCGCTGCTGGGCAAGGGGCTGCCGGTGGGCACCGTGCTGGCCCTGATGATGAGCGTGACGGCCCTGTCTCTGCCCGAAATGATGATCCTGCGCAAGGTTCTGAAGCTGCCGATGCTGGCGTTCTTCGCCGCTTATCTGGCCATCGCCTTCATGGTGGTCGGCTATCTCTTCAATTTCATCCTCGGATAGGAGGTTTGCATGAAACAGATCAAGGTTCTGGGCTCGGGCTGCCGCAACTGCGTCAATACCGCCAAGTTGATCACCGATAAGGCCGAAGCCCTGGGCGTGGCGGTGGAGATTGAAAAGGTCACCGATATGGCCACCATCATGAGCTATGGCGTGATGTCCACCCCCGGCGTGGTGATCGACGGCGTGGTGGTGCATGCGGGCGGCGTGCCGGCCCCCGCCGCCGTCGAGGGCTGGCTGCGGGGCTGACCTCTTGAAAAAAAAGCCGTCGGGGCAGGGCTCCGGCGGCTTTTCGTTTCGGTTTCAGGCGGGGTTATTTCGGCAGGTTGCCTTCCACGCCCTGCACATAGAAGCGCAGGCCCAGAAGCTGGGCGTCGGTCAGGCTTTTGCCGGCCGGCACCACCAGTTTGCCGCTCTGGTCGTAGATGGGGCCGGCGAAGGGATTAAGCTTGCCGGCGATGATGTCCTGGCGGGTTTTCTCGGCCGCCGCCACCACATCCTTGGGCATGGCCGGATTGTAGGGCGAAAGTTTGACCATGCCGCTGGCCAGGCCGCCCCAGGTGTCGTGGCTTTTCCAGGTGCCGTTCATGGCCGCCTTCACTTCCGCCACATCGTACTGGTCCCAGTTCTCGATGATGCCGGTGAGCAGATGGTGCGGGGCGAAGCGGGTCATGTCGGAGCTTTGGCCGAAGCACCACACGCCGCGTTCCTCGGCGGTCTGCACCGGGGCGGCGCTGTCGGTATGCTGGGCCAGCACGTCGGCGCCCTGGTCGATCAGGGCCTTGGCGGCGGCGGCCTCCTTACCGGGGTCGTACCAGGAATTGACGTAGATCACCTTGACCTTGGCATCGGGGCGCACCTTGCGCAGGGCCAGGGTGAAGGCATCGATGCCGCGTACCACCTCGGGAATGGGGATGGAGGCGATATAGCCGACCACGCCGCTCTTGGTCATCTTGCCGGCGATGGTGCCCAGCACGGCGCGGCCTTCATAGAAGCGGGCCGAGAAGGTGGATACGTTGGCGGCGCGCTTGTAGCCGGTGGCATGTTCGAACTTCACGTCGGGGAAGGCGCGGGCCACCTTCAAGGTGGCGTTCATAAAGCCGAACGAGGTGGAGAAGATCACCTTGTTGCCGTCGCGGGCCAGCTGGGTCAGCACCCGCTCGGCGTCGGCGCCTTCCGGCACGCTTTCCACGAAGGTGGTTTTCACCTTGGCGCCCAAAGCGGCTTCCACCGCCTTGCGGCCCTGATCGTGCTGGAAACTGTAGCCGTGGTCGCTGACCGGGCCGACATAGATCCAGGCGGCCTTGAACGGCGCCTCGGCCTGGGCCGGCAGCCCCAGGCCCATGGTCATGGCGGCGGCCAGAGCCCATTTGACAAACTTCATGACAGATCCCCCAAGGGTCGGAAAACGCGGAATTATATCCGGGGGCCGGGACGTCTGTCGTGAAAAATTCACCGTGTTGTCATGAAATGTGAAGCCATTCCGGCCTCTCTGGACAGGCGCTAATGATCGGGGTGAAAGGTTCGGCCGATGGCGGCGGGGGCGTTCAGGCGGATGCGGGCGGCATCGCGCGAGATCAGCACCAGCACCAGAACGGTGGCCAGATAGGGCAGCATGGCCAGAAATTCCGGCGGCACCGCCAGGCCTAGGGCCTGGGCGTGCAGCTGGGCGATGGTGAAGGCGCCGAACAGCAGGGCGCCCAGCAGCAGCCGCCCCGGACGCCAGGTGGAGAACACCACCAGGGCCAGGGCGATCCAGCCGCGTCCGGCGGTCATGTCCTCGGCCCACATCGGGGTGTAGGCCAGTGAAAGGTAGGCTCCGCCCAGCCCGGCCATGGCGCCGCCGAACAGGATGCAGGCCAGGCGGATCAGCCGCACCGGATAGCCCAGGGCATGGGCGGCCTCGGGATTTTCCCCCACCGCCCGCACCACCAGCCCGGCGCGGGTGCGGGCCAGCAGCCAGCCCACCGCCAGGGTGAGCAGGGCGGCCAGATAGATCAGCGGATCGCGGTCGAACAGCAGCGGCCCCAGCAGCGGCAGATGCGACAGCAGCGGCAGCGGCAGATCGGGCAGTTTCTGCAGCGGCGTGCCGACATAGGGCTTGCCCACCAGCGCCGACAGCCCGACGCCGAACAGGGTCAGGGCCAGGCCGGTGGCCACCTGATTGGCCAGCAGCACCAGGGTGAGCAGGGCGAAAAGCGTGCTCAAGGCCATGCCGGCCAGGGCGGCGGCCAGGATGCCGAGAGCGGCATGGCCGCTTTGCGCGGTCACGGCGAAGCCGCAGACGGCGCCCACCAGCATCATGCCCTCCACCCCCAGGTTGAGCACGCCGGATTTTTCCGCCACCAGTTCCCCTAAGGCGGCGAACAGCAGCGGCGCCGCGGCCAGCAGCACCGAAATCAGAATGGCGGTGAGATGATCCATGGCTCAGCCTCGCGCGCGGGCCAGGCGCGGGCGGTAGCGCACCAGCACCTCGGAGGCCAGCAGGAAAAACAGCAGCATGCCCTGGAACACGTCGGTGGCGGCCAGGGGCAGGCCCAGGGAGATCTGCGCCGATTCGCCGCCCAGATAGCTCAGGGCCACCAGAAGCGAGGCGAACAGGATGCCGATGGGGTGCAGGCGGCCCAGAAAGGCCACGATGATGGCGGTGAAGCCGTAGCCGGGCGACACGAAGGGCGTCAGCTGGCCGATGGGGCCGGCCACCTCGTTCAGCCCGGCGATGCCGGCCAGCCCCCCCGACAGCAGCAGCGACAGCCAGGTCACGCGGCCGCGGTCGAAACCGGCATAGCCGGCGGCGGCGCTGGTCAGGCCGATCACGCGGATCTGGAAGCCGAGGAAGGTGCGCGACAGCAGGAACCAGCCGCCCAGGGCCACGGCCAGGGCCAGCAGGGCGCCGAAGCCCAGCCGGGTGCCGTGCAGCAGCG
>JAJZGK010000202.1 GCA_021798485.1 Pseudomonadota bacterium
CCGGCCAATGAATTGACCGGTTGTATCGTCCCTCGCCGGGCGGCGGCAGCCGAAAGCCTTGGCCGCTCGCTCAAGGCTCGCTGGAGACCGGCCAACCCGTCACTTCAAGGGTTGGCCGGTCTCAGTCCTTGCGGCCGTGCAGCAGGTAGTTGACGTCCAGGCTGGGGGTGCGGCGCCAGCAGTCGTGCACCAGATCGAAACGGATGCCCTCGAAGCCGGCGACGGTGACGCCGGCGCGGCGCAGGGCGGCGGCGAATTCCGAGGGCTTCAGGAACTTCTTCCAGTCGTGGGTGCCGCGCGGCAGCCAGCGCAGCACATATTCGGCGCCGACGATGGCCAGGGCATAGCTTTTGGCGGTGCGGTTCAAGGTGGCGCCGAAGAACAGCCCGCCCGGCTTCAGGCGGGAGGCGGCGGCGGCCAGGAAGGCGTCGACGTCGGGCACATGTTCCACCACCTCCATGCACATCACCACGTCGAAGCGGCCGTCCAGCTGTTCGGGGGTGGCGTTGCGGTAATCGATGGCCAGGCCGCTCTGTTCGGCATGCAGGCGGGCCACCGCCACGTTTTTCTCGCCGGCGTCGATGCCGGTCACGGCAAAGCCCAGCCGGGCCAGGGGCTCGCACAAGAGGCCGCCGCCGCAGCCCACGTCGAGCAGGCTCAATCCTTCAAAGGGGCGGGGGGCGCCGCTGTCGCGGCCGAAATGGAGGGCGGCGGTATCGCGCAGAAATTCCAGGCGCGGCGGATTGAGCTGATGCAGCGGCTTGAATTTCCCCTCGGCGTCCCACCAGGCATCGGCGATCGCCTGAAAACGGGCCACTTCCTCGGCCGAGGCGGTGGTGGGCTGGGACAGGGCGGACATGCATCTCTCCTTGACTGAAGGCGGGCCGGAGCGGGACGGCCCCGGTGTTCTTGCTTCCAAAGCGCTTGTGGATTATGTATACGCGCCATTTGTAACCGGCAACCGGCCAGACTGTAAGACTTATTCAGAGGATATGCGATGGCGCGCATCGTGATGAAGTTCGGCGGCACCTCCGTGGGCGACTGCGACCGTATCAAGAATGTCGCCCGGCGGGTGAAGGCCGAGGTCGAACGCGGCAACGAGGTGGCCGTGGTGGTTTCGGCCATGTCGGGGGTCACCAACCAGCTGGTGGATTACTGCAAGCAGATCTCGCCGCTCTATGATCCGCGCGAATACGACGCCGTGGTCTCCACCGGCGAGCAGGTGACCATCGGCCTCCTGGCCATCGCCCTGCAGGAACTGGGGCTGGACGCCCGCTCGTGGTGCGGCTGGCAGCTGCCGGTGCGCACCGACGGCGCGCACGGCAAGGCCCGCATCGAAAGCATCGACACCACCGGCATGCTGGCGGCCATGGCCAAGGGCCAGATCGCCGTGATGGCCGGGTTCCAGGGCCTGGGCCCGGACAACCGCATCAGCACCCTGGGGCGCGGCGGTTCCGATACCAGCGCCGTGGCCCTGGCCGCCGCCCTGCACGCCGACCGCTGCGACATCTACACCGATGTGGACGGGATCTACACCACCGATCCCCGCATCGTTGCCAAGGCGCGCAAGCTCGATAAGATTACCTATGAGGAAATGCTGGAGCTGGCCTCGCTGGGCGCCAAGGTGCTGCAGACCCGCTCCGTTGAAATGGCGATGAAGCACCGCGTGCGCGTGCAGGTGTTGTCCAGCTTCGTCGATATGCCCGGCACCCTGGTTTGTGATGAGGACGAGATCGTGGAAAAGGAACTGGTGAGCGGCATTGCCTACAGCCGCGACGAAGCGAAGATCACCCTGGTCAAGGTCGCCGACCGTCCGGGCGTGGCGGCGGCCATCTTCGGGCCGCTGGCCGACAACAACGTCAATGTCGACATGATCGTGCAGAACGTGTCGGAGGACGGCAAGAGCACCGATCTCACCTTCACCGTGGGCAAGGCCGATCTCGACCGCGCCCTCAAGGTGCTGGAAGACCGCAAGACCGAGCTGGCCTACGAACGCCTGGTGCCCGATTCCAACGTGGTCAAGGTGTCGGTGATCGGCATGGGCATGCGCAGCCACGCCGGCGTGGCCCAGAAGATGTTCCAGACCCTGGCGGAAAAGGGCATCAACATCCTGGTGATCTCCACCTCCGAGATCAAGGTGAGCGTGCTGATCGCCGAGGACTACACCGAACTGGCCCTGCGCGCCCTGCATAGCGCCTATGGTCTGGACGTGCAGTAAGGCTTTCTGGCACAAACATCGGGTCAGGCCCTGAAACAGGAGCAAGCGGAATGGTCGGCAGCACGGCGGCGGCACGCCTCGATCAGTTGTGGCGGCGGGGACGGGAGTTCCTGGGAACCCGCACCGCCATCATGGGCGGGGCCATGTCGTGGATCAGCGAACGCCATCTGGTGGCGGCCATCTCCAACGGCGGCGGCTTCGGCGTGCTGGCCTGCGGTTCCATGCCGCCGGCCCTGCTGGCCGCCGAGATCGAGGCCACGCAAGCCCTGACCGATAAGCCCTTCGGCGTCAACCTCATCACCATGCATCCCGAGCTGCCCGAGCTGATCGAGGTGTGCGGCCGATTGAAGGTGGGCCATGTGGTGCTGGCGGGCGGCCTGCCCACCCAGCCCTCGGTGACCCGGGTGCGCGAACTGGGGGCCAAGGTCATCTGCTTCGCCCCCACCGTGGTCTTCGCCAAAAAGCTGGTGCGCATGGGCGCCGACGCCATCGTCATCGAAGGCACCGAGGCCGGCGGCCATATCGGCCCGGTGGCCACCAGCGTGCTGGCCCAGGAGATCCTGCCCGAGATCCGCGATGTGCCGGTGTTCGTGGCCGGCGGCATCGGGCGGGGCGACGCCATCGTCTCCTACCTGGAGATGGGCGCCGCCGGGGTGCAGCTGGGCACCCGCTTCGTCTGCGCCAGCGAATGCGTGGCGCACGAAAACTTCAAGAAGGCCTTTTTCCGCGCCCATGCCCGCGACGCCATGCCCTCGGTGCAGGTGGACCCCAACTTCCCGGTCATTCCGGTGCGGGCCCTGGCCAACAAGGCCACCAGGCGCTTCATGGAGTTTCAGCAGGAGGTGATCGGCCGCTTCCGCGCCGGTGCGATCGACCAGAAGAGCGCCCAGCTGGAGATCGAGCATTTCTGGGCCGGGGCCTTGAAGCGCGCCGTCATCGACGGCGATGTGGAAAACGGCTCGGTGATGGCCGGGCAGAGCGTGGGCATGGTCTCGCGCGAGCAGCCCACCGCCG
The DNA here is from genome assembly GCA_021798485.1 of Pseudomonadota bacterium. GTDB lineage: Bacteria > Pseudomonadota > Alphaproteobacteria > Rhodospirillales > Magnetospirillaceae > JAJZGK01. The sequence goes on from JAJZGK010000202.1 coordinate 3,233, forward strand.
AGATCATCGCTGAACTGGTGGAGCAGGCCCGGACCGCCCTGGCGGCCCGGCTGCCCCATCTGGAAGCGGTGTGAGCCGATGCAGTCCAGCGCCAGCACCGTCTCCCGACGCCTGCTGGGCCGCCTTCGCGACGTCATGGCCGGGGGCGGCTCTGCCCAGGACCGCCTGGATCGGGTGGTGCATCTCATCGCCGCCGACATGGTGGCCGAAGTCTGCTCCTGCTACGTCATGCGCGCCGGCGAGGTGCTGGAGCTTTTTGCCACCGAAGGTCTGAACAAGACCGCCGTGCACGCCACCCGCCTGCGGGTGGGCGAGGGCGTGGTGGGCGATATCGCCGCCCATGCCCGCCCGGTGGCCCTGGCCGACGCCCAAAGCCATCCCCTGTTCGCCTATCGTCCGGAAACCGGCGAAGAGCTGTTCCATTCCCTGGTGGGCGTGCCCATCATCCGGGGCGGCCGCGTGATCGGCGTGCTGGTGGTGCAGAACAAGAGTCAGCGCCAGTACACCGAGGAAGAGGTGGAAACCCTGGAAACCGTGGCCATGGTGCTGGCCGAGCTGGTGTCCGCCGGGGAACTGATCAAGCGCGAGGAACTGGCGCCGGTGGACGGCAACGCCCTGCTGCCGGTGCGCGTCGAGGGCGTGCGCCTGACGGCGGGGGTGGGCATCGGCGTGGCGGTGATGCACGAGCCGCGCGTGGTGGTGCAAAAGCTGGTGGCCGAGGATCCCGTGGCCGAGCGCACCCGCCTGCGCGATGCCCTGGCCCGCATGCGCGCCCATCTGGACGAGATGTTCGAGGCCCAGGATCTGGCCTTCGGCGGCGAGCACCGCGACGTTCTGGAAACCTACCGCATGTTCGCCGAGGACGCCGGCTGGATCGGCCGCATCGGCGAGGCCATCCAGTCGGGCCTGACGGCGGAGGCGGCGGTGCAGAAGGTGCACGAGGATACCCGCGTGCGCATGAGCCAAGTGAGCGATCCTTATCTGCGCGAACGGCTGCACGATCTCGAGGATCTGGCCAACCGCCTGATGAGCCATCTGGTGCACGGCTTCGGCGCCGGGACGGCGGCCAGCGCCGATCTGCCCGACAACGTCATTCTGGTGGCCCGCAGCATGGGGCCCACCGAGCTGCTCGACTACGACCGCCGCCGTCTGCGCGGCATCGTGCTGGAGGAAGGCTCGCCCACCATGCATGTGGCCATTCTGGCCCGCGCGCTCGATGTGCCGGTGGTGGGCCGGGTGCCCGAGGCCCTGGCCCGCATCGATGCCGGCGATCCCATCATCGTCGATGGCGACAACGGCCAGATTTTCGTGCGGCCCTCCGACGATATCCAGGATGCCTATGCCGCCAACATGGATGCGCGTTCGGCCAGGATCGCCTCTTACGCCGCCATGCGCGATCTGCCGGCCATCACCCGCTGCGGCCAGCCGGTGAAGCTGCAGCTGAATGCCGGCCTTCTGGTGGATCTGCCGCATCTCGAGGCGACAGGGGCCGACGGCATCGGCCTTTACCGCACCGAAATGCCCTTCATGGCCCGGGCCCAGCTCCCCGATGTGGCGGCGCAGACCCAGCTTTACTCCAAAATCCTCGATGCCGCCGAGGGCAAACCGGTGGTGTTCCGCACCCTGGACGTGGGCTCGGACAAGCTGCTGCCCTACTGGGACAGCGGCGAGGAGGACAATCCGGCCATGGGTTGGCGCTCGATCCGCATCACCCTCGACCGTCCGGCGGTGATGCGCCAGCAGCTGCGCGCCCTGATCGCCGCCGCCGCCGGGCGCGAACTGCATGTGATGTTCCCCATGGTGGCCGAGGTCAACGAGCTGGACCGCGCCCGCGCCCTGCTCGACATGGAGCTGGAGCGCCGCCGTGGCGGCGGCCACGAGCTGCCGGCCCGCATCCGCGTCGGCACCATGCTGGAGGTGCCGGCCCTGGCCTGGCAGCTGCCGGCGCTGCTGAAGCGGGTGGATTTCATCTCGGTGGGCAGCAACGACCTCACCCAGTTCCTGTTCGCCATCGACCGGGGCAATCCGCGCATTTCCGAGCGTTACGATACCCTGTCGCCGGCCATGCTGAACTTCATGCGCCGCCTGCACAAGGAAACGCACAAGGCCGGAGTGCAGCTGTCGGTATGCGGCGAAATGGCCGGGCGGCCGCTGGAAGCCCTGGCCCTTCTGGGCATCGGCATCCGCAGCCTTTCCATGACGGCCTCCTCCATCGGCCCGGTGAAGGCCATGGTGCGCAGCCTGTTCCTGCCCGCCCTGGAACGCTATATGGAATGCCTCTATGATCTGCCCGACCGCTCGGTGCGGGAAAAGCTGCGGAATTTCGCGGTGGATCATGGGGTTGTGCTGTAGCGCCGTTTCGCGTTAACTGTGGGTTTTCGACCGGCCCGGACTTTGGGCCTAACCATCGGGTAAGGACCGTCCTACCGTGGAAGCTGAACTTCAGGATAAGGAACCGGCTGCGGCCGCCGCCTCGAAATCCATCGGCACCCTGCTGCGCGAGGCGCGCGAACGCCGCGGCCTGACCCTGCCCGAAGCGGCCGGCCAGTTGCGCATCCGCCAGCCCTATCTGCAGGCCATCGAAAGCGGCCGGTTCCAGGATCTGCCGGGCAGCGCCTATGCCGTGGGCTTCGTGCGCAGCTACGCCGAGTTTCTCGGGCTGGATGGCGCCGAGATCGTGCGCCGCTTCAAGCAGGAATCGGGGGCCGATTTCTCGACACGCGAACTGTCGTTCCCCTCGGCGGTGTCGGAGGGCAGCTTCCCCACCGGCGGCATGCTGTTCCTGGCCCTGGTGCTGGCGGTGGTGGCCTATGGCGTATGGTACTGGTCGTCGCGCGCCAGCGCGGTGATCGAGGCCGTGCCCGCCTTGCCGGATCGCCTGGCCGCCCTGATCCATCATCCGGTGGGCAATGGCGCCGAGGTGGTGCCCGCCACACCGGCGGCCGCCCCGGCCAAGCCTGAAACCGCTCCCGCCTCACCGGCTGCTGCCACGCCGGCTGTTCCGGCGGCCGCCC
>JAJZGK010000203.1 GCA_021798485.1 Pseudomonadota bacterium
CGGCGGCAGGGGCGGGAGCGGCGGCGGCGGTGAAGTCGCGGCGGTGCCCCAGAACGATCACCAGCCCGGCCGCCAGCAGCCCCAGCAGCGCCACCGGGGCCAGGGCGGCGGCGAAGGCGCTGTAGGGGATCCGGCTGGCGGAACCGATCAGCATGTTCTGGGGGTTGCCGGTCAGGGTGGCGACCGAGCCGATATTGGCGGCCATGGCCAGGGCCAGCAGATAGGGCAGGGGGCGGCGCTGCAGGCGTTTGGCCAGGTCGGCCACCAGCGGCGCCATCACCAGGCACAGGGTATCGTTGACCAGGAAGGCCGAGGCCAGCCCCGCCACCAGCATGATGCCGGCCAGCAGCGTCAGCGGCGCCCGGATGCGGGGTTCCAGGGCGCGGGCCAGGCCGTTGAACAGCCCCGACAGCCGCAGATTGGCGGTTACGATCATCACCCCCAGCAGCAGGGTCAGGGTATCGAGATCAAGGGCCTGATAGGCCTGCCGCAGGTCGAGGGCCCCGGAGGCGATCATCAGGCAGGCCCCCACCAGGGCGATGCCGGCGCGATCGATGGCCAGGCCGGGAATGCGCCCCGCCGCCAGGGCGGCATAGGAGGCGGCGAAAATAACCCCGGCCATGGCGGCGTGCCAGGGCCACACCGGCAGGGCCGCCGCCAGGGTCAGCCCCACCAGCCCCAGGCCGGACAGGGTGGACAACGGATAGCGTCGGCGCGGGGCGTTGGACATGATGCGGCAGTGATATTTGCAAAAACCGGGCGGCGCAACCACCTTCATGCCATGCGCGCAGCTTGCGATGCGGTGCGAAAACCCTGTAAATAAGGCGATTGCCCCCCAAGGCCGGGCCGTTTCGCGGTCCGGCCGTCGCCTGTGGATGATGTGAGAGTGACTTCTTTGGACACGTTGGTGCTGGCCCTGCCGAAAGGGCGCATTCTGGACGAAGCCATGCCGGTGGTGCGCGCCGCCGGGATCGAGCCGGAAGCCGATTTCGACAATCCCAAATCGCGGGCGCTGCGCTTCCACACCAATCATCCGCATATCGACATCATCCGCGTGCGCGCCTTCGATGTGGCCACCTTCGTGGCCTTCGGGGCGGCGCAGATCGGCATCGCCGGCAACGACGTGCTGATGGAGTTCGATTATCCCGAGCTTTACGCCCCCCTCGATCTCGGCATCGGCAAATGCCGCATCGCCGTGGCCGAGCCGGTGGATCTGGCCGGCAGCGACGATCCGGTGCGCTGGAGCCATATCCGCGTCGCCACCAAATACCCCAACATCACCACCCGGCATTTCGCCCAGCGCGGCGTGCAGGCCGAATGCATCAAGCTGAACGGCGCCATGGAGCTGGCCCCCAGCCTGGGGCTGTGCCGCCGCATCGTCGATCTGGTGTCCACCGGCTCCACCCTGAAGGCCAACGGCCTGGTGGAGATCGAGCATATCGCCGATATCAGCTCGCGGCTGGTGGTCAACCGCGCCGCGCTGAAAACCCGGCCCGAGGAACTGTCGGGCTGGATCGAACGTTTCCGGGGAGCCATCAGCGATGCCGCGTAATCTGATTTTCGGCCAGGCGGGCTTCGAGGCCGCCTTCGCCGCCCTGCTGGACGACAAGCGCGAAACCGCCGCCGACGTCAATCAGGCGGTGGCGGCCATCCTGGAGGCGGTGCGCAGCGGCGGCGATCAGGCCCTGGTGGACTATACCAACCGCTTCGACCGCATGAGCCTCGGCGTGGCCCAGCTGGCCATTCCCGCCGCCGAGGTGGAGGCCGCCATCGCCCAATGCCCGGCCGAAACCCTGGCGGCCCTGCATCTGGCCGCCGAGCGCATCGCCGATTTCCATGGCCGCCAAAAGCCGGAAGGGCTCTCTTACACCGATCAGGCCGGGGTGCGGCTGGGCTACCGCTGGACCCCGATCACCGCCGCCGGTCTTTACGTGCCGGGCGGCACCGCCTCCTATCCCTCGTCGGTGCTGATGAACGCCATCCCCGCCAAGGTGGCCGGGGTGGAGCGCCTGGTGATGGTGGTGCCCACCCCCGATGGCCGCCTCAATCCCCTGGTGCTGGCCGCCGCCCGCATCGCCGGGGTGGACGAGATCTACCGCGTCGGCGGCGCCCAGGCGGTGGCGGCGCTGGCCTACGGCACCGAAACCATCCACCCGGTGGACAAGATCGTCGGGCCGGGCAACGCCTATGTGGCGGCGGCCAAGCGCCAGGTGTTCGGCACCGTGGGCATCGATATGATCGCCGGCCCCTCGGAAATCCTGGTGGTGGCCGACGGCCTCAACGATCCGGCCTGGATCGCCGCCGATCTTTTAAGCCAGGCCGAGCACGATACCGCCGCCCAGTCGATCCTCATCACCGACGATGCCGCCTTCGCCGCCCGGGTGGAGCAGGCGGTGGAGGCCCATCTCGCCACCCTGCCGCGGGCCGCCATCGCCCGGGAAAGCTGGCAGGCGCACGGCGCGGTTATTCTGGTGGAGTGCCTGGACCAGGCGGCGGCGCTGGTGGACCGGGTGGCGCCCGAGCATCTGGAGCTGGCGGTGGCCGCGCCCGAGGCCCTGGCGGACCGCATCCGCCATGCCGGCGCCATCTTCCTGGGCCGCCATACCCCGGAAGCGGTGGGCGACTATGTGGGCGGCCCCAACCATGTGCTGCCCACCGCCCGCTCGGCCCGCTTCTCCTCGGGCCTCGGCGTGCTGGATTTCATGAAGCGCACCACCCTGCTGGGCTGCGATCCGGCCGCCCTGGGCCGCATCGGCCCGGCGGCGGTGGCCCTGGCCACCTCGGAAGGGCTGGGGGCGCACGCCCTGTCGGTGGCCCTGCGGCTGGAGGCGAAGTGAACGGCGATCCGCACCGCGCGCAGCGCTTGTGCCAGATCGAACTGGACGAGAAAACGCTGGTCCGGCGCAAGCCCGAGGTGGAGCACGAGCGCGCCATCGCCCTCTATGACCTGCTGGAGGAGAATTTCTTCCGCCCCGAGGGCGACTTGGAAGGGCCCTACGCCCTGCATATCCGCCTGGCCGACAACCGGCTGGTGCTGGATATCCGCACCGGGGACGACAGCCGCACCCTGACCGAGGTGGTGCTGCCGCTGACGCCGTTCCGCACCATCGTGCGCGACTATTTTCTGATCTGCGAAAGCTACTTCAGCGCCATCAAGAAATCGACGCCGTCGCAGATCGAAGCCATCGACATGGGGCGGCGCGGCCTGCACAACGAAGGCTCGGAGCTTCTGCGCGAGCGGCTGGCGGGCAAGGTGGAGGTGGATTTCGAAACCGCCCGCCGCCTGTTCACGCTGGTCTGCATCCTGCATATCCGGGGCTGATGATGCGGCTGCCGGCCGGCGCGGGGGCTTCATGATCGAGCGGCCCTCGGCGGTGCTGTTCGCCTGCACCATGAACGCCATCCGTTCGCCGATGGCGGCGGCGCTGATGCGTCATTTCCACGGCCGTCAGGTGTGGGTGGAATCGGTGGGCGTGCACAAGGGCGAGCCCGATCCCCTGGCCGCCGTGGTCATGGACGAGATCGGCATCGATCTGGCGGGACACCGTCCCCGCTCCTTCGACGAGCTGGAGGACAGCTCCTTCGATCTGGTCATCTCGCTGTCGCCCGAGGCGCAGCACCATGCCGTGGAAATGACCCGGGCCATGGCCTGCGAGGTGGAGTTCTGGAACACCCTCGATCCCTCGCTGGTGGAGGGCACGCGCGATCAGCGGCTGGATGTCTACCGCCAGGTGCGCGATCAGCTGGAGCGGCATATCCTGCGGCGCTTCCCGCTGGCGCCGAGCTGAAACAACGCCGCTGTAGTAGCGGCCTGTTACCCCGGACCCGCCCGGCTGTGGAATCATGGCTCCCAGATCAACACAAGATGGGAGACGTCCGTCATGGCCGCCAAAAAACTGCTGCTGCTCACCGGCGATTTCGCCGAGGATTACGAAACCATGGTGCCCTTCCAGATCCTGCTGGCGGTGGGGCATCAGGTGCATGCCGTCTGCCCCGGCAAAAAAGCCGGCGAGCAGATCGCCACCGCCATTCATGATTTCGAGGGTCAGCAAACCTATAGCGAAAAGCGCGGGCACAATTTCACCCTGAACGCCGATTTCGATCAGGTCAGCGCCGCCGCCTACGACGGTCTGGTCATCGCCGGCGGCCGGGCGCCGGAATATTTGCGCCTCGATGCCCGGGTGATCTCTTTGCTGCAGGGCTTCGCCGGGGCCGGCAAGCCCATCGCCGCCATCTGCCACGGCGCCCAGCTTCTGGCCGCCGCCGGCATCATCCAGGGGCGCCGGGTATCGGCCTATCCCGCCTGCCGTCCCGAGGTGGAGCAGGCGGGCGCCACCTATGCCGATCTGCCCATGGACGGCGCCGTGACCGACGGCGTTCTGGTCACCGCCCCGGCCTGGCCGGCGCATCCGGCCTGGATGGCGCAGTTCCTGAAGGTGCTGGGGACGCGCATCGATCCGTGATACCGGCCAACCATTGAAGTGACTCGTTGGCCGGTATCCAGCGAGCATTGAGCGAGCGGCCAAGGCGGCGGATGCCGCCGCCCGGCGAGGGACGATACAACCGGGCAATTCATTGGCCGGTTGGTATGACAGGGTAATCGGGTGAGCGCGGTCCGCTACATGTAACGGTGATGGCGGGTGAGGAACTGATCCAGACCGGCCTGATAAACGGCGCGGCGCACATTGTTGCCGTGCGTTTGGCAATAGGCCACCTCGTCGTTGAGGATGGCCTCCACCAGGGCCACGCCCTTGGAGCTTTCCAGAAGATTTTCCGCCAGCTCGGCGGCAATGATCATGGAAAGATGTTCGTGATGCGCGATGGCTTCCACTTGCTCGGACGTCAGTCCGCTGAAACCGATGCAATCTTCCAGCGTCAACATCTTACCCCCTTCCGGCGGGCAGGCCGCCTGGGCGATGCGTTTCAACTGGTGATCAGTCTATCACACTTTTAACCATAAATTGAATAAGCCTTATCCCCGGCCCGCCTTTTTAAGAGGGGGCCGGGGCGCGCCCAGGCTCAGTGGCACATCAGAACCGGCAGGGTGGCGTGCAGCAGGATATGCCGGGTCACGCCGCCCAGAATCAGCTGGCGCAGACGGCTGTGGGTATAAGCCCCCATCACCATCATGTCGGCGCCGGCCTTTTCCACTTCCCCCAGCAGGGTGGTTTCCACCGTGCCCCCGGCGGGCATGACCCGGGTCTCGGCCTTGATGCCGTGGCAGGCCAGATAGTCGGCCAGGGCCTGCGGCTGGGCCAGCGAGCGGGCCTCGCTGGCCGAGAAGATGCTGACCTTTTCGGCGCCGGCGAGGAACGGCATGGCGAAGGCCACCGCGCGCGAGGCCTCGGCGCTGCCGTTCCACAGCACCGCCACGTGGCGCCCCACCTGCTGCACCGGGCGTTCGGGCACCAGCAGCAGCGGGCGGCCGCTTTCCATCAGCACCGCGTTCAGGGCCAGCAGCGGCGCGCTTTCGCTGTCGGGGCTGGGGCGGGCCATCACCACCAGATCGGTCAGGCGGCCCACCAGGGCCAGCAGGTCTTCCTCCTGCCCCACTTCCTCGACCCAGACGGCATTGGCCGGGGTATCGGCCAGGGCCTGTTCGAACAGGCCATGCAACTCGTTGGCGCGGTTGGCGGCGCGGGTTTCGGCCAGGGCCAGCATCTCTTCCACCATGGCGCCCGACATCCCTTCCCCCACCAGGGGCACGGCGTTGGTGGCATCGGGGCGCACATGCAGCACCCGCAGCCTGGCCGCATGGGTGACGGCCACCTTCAAGGCCAGCGCCAGGGTTTGCCGGGCGGTCGCGGCATCGGACAGATAGGCCAGAATGGATTTATAGGCAGTCATGTCAGTCTCCGAGAAAACTCCCGCAGGGGATCGTTTTTGCATCGATGCCCCGCCTTACCCCACCTCATTATGGCCCTCTGCGTCCGCGACCGACAGCCCCAATTTCCCTAAAGCGTTGTTGAAGGTTTCGGCTTTGCTTCCAGAGCTGTCCTGGCGCCGCCAGGCAAGGGGGCCCGGCCCCTGGGCCAGCTGCCGTTCCAGCACCGCCGCGGTGGCGTCGGAGGCATTGCGCTTGCGCCCCTCGATGCGGCGGCGCATCACCGCCGGGTCCGCCTCCAGCCACAGGCCGTCGAACGGTACGCCGGCCTGGGCCGCCGCCGCCTCGATCCCGGCCCGCTGCGCCGGCGCGGCGAACACCGCATCGGCCA
>JAJZGK010000204.1 GCA_021798485.1 Pseudomonadota bacterium
CGGCCCTGACCTGGACGCTGTCGAAGCGCCGCCGCGCCGAGGGCGGCTTCCCCGGCGCCGCCGTGGTGCAGGCGCAGCTGGCCCAGGGGCCGGCGCGGCTGCGCGTGGGCCTGAAGCCCGAGGACAAGGCCCCGGCCCGCGCCCATACCGTGGTGACCGACGAGGCCGGGCGGCCCATCGGCGAAATCACCAGCGGCGGCTTCGGCCCCAGCGTCAACGGCCCGGTGGCCATGGGCTATGTGGAGGCGGCCTTCGCCCGGCCCGGCACGCCGGTGCGCCTTGTGGTGCGCGGCACGCCGCGCCCGGCCCGGGTGGTCACCCTGCCCTTCGCGCCGCACCGCTATCACAAACAGTAAAAAACACCAAAGGGGATCCCCGGTCATGAGCAGCATCTACTTCACCAAGGATCATGAATGGATCGCGGTCGCCAACGGCGAAGGCGTGGTCGGCATCACCGATCATGCCCAGCACGCCCTGGGCGATCTGGTCTTCGTCGAACTGCCCGAGCTGGGGCGCCGCGTGGCCCAGGGCGGCGAGATCGCCGTGGTGGAATCGGTCAAGGCCGCCTCGGACGTCTATTCGCCGGTTTCGGGCGAGGTGGTGGCCGTCAATCAGGCGGCGGCCGATCAGCCCGGCCTGATCAACGAACAGCCGGAAAGCGACGGCTGGCTCTATCGCCTGCGGCTTGCCAATGCCGCCGAGCTGGAGGGCCTGATGGACCGCGCCGCCTACGATGCCTTCGTGCAGGGTTTGGAGTAAGCCTCCATGCGCTATCTGCCGCTGACCGAGGCCGACCGGCAGGCCATGCTGGCCGCCATCGGCGCCTCCAGCACCGACGAGCTGTTCCGCGACGTGCCGGCGGCGGCACGGCGCGGCCAGCCGGTCGATCTGCCGTTCCACGCCGGGGAAATGGAGGTGGAGGCCCGCTTCGCCGCCATGGCCGCCAAGAACATGGCCGCCGGTTCGGTGCCGTTCTTCCTGGGGGCCGGGGCCTACCGCCATCATGTGCCGGCCACGGTGGACGCGCTGATCCAGCGCGGCGAATTCCTCACCTCCTACACCCCCTATCAGCCCGAGGTCAGCCAGGGCACCCTGCAATATCTGTTCGAGTTCCAGACCCAGGTGGCGCTGATCACCGGCATGGAGGTGGCCAACGCCTCGCTCTACGATGCCGCCACCGCCTGCGCCGAGGCCGCCGCCATGGCCGCCCGCATCACCCGGCGCAAGAAGGTGCTGCTGTCGGGCGATCTGCATCCGCATTACCGCAGCGTGACCGTCAGCACCCTGCAGTTCACCGATATCGCCGTCGAGGCCCTGGATCCCGATCCGCTGGGCCTGGAGGATCTGCTGGGCCGCGTCGATTCCCAGACCGCCTGCGTCATGGTACAGAATCCCGGCTTTTTCGGCCGCCTGAAGGATCTGACCGCCCTGGCCGAGGAATGCCATGCCGTCGGCGCCCTGCTGGTGGTGGCGGTGGCCGAGCCGGTGTCCCTGGGGCTGGTGACGCCGCCCGGGGCCATGGGCGCCGATATCGTGGTGGCCGAGGGTCAGGCCCTGGGCAACGCCCTGAATTTCGGCGGACCGGGCCTGGGGCTGTTCGCCACCCGCGAAAAATATCTGCGCCAGATGCCCGGCCGCCTGGTGGGGCAGACCGTGGATGCCGATGGCCGCCGCGGCTGGGTGCTGACCCTGTCGACCCGCGAGCAGCATATCCGCCGCGAGAAGGCCACCAGCAACATCTGCACCAATTCCGGGCTGTGCGCCCTGGCCTTCTCCATCCATCTGTCGCTGCTGGGCGAGGAGGGCTTCACCCGGCTGGCCCGGCTCAATCACGCCCGCGCCGTGACCCTGGCCGGCAAGCTTGCCCGCCTGCCGGGGGTGAAGGTGCTACCGCAGAGTTTCTTCAACGAGTTCGCCCTGCTGCTGCCCAAAGACGCCGCCCAGGTGGCGGACGCCCTGGCGGCGCGCAGCATTCTGGGCGGGGTGCCGGTATCCCGTTTCTACCCCACCTATCCCGAACTGGCCGAGGTTCTGCTGGTCGCGGCCACCGAAACCACCAGCGAGGCCGATATGGACGCCTTCGCCGCCGCTCTCAGCGAGGTGCTGCAATGATCCCCACTCTCAGCGGCAATCAGGGCCTGCAGATCGAGGAGCCCCTGATTTTCGAACAGGACAGCCCCGGCGCCAGCGGCGTCGATCTGCCCGACGCCCCCGCCATCGACGACCGCCTGGGCGGCCTGGCGCGCCAGGGCCGCATCGGCCTGCCCGGCCTGGCCGAACCCACGGTGGTGCGCCACTACACCCGGCTGTCGCAGAAGAATGTCGGCATCGATTCCGTGTTCTATCCGCTGGGATCGTGCACCATGAAGCACAATCCCCGCCTGAACGAAAAGCTGGCGCGGCTGCCCGGCCTGGCCGATATCCACCCCTTCCAGCCGCAAGGCACGGTGCAGGGCGCCCTGGAACTGATCGACACCTGCGCCCACTGGCTGAAAACCCTGACCGGCATGCCGGCCATCGCCATGAGCCCCGCCGCCGGGGCGCACGGCGAGTTTTGCGGCCTGATGACCATCCGCGCCGCCATCGGGGCGCGGGGCGAAACCCGTCCGCGCATTCTGGTGCCGGAATCGGCGCATGGCACCAATCCGGCCAGCGCCGCCGCCTGCGGCTTCAGTGTCGACCCCATTCCCGCCACGGCGCGGGGCCGGGTGGATGTGGCCGCCCTCAAGGCCAAACTGGGCCCCGACGTGGCCGCCCTGATGCTGACCAACCCCAACACCTGCGGCCTGTTCGAGGACGAGATCCTGGAGATCGCCGCCGCCGTTCACGATGCCGGCGGCTATTTCTACTGCGATGGCGCCAATTACAACGCCATCGTCGGGCGGGTGCGGGTGGCCGATCTCGGGGTGGATGTCATGCACATCAACCTGCATAAAACCTTCTCCACCCCGCATGGCGGCGGCGGCCCCGGCGCCGGCCCCACCGTGCTGTCGCAGGCTTTGGCTCCCTTCGCGCCGCTGCCCGCCGTGGTGCACGACGCTCAGGGCTTCCGCCTGATCGAGCATGCCGCCCAGTCGGGGGCGATGCCGGTGGGCCGCATCAAGGGCTATCACGGCCAGTTCGGGGTGTTCGTGCGCGCCCTGGCCTACATGATGAGCATGGGCGCCGACGGCCTGCGCCAGGCCTCCAGCGATGCCGTGCTCAACGCCAACTACCTGCTGGCCGAGCTGTCGTCCGATCTGTCCGCCTCGTTCGAGGGGCCTTGCATGCACGAGGCCCTGTTCGACGACCGTTTCCTCAAGGACAGCGGCGTTTCCACCCTGGATTTCGCCAAGGCCCTGATCGACGAGGGCTTCCATCCCATGACCATGTATTTCCCGCTGGTGGTGCATGGGGCCCTGCTGATGGAACCCACGGAAACCGAGAGCAAGGACACCCTGGACCGCTTCATCGCCACGGTGCGCGGCCTGGCCCGGCGGGCCCGCGACGGCGCCGCCGAATCGTTCAAGGCGGCGCCGGTTCTCACCCCGCGCCGCCGCCTGGACGAAACCACCGCCGCCCGCACCCCGGTGCTGCGCTGGAAACCGCCCGCCGCCTGATGGTACAAGGAGGGGATCCGTCCGGATCCCCTCCCCGTCCTCCCGCGCCCAGGCCATCATGACCGCCCACCAGCCCCTTTCGCCCTACCGCCGGCTGCGCCGCGCCGCCTATCATATTCTGGGGGAGGAAGGCCATAACGAGGCCCTGGTCCGGCTGGTGGACTATACCCTGATGGCGCTGATCACCATCAACTGCCTGTTCACCATTCTGGAATCGGTGGAGCCCCTGGCCGACAGCCACGGCCATATCTTCCGCGCCTTCGATTATTTTTCCGTGCTGATCTTCTCGCTGGAATATCTGCTGCGGCTGTGGGCGGTGCCGGAACGGAACCAGCCGCGTTTCCGCCACCCGCTGCTGGGGCGGCTGCGCCATATCGCCACCCCCATGGCGCTGATCGATCTCGTCGCCGTGCTGCCGTTCTATCTGGCCTTCTTCGTGCCCATGGACCTGCGGGCCATGCGCGTGCTGCGGCTGCTGCGCATCTTCAAGCTGACCCGCTACTCCCAGGCCATGACCATCGTGATCGACGTGCTGCGCAGCGAGGCCAAGGCCGTGGGCGCCGTGCTGTTCGTGTTCGCGGTGATCATCGTTTTCATCTCCAGCCTGATGTATCTGGTGGAACACGGCGCCCAGCCGCACACCTTTTCCAATATTCCCGCCGCCATGTGGTGGGTGGTGGTGACCATGACCACCGTGGGCTACGGCGACATGGTGCCCATCACCCTGCTGGGCCGGGTGGTGGGGGCGCTGACCGCCATCACCGGCCTGGGCATGATCGCCCTGCTGGCCGGCGTGCTGGCCTCGGGCTTTTCCGAACAATTGCGCATCCGCCGCGAACAGTATCAGGATCAGGTGGAACAGGCCCTGACCGAAAGCGGCCAGATCCCCCGCCGCGCCCGCCGCCGGCTGGAGGAGGTGCGCCAGCATCTGGGCCTGACGCACGAGGAGGCGGCGCTGATCCTGGAACATGCCGCGCACGCCCCCACGCACTGCCCCCATTGCGGCGGCCGCCTGCGCGCGCCGGACGCGGCGGCGTCGGAAAAACATCATCCGCAAGGTGCCGCCCCCGGCGTATGATCGGCGCTCGTCTTCCCCTGCCGGGACCCGCGCCATGACCAAATCCCTGCTGCTGAGCGCCGCCGCCACCCTGCCCCTGCTGCTGGCCGCCCCGGCCCAGGCGGCGGGGCTGGACCGGCTTGAGCATATCGTGGTGATCTATCTGGAAAACCACAGCTTCGACAACATGTACGCCCTTTATCCCGGCGCCGACGATCTGGCGGCGCCCAAGGCGGCCTGGGCGCCGCAGACCGATGGCCAGGGCCGGGTGCTGGCGCACCTGCCGCCGGTTTACGATGCCGAGGACAAGCGCCCCGACCGGCGCTTTCCGCCGCATCTGGTCAATGCCCCCTTCCTCATCGACCAGTATGTGCCGCAGAACCAGACGATCCCCGATCTGGTGCACCGCTTTTATCAGGCGCAGGAGCAGATCGACGGCGGCCGCATGGACCGCTTCGCCAGCGTATCCGACGCCGGCGGCCTGACCATGGGCTATTACGATACCCGCAACACGGCGATGTGGGCCCTGGCCCAGCGCTTCACCCTGGCCGATCATTATTTCCAGGGGGCCTTCGGCGGCTCGTTCCTCAATCACGCCTGGCTGATTTGCGCCTGCACGCCGCGCTTTCCCCAGGCCCCCGCCGCCCTGACCGCCCGCCTGGACGGCCAGGGCCATCTGCTGAAGGATGGCGCCGTCACCCCGGACGGCTATGCCGTCAACACCGTTTATGGCCGCGAGGCCCCGCACCCGGCCCGCATCCCCGCCGCCGATCTGCTGCCGCCGCAAACCCTGCCCACCATCGGCGACCGCCTTTCCGCCAAGGGCATTTCCTGGGCCTGGTATTCCGGCGGCTGGGATAAGGCCCTGGCCGGGCATCCCGATCCCACCTTCCAGTATCATCACCAGCCCTTCGCCTATTTCGCCCGCTATGGCGACGGCACCCCCGGCGGCAAGGCCCACCTTAAGGACGAACGCGATTTCGCGGCGGCCATCGCCCAGGGCCGGCTGCCCGCCGTGGCCTTCTATAAGCCGCTCGGCATCGAAAACCAGCATCCCGGCTACGCCACCATCGAGAATGCCGATATCAAGGCCGCCGCCCTGATCGACAAGATCATGGCCGGGCCGCAATGGCGCAGCACCGCCATCATCGTGACCTACGACGAGAACGGCGGCTTCTGGGATCATGTCGCCCCGCCCAAGGGCGACCGCTGGGGCCCCGGCGCCCGGGTGCCGGCGCTGATCCTCTCCCCCTTCGCCCGCCGCCACTGGGTGGATCACCACGTTTACGACACCACCTCGATCCTGAAACTGATCGAGGCGCGCTGGCATCTGGCGCCCCTGGGCCGGCGCGACGCCGCCGCCGACGGCTTCAGCGGCGCCTTCGACTTCAGCGGCGGCTGATTATTCCAGCCGCGCGCACACGAAAAAGGGCGGCCCGCAGGCCGCCCTTTCCCTGTTCAAACTCCCGAGGGAGATTAGAACTTCACACCGATACCGGTGATCGCGGCCCAGCCCTTGTTCTGGTCGGCGG
>JAJZGK010000014.1 GCA_021798485.1 Pseudomonadota bacterium
CCCTGCCTGAACCGGGTCAGGACGGAGGGAGCGGATCGAGGGCCGGTGCGGACGCGCATAAGGGCACGGTACATCCGCGCGCCGGGTGTGGAAAGCTGAAAGTGGGGGCTTTCCAGGACTCCGCCCTCAGGTTTCCAGCGAGCATTGAGCGAGCGGCCAAGGCGGCGGATGCCGCCGCCCGGCGAGGGACGATACAACCGGTCAATGCATTGGCCGGTTGGTGGGATACCGGCCAACCCTTGAAGTGACGGGTTGGCCGGTATTCAGCGAGCATTGAGCGAGCGGCCAAGGCGGCGGATGCCGCCGCCCGGCGAGGGACGATACAACCGGTCAATTCATTGGGCGGTTGGTATAAGGGCTCAGGCGGCCTTGGGCGCCGGTTTGAAGGCGGTCTTGAAGGCGCCGATGCCGGAGGCCAGGCCCACCAGCAGGATGATCAGGGTGGCCAGGGCGTTGATTTCCGGGTTCAGGCCCAGCCGCACCTTGGAAAAGATCACCATGGGCAGGGTGGTGGAGCCGGGGCCGGAGACGAAGGCGGTGATCACCAGATCGTCGAGGCTGAGGGAAAAGGCCAGCAGCCAGCCCGAGACCAGGGCCGGCACCATCAGCGGCAGGGTGATCAGGAAGAACACGTCCACCGGGCGGGCGCCCAGATCCATGGCCGCCTCTTCCACCGAAACGTCGATATCGCGCAGGCGGCTTTGCACCACCACGGCGACGAAGGCGGTGGAGAAGGTGATATGGGCGATGACGATGGTCTGGATATCCCGTTCCGGCCAGCCGAAGAGCTGCTCCATGCCCACGAACAGCAGCAGCAGCGAGATGCCCATGATGATTTCCGGCATCACCAGCGGCGCCATCACCATGCCGGAAAACAGGGTGCGGCCCTTGAAGCGGGTGAAGCGGGTCAGGATATAGCCGGCCAGGGTGCCCATCACCAGCGATCCGCTGGCGGCGCTCAACGCCACCTCCAGCGAGATGCGGGCGGCATCGAGGATCTGGTCGTCGTGCAGCAGGGCGCCGTACCATTTGGTCGAGAAATGCGACCACACGGTGACCAGCTGCGATTCGTTGAAGGAATAGACGATGATCGAGACGATGGGGGCGTAAAGGAAGATCATCACCAGGACCATCATGACGCGGAGCACGCCGCGTCCCTGCAAAGCCTTGCCGATCATCGTGTCTCCTCCTTGGCCTGGGAGTGCTGCAGCAGCATCAGGGGGCCCACCAGCAGCACGATCAGGGCCACGGCCACGGTGGAGGCCACCGGCCAGTCGTGGTTGTTGAAGAACTCGTTCCACAGCACGGTGCCGATGGTCAGGGTGCTGGGGCCGCCCAGCAGGGTGGGGATGATGTATTCGCCCACCGCCGGGATGAACACCAGCAGCGAGCCGGCGACGATGCCCGGCAGCGACAGCGGCAGGGTGATGGAGAGGAAGGCGCGGAACGGCCGGGCGCCCAGATCGCCGGCCGCCTCCAGCAGCGAATGATCGAGCTTTTCCAGGCAGGCGTAGAGCGGCAGGATCATGAAGGGCAGATAGGCGTAGACCATGCCGACGAAGATGGAAAACTGGTTGTTGAGGATTTCCAGCGGCTGATGGATCACCCCCAGCCACATCAGGAAATTATTGATGAGGCCGTTGGGTTTCAGGATGCCGATCCAGGCATAGACGCGGATCAGGAAGCTGGTCCAGAACGGCATCACCACCAGCATCAGCAGGGCGGGGCGGATGCCGGGGCGGCTGGTGGCGATGCCGTAGGCCACCGGATAGCCGATCAGCAGGGTGATGAGGGCGGTGCCGGCGGCGTAGCGCAGCGAGCTCAAATAGGCCAGCACATATTCTGGATCGCTGAAGATGTACTGGAAGTTGCCCAGATGCAGGGCCACCGACAAGGTGCCGTCGTCGGTCAGGGTGAACAGCGGCGCGTAGGGCGGAATGGCGATTTCGGCGGTGGACAGGCTGATCTTCACCACCACCAGGAACGGCACCAGGAAGAAGATCAGGAACCACAGGAAGGGGCCGCTGATGACCCAGCCCCGGCCCTGGCCGGGTTTGGGCACGCCCAGGAAGCGCACGGGCCTCATGGTTCCACCACGATGCAGGCGGCGGGATCCCAGCCGATCTGCACGTCCTCGTCGCGGGAAATCTGCTGCTCCGGGGTCAGGCCCATGTTGGGGGTGGTCACCTTCAGCACCTGGCCGCTTTCCAGCACCACGTGGTAGACGTAGCTGTTGCCGAGATAGGCCATGTCCTTGACGCGGGCGGTGGCGCGGTTGGCCGGGGCGAAGGGCTGATCCAGCTTGGCGATCTGGATTTTTTCCGGGCGGATGGCCAGGGTGGTCAGATGGCCCAGGCCGTAGCCGATGCCGCGCCCCACCTCGATGGGGCCGCCCCAGTCGGGGCAATCCACCACGGCGTAATCGGCGTGGTTTTCCCGTAGCGGCCCCTCGAACATGTTGACCGAGCCGATGAAGCCGGCCACGAAGCGGTTCTGCGGATATTCGTAGATCTCGGCCGGGGTGCCCAGCTGCACCAGCTTGCCCTTGTCCATCACCGCGATGCGGGTGGACATGGTCATGGCCTCCTCCTGGTCGTGCGTCACCATGATGAAGGTGATGCCCACCTGCTGCTGGATGGTGACCAGCTCGTACTGGGTGGCCTCGCGCAGTTTTTTATCCAGCGCCGACAGCGGCTCGTCCAGCAGCAGCACCTTGGGGCGCTTGACCAGCGAGCGGGCCAGGGCCACGCGCTGGCGCTGGCCGCCCGACAACTGCGACGGCTTGCGCGCCGCGAACGACGACAGCTGCACCAGGTCCAGCACCTTGGCGACGCGCTCGGCGATTTCATCCTTGGCCATGCCGTCGCGCTTCAGGCCGAAGGCGATGTTCTTTTCCACGCTCATGTGCGGGAACAGGGCATAGCTCTGGAACATCATGTTGAGGGGGCGTTCGTAGGGCGGCAGCGGCACCAGATCGGTGTCCTCGATGAAGATGCGGCCCTTATCGGGGGTGGCGAAGCCGGCCATCATGCGCAGCAGGGTGGTTTTGCCGCAGCCGGAGCCGCCGAGGAGCGAGAAGAATTCACCGCGGTAGATATCGAGGCTGACGTCATCGACGGCGGTGAAATCGTCGAAGGTTTTGACAACATTCTCGATCCGGAGCTGAGGCGTGGCCGTGGGGTCGAGCCAGGGCTGGAAACGGTCGTTGCTGGCGAACAACATGATGGACGGGCACTCCTGGGCTATGGATCTCGGATCGGACGCCGGGGCGGGACCGGGCGCGCCGTGGCGCCCGGTCCGCTCCGTTCGCTTACTCGCCGGTTTTCACACGCGTCCACAGGCGGGTGCGCAGGCGGTCCACCGCAGGGGTGGAGGGCACGATGGAATAGATGGTGGCTTCCACCTCGGGGCTGGTGAAGATGGTGGGATCGTTGGCCAGAGCCGCATCGGTATATTTCCGCGCGTCGGCGTTGCCGCTTTGCACATAGATCTTGTTGGTGGTCTTGGCGATCACCTGCGGCGTCATGATGTAGTTCAGGAACTTCAGCGCGGCCTCGGGGTGCGGGGCGTCGGCGGGAATGCCCATGGTGTCGATATAGCGCTGGGCGCCTTCCTTGGGGATGGAGAAGGCGATCTGCACGCCCTTGCCGGCTTCCATGGCGCGGTGCTTGGCGATCTGGATATCCGAGGAATAGCCCCAGGCCAGGCAGATGTCGCCGTTGGCCAGGGCGTTGATGTAGCCCGAGCTGTCATAGCGGCGGATGGAGGGACGGATCTTCGTCAGCACGTCGGCGGCCTTCTTGAGGGCGGCGGGCGACTGGCTGTTGGGATCAAGACCGGCATATTTCAGCGCCGGCGGGAACACCTCGGTGGGGGAATCGATCATCGAAACGCCGCAATCCTTGAACTTGGCCAGGATGGTGGGGTCGAAGATCATGCGCAGGCTGTCCACCGGGGCGTTGGGCATGATCTTCTTGATCATGTCCACATTGTAGGCGATGCCCAGAAGGCCGGTGAGATAGGGGATCAGGTGCTGGTTGCCGGGATCGTATTCGGCCATGCGCTTCAGCAGGCCCTGGTCCAGATGCTTGTAGTTGGGCAGCTTGCTCTTATCGAGCGTCCTGTAAAAGCCGGCCTTGATCTGGCGGGCGCCGAAGGGCACCAGGGTGGGCACCACCACGTCGTAGCCGGAGTGGCCGGCCGACAGCTTGGCCTCCAGGGTTTCGTTGGCGTCGTAAAGGTCGTAATTGACCTTGATGCCGGTGGCCTTCTCGAAATTGGGAACGGTATCGGGAGCGATATAGTCGTTCCAGTTATAAACGTTGAGCTGCGCATCCTCGGCGCGCGCCCCCAGGCAGACGAAGCTTGCCAGGGCAACGGCGATCGCCGCCGCGGTTCGGAAATGTAATTTGGCCATGGACCGCACCCTTTCACTCATTTCGGTTGGTTACAGGGAAAACCGGACTGTCCGGGGAAACGCGATAATGCTCAGTTCACATCCGGCGCCGCCCTGGGGCGGGATCGGTAAATGTGATCATATTATTCCGCCGGCCTCTTTCGCCTGTCAATGCGGAAATGGCTATCTAATGAGCATTGATGCGTATAAATCCGATTTTGCATAAAAAAAAGGCATGAAGCCTCCTTTATGGGCGGTCGGCGCCGCGTCCCCTCCACGCTTTTGCCTCAACCGCCGGGGCAGTTCCAGTCTTTTGTTGATGGCAGCCATGCATTGATTGCATTTGAGGTTGGGGCGCCGCGGTGCGGGAAAACTTCCCGCGAGGGGCGGGCGGACGAAGGCTTTATAAAATGGCCTTGTACGGGTTTTTCCGTCTCATACCAACCGGCCAATGCATTGCCCGGTTGTATCGTCCCTCGCCGGGCGGCGGCATCCGCCGCCTTGGCCGCTCGCTCAATGCTCGCTGGATACGGGCCAACGAGTCACTTCAATGGTTGGCCGGTATAAAGTTTAAGACAGGAGTTGCGCATGTCCAGGCGTTTTACCGTTCTGCTGCTGGCTTTTATGACCCTGGCCGCTCCGCTGGCCCAGGCGGCGGGCCTGCTGCCCGGCTGCACCCCCGCAACGGCGCCCCCCGGCAATCCCAATCTGGGCTGGTCGGCCAAGGGGCTGACCAGCGATGTGGGGCGGTTCCCGGTGGGGCTGGACATGGTGGCGATGCTGAGGACGGCCGGCAACGGCGACAAATCCAAGGCCTATGCCCAGGGCTATTGGAGCTCGGGCGCCAAGGTTCCGGTCAAGCGGCTGCTGGCGCCGGGGACCAGGCTGGAAAAGATCGTGCCGGCCGGCAGCCTGCCCAGCGCCTATACCGGCTATTGGGCCACGGTCGAGGTGATCGACCGGGAGAAGGCCATGCCGACGCTGCTGGCCGATCATTTCGCCCTGCCGCCCAGCTCGGTGGCCGCCGACTACGATATCTACGCGATCACCGCCAAAAGCCCGGTTTCGGTGTTCCGCAGCCCCATCGCCCCGGCCGAGAACACCACCACCTGCGTGATCGAGGACGGCGGCGCCGAGCAGACCCTGGTGCTGGACCGCGCCAAGTTCGACACCCCGGTCAAGGTGGGGGAAATCCGCGAATGATGCCGGCCGGCGCCGGGATTTGCTCCCGGCGCCGTTTCCATACCAACCGGCCAATGCATTGCCCGGTTGTATCGTCCCTCGCCGGGCGGCGGCATCCGCCGCCTTGGCCGTTCGCTCAAGGCTCGCTGGAAACCGGCCAACCCGTCACCTCAACGATTGGCCGGAGTCAGCGCCCGAGATCGCGGGCGGTCAGATCCAGGCAGCGCCGGGCCAGGGCCACCAGCTGGTCCACCTCGTCGCGGCTGATGACCAGCGGCGGCGACAGCACCATGCGCGAGCCCACGGCGCGCATGATCAGCCCTTCGCGGAAGCAGTGATCGCGGCACAGCAGGCCGATCCTGCCGCCATCCTCGAAGAAGCGTTTCGGGTTTTTGCTGTCCACCAGGGCGATGCCGGCCACCAGGCCGGTGCCGTCGATATGGCCCACCAGCGGGTGGTCGAGCAGGGTGGCCAGGCGGTCCTGGAAATAGGGGCCGATGTCGCTTTGCACCCGCTCCACCAGTTTTTCCGTCTTCAGGATCTCGATGGTGCGCAGGGCCACGGCGGCGGCCACCGGATGGCCGGAATAGGTATAGCCGTGATAGAACTCGCCGGCATGGGCCATCAGGCCCTCGGCCACGCGCCGGCCCACCGCCACCGCCGAGATGGGCAGATAGCCCGAGCTCATGCCCTTGGCCATGGTCATCAGATCGGGCTCGATGCCGAAGGTCTGGCTGCCGAACCAGGCGCCGGTGCGGCCATAGCCGCAGATCACCTCGTCGGCCACCAGCAGCACGTCGTACTTGCGGCAGATGCGCTGCACCTCGGGCCAATAGCTGGCCGGCGGCACGATGACGCCGCCGGCGCCCTGGATCGGCTCGCCGAACACCGCGGCCACGTTGTCGGGGCCCAGTTCCAGGATCTTGTCCTCGATCAGACGGGCGCGGGCCAGGCCGAACGCCTCGGGGCTCATGCCCTCGGGGGCCTCGCCGTACCAGTAGGGCTGGGGCACGTGGGCCACATGGGGCACCATGGGGGCGCCCTGGGCATGCATCACCGCCATGCCGCCGATGGAGGCGCCGCCGATGGACGAGCCGTGATAGGCGTTGTCGCGGGCGATGATCCAGTTCTTGTAGGGCTTCTTCCCGGCCGTGGCCCAATAGGTGCGCACCATGCGGATGGCGGTATCGATGGCTTCCGAGCCCGATCCGGCGAAGAAGACGCGGTCGAGGCCCGGCGGCGTGACCGAGGCCACGGCGGCGGCCAGTTCGGTGGCCGCCGGGGTGGTGGTCTGGAAGAAGCAGTTATAGTAGGGCAGTTCGCGCATCTGGGCGGCGGCGGCCTCGATCAGTTCGGCGCGGCCATAGCCCAGATTGACGCACCACAGCCCGGCCATGCCGTCGAGGATGCGGTTGCCCTCGGAATCCCACAGCCACACTCCCTCGGCGCGGGTGATGACGCGCGCCCCCTTGGCGTTCAGGGCCTGGCTGTCGGTGAAGGGGTGCCAGTGGTGCTGGCGGTCCAGATCCTGCCAATAGGCGGTACCCTTGTTGACCTTGTTCATCGGTGTGATGCTCCAGTGCGTCGGATGGGGCGGCGTTCGCGTCAGCGCAGGCGCAGCCAGGTGCTTTTCAGTTCGGTATATTTGTCGAAGGCGTGCAGCGATTTGTCGCGGCCGATGCCCGATTGCTTGAAGCCGCCGAACGGCACGGTCAGATCGTCGGCGTCGTAGCAGTTGGCATAGACCACCCCGGCGCGCAGCCGCCTGGTCATGCGGTGCAGCTGGCTGACATCGTCCGACCACACGGCGGCGGCCAGGCCGTAGTCGCTGTCGTTGGCCACGGCGATGGCCTCCTCCTCGCTGTCCACGGTCAGCACCGCCAGCACCGGGCCGAAGATTTCCTCGCGGGCGATGGTCATTTTCGGGGTCACCTGATCGAAGATGGTGGGCTGCACATAGGCGCCGCCCGGCACCGGTTCGGCCCGTTCGCCGCCGCAGACCACGCGGGCCCCCTCGGCGCGGCCCTTGTCCACATAGCCCAGCACCCGCTCGGCATGGCGGTGGTCCACCAGGGCGCCCATGGTGGTGGCGGGGTGCAGGGGGTGGCCGGGGCTGTAGCCGGCGGCCAGCGCCACCAGGCGTTCCAGCACCTGATCCTTCACCGCCTTGTGCAGCACCAGCCGCGAACCGGCGGTGCACATTTCGCCCTGGTTGAAGAAGATGGCCCCGGCGGCGGCGCTGGCGGCGGCCTCCAGATCCTGGCAGCGGTCCATGACGATGTGGGCGCTTTTGCCGCCGCATTCGAGGCCGATGCGCTTCATGTTGGACTGGCTGGAATAGTGCAGGAACAGCTTGCCCACCTCGGTGGAGCCGGTAAAGAAGGCGCCGTCCACATCGGGGTGCAGGCCCAGGGCCTGGCCCGCCACCGGGCCGAAGCCCGGCACCACGTTGAACACCCCGGCGGGGATGCCGGCCTCGGCGGCCAGTTCGGCCAGGCGCAGCGCGGTGAGCGGGCTTTGCTCGGCCGGTTTCAGCACCACCGAATTGCCGGCGGCCAGGGCCGGGGCGATCTTCCAGGCCGCCATGATCATGGGGAAATTCCACGGCACCACCACGCCCACCACGCCCAGGGGTTCGCGGGTGATGGTGGCGATGGTGTCGTCGGCGGTGGGGGCGATCTCGCCGTAGAGCTTGTCCACCGCCTCGCCGTACCAGCGCAGGCAGCGGGCGGTGGCCGGGCTGTCGACCGACAGGGCATCGGAGATGGGCTTGCCCATGTCGAGGCTTTCCAGCAGGGCCAGTTCCTCGGCATGCCGGGCCACCTGATCGGCGAAGGCCAGCAGCACCGCCTTGCGGCGGGCGGGCGCCAGGCCGGCCCAGCGGCGGTCTTCGAAGGCGCGGCGGGCGGCGGCCACGGCACGGTCGATATCGGCGGCGCCGCCTTCCGCCACCTGGGCGATCACCCGGCCGTCAATGGGGCTGACGCAGTCGAAGCGCCTGCCGTCGAGGGCATCGGTGAAACGGCCGTCGATGAAGGCCTGGGAGCGGATGTTTAAGGACTCGGCGCGCTGGCGCCACTGCGCGAAGGCGTCGGCGGAGGGGGAAGACATGGCGGGCCTCGCAAAATGTGATCACTTTACGAAGGCGAGTGTGAGCGCAAGGCCCGGCCACTGTCAAGAAGAGAGAGATCGCAGAAGGCGGGGCTAGCCCAGGGCAATCGGGTGAAGCCGATTGCCCTGTTTGATGGGCGTCCCTCAATCGCCGGGCGCTGGCGTACCGCCAGCTTGGCTTGCGCGCGAACGCTCGCGCGGGCGCTCAACGCGCCATCGCGATGAAGGCGGTTCGGTGTCAAACAACGCCCGCGCGTTCATCCGATGACCCTGGGGGCTAGCCCACCATGCCGGCGTTTTCCACGTAGGCGCTCAGCAGTTCGGCGGTGCCCACATGGGTGATGCCGTCGCGGATATCGGCCTCCAGGGCGATGCGCAGGGCCAGCAGATCGTGTTTCTTCAGGGCGGCCAGGGCCTCGGAATGGCGGTCCACATGGTAGAAGTCGTTCAGCTTGGACAAGGCCAGCCGGGTAAAGGGCCCCAACTGCAGCCACACGCTTTCCACCAGCGGCATGATCACCTGATGGGGGTTGGCTTCGTAGAGATGGCGGTGAAAATCCTGGTTGTGGATGGTCACCCCCTCGCGGTCGCCGGCGGCTTGAGCCTCGTCGATGCGGCGGTCGATCTGGGTCAGCTGGTCGATGCGGGCCGGGGTCACATAGGGCAGGGCCCGTTCGGCGGCGTGGCATTCCAGGGCGATGCGCAGTTCGCACAGCTCGCGGAATTTGGCCACCGTCATCTGCGGCACCTGGATGCGGCGGTTGTCCTGCACCTCCAGGGCCTGTTCGCTGGCCAGACGGCGCAGGGCCTCGCGCACCGGCATGGTGCTGACCGCCAGGGCGGCGGCCACGTCGCGGATGGTCAGCGAGCGTCCGGGCGGGATCAGCCCCACCATCACCGCCTGGCGCAACGAGCGATAGGCCCACTGATTGACCGTTTCCTTGGGGTGGCGCGGGGAAACGGGCAGGGACAGCGGCGGGGTGGGGGCCATCGGCGAAAACTCCGGCGAACGAGGGAGACTTGACGGGACGGGTTAAACGTGATCACATTTTACGGGAAGCCTGAGCGCAGTCCAGGCTAAACTGCAAGGGTTATATGAACCCGAAGAGAAGGTCGAGGGCAAATGGTCAACGATGTGACGCTTGAGACGGCCCGCGCTGCCCTGGCAGCCAACCCCGCGGTGGAGGAGATCGATCTCCTGGCCGCCGACCTCAACGGCATCCTGCGCGGCAAACGGGTGCCCGCCGCCAGCCTCGACAAGGTGTTCTCCGACGGCATGAAATTTCCGCGCTCGGTGCTGTGCCTGGATATCTGGGGGCATGACGTGCTGGCCAACGGCCTGGTCTGGGAAAGCGGCGACGGCGACGGGGTGTGCAAGCCCTGCGGCCCCGGCCTGCTGGCCATGCCGTGGAGCGAGCGGCCCCGCCTGCAGATGCTGACCATGATGGAGGAGGTGGACGGCCGCCCCTTCGGCGGCGATCCGCGCCAGATCCTGAAGGGGGTGGTGGAGCGTTTCGCCGCCCTGGGCCTGACCCCGGTGGTGGCCACCGAGCTGGAATTCTATCTGATGGCCGGCGATGCCGCCGGCGGCGGCCGTCCGCGTCCGCCCGCCGCTCCCAAAAGCGGCTACGCACTGGACGGGCCGCGCGTTTATTCCATGGAGGAGCTGGACGAGTTCAACGATGTGCTCACCGCCATCCGCGACGCCTGCCGCGCCCAGGGCCTGCCCACC
The DNA here is from genome assembly GCA_021798485.1 of Pseudomonadota bacterium. Classification (GTDB taxonomy): domain Bacteria; phylum Pseudomonadota; class Alphaproteobacteria; order Rhodospirillales; family Magnetospirillaceae; genus JAJZGK01. Next base: position 10,422 of record JAJZGK010000014.1, read on the forward strand.
GACACCATCATCGTGGAATTCGGCCCCGGCCAGTTCGAGGTCAACCTCAACCATGTGGCCGATCCGCTGCTGGCCGCCGATCATGCCGTGCTGCTGAAGCGCACGGTGCGGGCGGTGGCCCGCCGCCACGGCCTGCACGCCACCTTCATGGCCAAGCCCTACGGCGAGGCGGCGGGCAGCGGCTTTCATCTGCATGCCAGCCTGCTGGATGCCGCGGGGCGCAACATCTTCGATGACGGTGGCGATGCGGGCGGCGAGGCCCTGCGCCATGCCGTGGCCGGCATGATCGAGCTGATGCCCGCCTCCATGCTGATCTTCGCGCCGCATCAGAACTCCTACCGCCGCTTCCTGCCGGGCTGCCATGCCCCGGTGGCGGCCAACTGGGGCTACGAGAACCGCACCACCGCCGTGCGCATTCCCACCAGTTCGCCCAAGGCGCGGCGCTTCGAGCACCGTCTGGCCGGGGCCGACGCCAATCCCTATCTGGTGGTGGCGGCCATTCTGGCCGGGGTGCTGCACGGCCTGGAGCAGCGGCGCCAACCGCCCACCGCCCTGACCGGCGACGGCTATGGCGGCGGCCAGGCGGTTTCGGCGGCGCTGCCCACCGACTGGGGCGCGGCCATCGCCGCCTTCGAGGCGGGGGCCGAAACCCTGGGCCGTTACCTGGGGCCGCTGTTCATGCGGGCCTTCGCCACCTGCAAGGCGCAGGAGCGGGCCGAGCTGGGCAAGCGGGTGACCGACGTGGAATACGCCACTTATCTGGGGTCGATATGATGCGCATTGGCATTCTGGAAACCGGGCGCCCGGCGCCCTCGCTGGCCGCCGAATACGGCTCCTATCCCGATATGGTGGCCACCTTGCTGGCCGCCGGCGACGGCCAGCTGGAATTCGCCCGCTACGCGGTGCTGGAGGATGAGCTGCCGGCCGAGGTGGACGACTGCGACGGCTACGTGGTGACCGGCTCGCGCTTCGCGGTGATGGAGGAAACCCCCTGGATGCTGCGGCTGGAAAGTTTTCTGCGCCACGCCATGGCGGCGGAACGGCCCATCTTCGGCATCTGCTTCGGCCACCAGATTCTGGCCAAGGCCATGGGCGGCGTGGTGAAAAAGGCCGGCCAGGGCTGGCAGCTGGGGCTGAAACGCTACCATCTGGTCAAACGCCCCGATTGGATGGACCCGGCCCCGGACAGCATCGTGCTGAACGCCTTCCACCAGGATCAGGTGCAGGAAATCCCCGACGGCGCCGAGATCATCGCCACCGCCATCGCCTGCCCGGTGGCCGGGCTGGCCTATGGCGACAAGGCCTTCAGCCTGCAGGCCCATCCGGAATTCTCGGTGGAGTTCGAACGCGCCCTGCTGCAGGCCAACAGCGGCAAAACCGTGCCGACCGACCTGGGCCGCGAGGCCTTAAGCGACCTGACCGCCGGCACCGAAACCGACGCCCCCCTGGTGGCCCGCTGGGTGCGCCGCTTCTTCCTGGGCCAGCCGCCGGCATAATGGCCAAACCGGGGGCTGGCCGCCTTCAGGCGGATCTGGTCTGGCAATGATCGGCCGACACCACTTTATTGGTGTCTTCCCCACGTGCGGGGGGCGACTAATACCGGCCAACCATTGAAGTGACTCGTTGGCCGGTATTCAGCGAGCATTGAGCGAGCGGCCAAGGCGGCGGATGCCGCCGCCCGGCGAGGGACGATACAACCGGTCAATTCATTGGGCGGTTGGTATAAGGCGGTTTGTCAAGGGAGCATCATGCCCCCATAACGCCTTGCGTTATATAACGTGGGGCGTTATGATTTTGCATGATCGTGGATTTCGCCGCCAAGGAAACCGCTCTGGTCTGGCAAGGCCTTGTCAGCCGCAGGTTGCCTTCGGAGATTCAGAAAACGGCCTTGCGGAAGCTGCGGATGCTTAATAACGCCAGATGTCTGAACGATCTCAGGATTCCGCCCAACAATCATCTGGAGGCGTTGCATCGGGACCGGGCCGGGCAGCATAGCATCCGGATCAACGATCAATGGCGCATCTGTTTTGTTTGGACGGAAGGAGGTCCGGCTCATGTCGAAATCGTCGATGACCACTGATCGGATCGCCAATCCGACTCCGGGTGAAATGTTGCTGGAGGATTTTCTGAAACCGATGGGGGTGAGCCAGAATGCCCTGGCCCGGGCCATCGGGGTGCCGCCGCGCCGCATCAATGAAATCGTTCTGGGCAAGCGGGCCATTACCGCCGATAGCGATTTACGCCTGGCCCGCTATTTCGGCCTGTCCGATGGGTTTTGGCTGGGGGTGCAGGCCGATTTCGATCTGATGGAGCGGCGGCGGCAGATCCTGGATGAGATCGCCGCCATCACACCGCATCCCCGCGCCGCCTAAACCCCCAGTTTGTCGCGCAGGCCGTAGTACCAGGCGCCGATCATGCTGAAGGGCACGCGCAGGGCGTGGCCGCCGGGGAAGGGCAGGGCGGGCAGGGCGGCGAAGCTGTCGAAGCGTTCGGCCTGGCCCTGGATGCATTCGGCCAGCAGTTTGCCCAGCAGGTGGGTGGTGGTCACGCCGTGGCCGCTGTCGCCGTGGCTGTAGTAAAGGCTGCCCGACAGGCGGCCGATGGCCGGGATGCGGGTCAGGGTCAGGGCGAAATTGCCGCTCCAGGCATAGTCCACCGCCACGCCGCGCAGTTCGGGGAAGGTTTTTTCCACCAGCGGCAGGATTTTGGCCGGCACGCTGGCGGGATCGCTGCCGCCGTAGACCGAGCCGCCGCCGTACAGCAGGCGGTTGTCGGCGGTGCGGCGGTAATAGTCGAGAATATAGTTGTGATCCTCGACGCAATAGCCGGCGGGCAGCAGTTCGGCCAGCAGGTCGGGCGGCAGCGGCGCCGTGGTGATGACCTGGGTGGAAACCGGCATGATGTCGTCGTGGATGGCCGGGGCCACCTGGCGGGCCAGATAGGCGTTGCCGCACACCAGCACGAAGCGCGCCGCCATGGTGCCGCGCGGGGTGTGCACCAGGGGGCGCGGCCCGGCCTCGATGCGTAAGGCCGGGCTGTTTTCGTAAATCACCCCACCCAGTTCCTCCAGGACGCGGGCCTCGCCCAGGGCCAGATTCAGGGGGTGCAGATGGCCGCCGGCCCGGTCCAGCCGCCCGCCGATATAACGGTCGCTCTTGACGATGCCCCTCAGCCCGGCCTGATCCACCATGTCCAGCTGCTGATGGCCGTGCCGTTGCCAATGGCGCTGCTCGCGCTCCAGTTCGCGCATCTGCTTCGCGGTGAAGGCGGCCACGAAGCCGCCGTCGCGCAGGTCGCAGGCGATGCCGTGGCGGGCCACCCGCTGGCGGATGATGGCCGCCCCCTCCAGCGACATCGCCCCCAGGGCCCGCTCGGCCTCGGCGCCGTAGCGGGCGCGGATATGCTCCGGGGACCGGCTGTAGCCGTTGACGATCTGGCCGCCGTTGCGCCCTGAGGCCCCCCAGCCGACGCGGGCCGCCTCCAGCACCGCCACCGAGAACCCGGCCTCGGCCAGATGCAGCGCCGCCGACAGCCCGGTGAACCCGGCGCCGATCACGCAGACATCGGCGGCGGCGGCGCCCGCCAGCGCCGGGCGCTCGGGCGCGGGCGTCCGGGTGGCGGCGTAATAGGAGGGGGCATGCTCCAGCGGCTGGCTCCGCTGGCCGCGGCATTGGGCGGGGGTGGGAAACAGGGCAAGGCTCATGGCGCGGCTCCGGCGGGGCATGTGATCAAAATAATGCGGAAAAACACCCTGTATCTCAGGGCTTTTCCCGATACACGCTAAAATGCTCTCATAATGTGATCACAAAATCAAGCCTTGGCGGCGGGGCGGAGGGCGGTATAGAACAGGCGGATATAAGTAGATGGCGGCGGGCGCTCATGCGGATCGATGTGCAGTTCGAGGATCGGGTCGGCATCGCCCAGGAGGTTCTGGCCCTGCTGGCCGGGCGCCGCTTCAATGTCACGGCGGTGGAGGTGACGCCGCCGCATATCTTCGTCGATGCGCCGGCGCTGACCGCCGAATCGTGGCGCGATCTGCGCGCCGCCCTGCTGGGGCTGCAAGGGGTGATCGCGGCGGGCGGCGTGGATATTCTGCCCGGCGCCCGCCAGCGCCTGCATCTGGATGCGCTGATGGCGGCCATGGCCGATCCGGTGCTGCTGGTGGACGATCAGGGCCAGGTGCTGGTGGGCAACAAGGCGGCGGCGCTGGCGGCCGGCGTGGTCAGCGACAAGGCCCTGGCCGGGCAATCGCTGGCGCGGCTGTTCGGCGATGCGGTGTTGCAGCGCGAACTGGTGGACAGCGGCTTCATTTCCCCGGCCCGCGAGGTGCTGCTGCGCGGGCGCCCCTTCCAGCTGGACAGTTCGCCGGTGTCCGACGATGGCCGCGCCGCCGGCGGCGTGCTGACGCTTTACGCCCCGGTGCGCCTGGGCGAGCGCATGCACGGCCTGCAGCAGGTGGGCAGTTTCGATGCCCTGATCGGCGATTCCGCGCCCTTGCGCGATCTGAAGGCGCGGGCCCTGCGGGTGGCCGGGGTGGATGCGCCGCTGCTGATCCTGGGGGAAACCGGCACCGGCAAGGAACTGGTGGCCCAGGCCTGCCATCAGGCCAGCGCCCGCCGCGCCGCCCCCTTCCTGGCCCTGAACTGCGCCGCCGTGCCGGAAAATCTGGCGGAAAGCGAGCTGTTCGGCTATGCCCACGGCGCCTTTAGCGGCGCCCAGCGCGGCGGCAAGCCCGGCCTGCTGGAAATGGCCGACAAGGGCACGGTGTTCCTGGACGAAATCGGCGAAATGTCGCCCTATCTGCAGGCCAAGCTGCTGCGCTTCCTGAACGACGGCACCTTCCGCCGCGTTGGCGGCGACCGCGAGCTGAAGGTGGATGTGCGTATCATCAGCGCCACCCACCGCGATCTGGCGCGGATGGTGGAAACCCGCGCCTTCCGTGAGGATCTTTACTACCGCCTCAACGTGCTGCATCTGGCCCTGCCGCCGCTGCGCGAGCGCGGCGACGATATCCTGGCCCTGGCCCGGCACTTCGTGGCCCGGGCCAGCGCGCAGGGGCGCCGCGCCCAGCCGCAGCTGACCGAGGCCGCCTGCCGCGCCCTGCGGGTCCATGCCTGGCCGGGCAATGTGCGCCAGCTGGAGAACGTGATCTTCCGCGCCGTCACCATGACCGACCGCCCGCAGCTCGACGCCGCCGATTTCGGCCTGGCGCCGCCCGACGAAGCCCTGCCGCCCTCCGACCTGCCCCCCGATCTGCCCGAGGATTGGGACGGTGCCGTCGCCGCCCTGGAGCGGGCCCTGCTGGCCCGGCTCTATCCCCTCTATCCCTCCAGCCGCAAACTGGCGGCGCGGCTGAAAACCTCGCACAGCCGCATCGCCGCCAAGCTGCGCCGCTACGGGCTGGGCTGACACTGTATCGAAATCGATACAGTGTCTTGTTTTCAATACATGGTTAAAAAAGTGGCGCAGCCTGGAAAACCGCCATTCTTTCGGGCATGGACGGGGGTTGGCTTGTATCGATTTTGATACAGCTGTATGACGTTGAAAATTAACATACTGATTTTATTGTATTTTTTATGCTGGCACGAGGCTTGCTGAAGGAGAGGGCAGCAAGTTCCGGAGGTGCCATGAACAACGTCCATCCCATCCGCCTGCCGAAAAAGGCGGGGAGCGATCCGGCCGAAGCCCGCTGCGGCGCCGTGCTGACGGTGGATCTGGACGCCATCGTCGAGAATTACCGGCTGCTGCGCCTGAAATCGGCGCGGGCCGCCTGTGCCGCCGTGCTGAAGGCCGATGCCTACGGCCTGGGGGCGGCGCGGGTGGGGCCGGCCCTGGCCGCCGCCGGCTGCCGCCATTTTTTCGTGGCGCATCTGGACGAGGGCATCGCCCTGCGCCGGGTGCTGCCGCCCGCCTGCCTGATCTATGTGCTGCACGGCCCCATGCCGGGGGCCGAGGCCGAATTCCTGGCGCACGGCCTGCGCCCGGTGCTGAACGGCCTGGAGCAGATCGACGCCTGGCGCGCCCTGTCGCGCAAGGCCGATATGGCTTTGCCCGCCGCCCTGCAGGTGGATAGCGGCATGGCCCGTCTCGGCCTGTCCGTGGCGGAGCTGGCCGAGCTGGATGCGGCGCCCGAGCGGCTGTTCGGCATTTCGGTGTCGCTGGTGCTGAGCCATCTGTCCTGGGCGGAAATCCCCGAGCATCCGGCCAATGTCGAGGCGTTGCAGCGCTTCCGCGCCCTGCGCGCCCGTCTGCCCGCCGCCCCGGCCAGTTTCGCCAACTCTTCCGGAATCTTCCTGGGGGCCGATTACCATTTCGATCTGCTGCGCCCCGGCGCCGCCCTTTACGGCCTGGCCCCCCAGGCCGGGCGCAAGAACCCCATGAAGCCGGTGGTTACCCTGCAAGGCAAGGTGATCCAAACCCGCAGCGTGCCCGCCGGCACCCCGGTGGGCTATAACGGCCGTTTCGTGGCCCATACAGAATGCCGCATCGCCACCGTGGGCGTGGGCTATGCCGATGGCTTTCTGCGCTGCCTGGGCAACAAGGCCACCGCCAGCCTGCGCGGCTACGAGGTGCCGGTGATCGGCGCCGTGTCCATGGATCTCATCACCCTCGATGTGTCGGCGGTGCGCGGCGACATCGCCCCCGGCGCGTTGGTGGATCTGATGGGCGGCGATGCCGCCCCGCCCGATGCCATCGCCGTCCAGGCCAATACCATCGGCTATGAAATCCTCACCCTGCTGGGAGCGCGCTATCACCGCGCCTATCGCGGCGGGGCCGAACCTACCGGCGAACAGGGAGATTTATCGTGAAGATCATCGTTCTCGGCAGCGGTGTTCTGGGCACCAGCACCGCCTATTTCCTGGCCAAGTCCGGCCACGAGGTGGTGGTGATCGATCGCCAGCCCAGCCCGGCCCAGGAAACCAGCTTCGCCAACGCCGGCGAGGTGTCGCCCGGCTATTCGGCGCCGTGGGCGGCGCCCGGCGTGCCGGTGAAAGCGGTCAAATGGATGTTCATGCGCCATGCGCCGCTGATTTTGCGGCCGCATCTCGATCCCTTCCAGTGGAAGTGGATGGCCTCCATGCTGCGCAACTGCACCAGCGCCCGCTATGCCCTGAACAAGGGGCGCATGGTGCGGCTGGCCGAATACAGCCGCGATGTGCTGCGGGCCTTGCGCGCCGATATCGGCATCACCTACGACGAGCGCAGCCAGGGCACCTTGCAGCTGTTCCGCAAGCCGCGGCAGGTGGAGGCCGCCGCCGCCGATATGGCGGTGCTCGACCAGTTCGGCGTGCCCTATGAGGCGCTGGATGTGGAGGGCTGCCTGCGCCATGAGCCCGGCCTGGAGAAAAGCCGCATCGTCGGCGGGCTGCTGCTGCCCGGCGACGAAACCGGCGACTGCTTCAAATTCACCAACGCCCTGGCCGGACAGGCCGCCGCCCTGGGGGTGGAGTTCCGCTTCAACACCACGGTGAAGGGCCTGATCCACACCGGCGGCCGGGTGGTGGGGGCGCTGACCGATCAGGGCGAGGCCCGCGCCGATGCCGTGGTGGTGGCCCTGGGCAGCTATTCGCGCTTCCTGCTGGAGCCTTTGGGCTTTTCCATTCCGGTCTATCCGGTGAAGGGCTATTCCATCACCCTGCCCATCATCGACGAGGCCCGCGCCCCGGTGTCCACCATTCTCGACGAAACCCACAAGGTGGCGGTGACCCGTCTGGGCGACCGCATCCGCGTGGCCGGCATGGCCGAGCTGAACGGCTATAATCTGGATCTGCCGCAGGCCCGCCGCGAAACCGTGGAATATGTGGTCAACGATCTTTATCCCGGCGGCGGCGATCTGGCCCAGGCCGAGTTCTGGTGCGGCCTGCGCCCCATGACCCCCGACGGCACCCCCATCGTCGGCCCCACCGGCTACGGCGGCCTTTACCTCAATACCGGCCACGGCACCCTGGGCTGGACCATGGCCTGCGGCTCGGGCCGGGTGCTGGCCGATCTGATCTCGGGCAAAACGCCGGAGATCGACATGGGCGGTTTGACCCTGGATCGCTACGGCCGCGCGGCTTAAACTGTTTCCCCAAATATCGTTTCCAACGGAGAGGTTTTTCATGCAGGTCGTCAACAGCGCCAAGGCGCCCGCCGCCATCGGCCCCTATTCCCAGGCCATCGTGCAGGACGGCTGGATCTACACCTCGGGCGCCATTCCCCTGACCGCCGCCGGCGAACTGGTGGCGGGCGGCATCGAGGAACAGACCACCCAGGTGCTGGCCAACCTCGCCGCCATCCTCGCCGAGGCCGGGGCCAGCCTGGATTGCGTGGTGAAAACCACGGTGTTCGTGCAGGATCTGGGCGATTTCGCCAAGCTGAACGCCGTTTACGAAAAGCTCTTCAACGGCCATAAGCCGGCCCGCTCCACCGTGCAGGTGGCCCGCCTGCCGCGCGACGTGCTGGTGGAGATCGAGGCGGTGGCCAAGCTGCCGGCGCGCTAAGGCCAAACCAGGCCGGTTGGTATAAAAGTGGCCAACCATTGACGTGATGGGTTGGCCGGTTTCCAGCGAGCATTGAGCGAGCGGCCAAGGCGGCGGATGCCGCCGCCCGGCGAGGGACACTACAACCGGCCAACCATTGGCCGGTTGGTATAATACCGGCCAACCATTGAAGTGACTCGTTGGCCGGTCTCCAGCGAGCCTTGAGCGAGCGGCCAAGGCGGCGGATGCCGCCGCCCGGCGAGGGACGATACAACCGGTCAATTCATTGGGCGGTTGGTATAAAAGCGGGCGGCAGGGCCAGGAGGCTCTGCCGCCCGTTTTGCTGTTCAGGCGGTCAGCAGGGCGTCGTGCTGGCCCAGGCGGGGCGGGGCGCCCTCGGCCTGGGGGCGGCGGCCGTCCACGCAAAAGGGCAGGGCCACGCCGGGCAGCGGCGTGCCGTCTTCCAGGCGGTGCTCCAGCTTCAGGCCGCGCGCCGCCACCTGGGGATCGGCGAACACCGCGTCCATGGCGTTGATGGGGCCCGAGGGCACGCCCACCGCCTCCAGCGCCGCCAGCCAGTCGCGGCTGGGGCGGGTTTTCAGCAGATCGGCCAGCAGCGGCACCAGCAGATCGCGGTGCGCCACCCGCTCCGGATTGGTGGCGAAACGGGGATCGGCGGCCAGCTCGGGGCGGCCCGCCACCTGAACGAAGCGGGCGAACTGGCCGTCGTTGCCCACCGCCAGGATGATATGGCCGTCGGCGGTGGCGAAGGCCTGATAGGGCACGATATTGGGGTGGCTGTTGCCCAGCCGCGCCGGCGCCCGCCCCGACACCAGATAATTCAGCGCCTGATTGGCCAGGCTGGCCACCTGCACGTCGAGCAGGGCCACGTCGAGATAATGGCTTTCGCCGCTGGCGCGGGCGTGATGCAGGGCGGCCAGCACGCCGATGGCGGTGTAAAGCCCGGTCAGCACGTCGGTCAGGGCCACCCCCACCTTCACCGGTTCGCCGTCGGGCTGGCCGGTCAGGCTCATCAGCCCGCCCAGGCCCTGGATCATGAAATCGTAGCCGGCGCGGTGGGCGTAGGGCCCGGTCTGGCCGAAGCCGGTGATGGAGGCATAGACCAGGGTGGGGTTCAGGGCCTTCAGGCCGGGGTAATCGAGGCCGTATTTCGCCAGGCCCCCCACCTTGAAATTCTCGATCACCACATCGCAGTGCGCCGCCAGACGGCGCACCTGCTCCTGGCCCTCGGGCCGGGTGAAATCCACCCGCACCGAGCGCTTGCCGCGGTTGGCGGCCAGGAAATAGGCCGACAGATCGGCGATGGCGGCGCCTTCGGCATCGGTGACGAAGGGCGGGCCCCAGCTGCGGGTATCGTCGCCGCCGCTGGGGTTTTCCACCTTGATGACCTCGGCGCCCAGATCGGCCAGCACCTGGCCGGCCCAGGGGCCGGCCAGAATGCGCGACAGTTCCAGAACGCGCACGCCCGCCAGCAGTCCGCCCATCAGCAGAAGGCCTGCAAACCGGTCTGGGCCCGGCCCAGGATCAGGCCGTGGATGTCGTGGGTGCCCTCGTAGGTGTTGACGGCCTCCAGGTTGAGGACATGGCGGATAACGTGGAACTCGTCGGAAATGCCGTTGCCGCCGTGCATGTCGCGGGCCACGCGGGCGATGGCCAGGGCCTTGCCGCAATTGTTGCGCTTCAGAAGCGAGATGGCCTCGGGGGCGGCGCGGCCCTCGTCCATCATCCGGCCCAGGCGCAGCACGGCGGCCAGCCCCAGGGTGATCTCGGTCTGCATGTCGGCCAGCTTCAGCTGCACCAGCTGGTTGGCGGCCAGCGGCCGGTTGAACTGTTTGCGGTCCAACGTGTACCGGCGGGCGGCGTGCCAGCAGAATTCGGCGGCGCCCAGCACCCCCCAGGCAATGCCGTAGCGGGCCTTGTTCAGGCAGCCGAAGGGGCCTTTCAGACCGGAGACGCCGGGCAGCAGGTTGGCCTCGGGCACGAACACCTCGTCCATGACGATTTCGCCGGTGATGGAGGCGCGCAGCGAGAACTTGCCCTCGATCTTCGGGGTGGAGAGGCCGGCCATGCCCCGTTCCAGGATGAAGCCGCGGATCACGCCGTCGAGCTTGGCCCAGACGATGGCGATATCGGCGATGGGCGAATTGGTGATCCACATCTTGGCGCCGGAAAGCCGGTAGCCGCCCGCCACCGCCACGGCGCGGCTTTTCATGCCCGCCGGATCGGAGCCGTGGTCGGGCTCGGTCAGGCCGAAACAGCCCACCATGTCGCCGCTGGCCAGGGCGGGCAGAAAGCGCCGGCGCTGTTCTTCCGAGCCGTAGGCGTGGATGGGATGCATCACCAGCGAGGACTGCACGCTCATGGCCGAACGGTAGCCGCTGTCCACCCGTTCCACCTCGCGGGCCAGCAGCCCGTAGCACACATGATTGACCCCGGCGCAGCCGTAGCCCTCGATGGTGGCGCCCAGCATGCCCAGGCCCCCCATCTCGCGCAGGATCTCGCGGTCGAAGCGTTCATGGCGGTGCGCCTCCAGAACCCGGCTTTGCAGGCGGTCCTGGCAATAGGCGCGGGCGCTGTCCATGACCAGCCGTTCCTCGTCGCTCAGGGTGTCTTGAAGCAGAAGCGGATCATCCCACTGAAAAGTCGCGTCGCCGGCCATGAAGGATCTCCCAAGGCATGGTTAATTTATGCGCATAAATAGCGGGGCCATCTAGCGCCATTCCCTTTCCTTTGTCAATGGAGGCGGTTAAAGTCAGGGGCGATCGGGTGCCCCCGATTGCCCCTTTGTTACTTCATTGTCCCTCAATCGCCGGGCGCGGGCATCCGCCCGCTTGGCTTGCGCGCGAACGGTCGCGCGGGCGCTCAATGCGCCAACGCGACGAATATCTCGTCAAGACGGGCATTTTTTGCGCGTTCACGCGATTGCCCTGGGGTAAAGTCCGGGGGAAACCAGCCAGGATCCGTCGCTTATGGCCGTTGTCCCTTCATCCCGCCGCCCCAAGCGCGCCGATCTCATCGTCGCCGAGGTCAAGCGCTGGATCATGGCCGGGCAGCTGGCGCCGGGCGACCGTCTGCCCAACGAGAAGGAGCTGATGGAGCGCTTCGCCTGCTCCAAGGGCACCATCCGCGAGGCGCTGAAATCGCTGGAGGTGCAGGGGCTGGTGCGCATCCGCACCGGGCCGGGCGGCGGCGCCACCCTGGGCAGCGTCAGCTTCGAGCACGCCACCGATCTGTTGCGCAACTATCTGCATTTCCAGCGCCCCAGCGGCGCCGATCTTTACGCCTTGCGCAAGCTGGTGGAGCCGGAACTGGCGGCGGCGGTGGTGGGGCGGCTCGATGCCGCCGATTTCGCCCGGCTGGAGGACCTGGTGGCCCTGTGCGTTCCGGCCGCCGCCACGCCGGAGGCGCGCCAGGCCCAGCGCATGGCCGAGCTGGAATTCCACACCGTGCTGGCGCTGCGCTGCGACAATCCGCTGCTGGCCCTGGTCTGCCGCTTCCTGAACGATCTGGTGCGCGATCTGGTGGTCTATAAAAAGGCCTTCTACCCGGAGCAGACCGAGTTCAGCCGCTCCAACCTGCGCTATCACACCGAGCTGATCGCCGCCTACCGCGCCGAGGATGCCGCCACCGTGCGCCGTCTGATGGCCGAGCACATGGACGAGGCCGAGCGTTTCAACCGCGAGATGGATGCCCAGATCGGCCATGGCGGCCTGCTGGGCGCCCGCACCACCGGGGCCGGATCCTGATCCTCCGCGCATGATACCGGCCAACCATTGACGTGACGGGTTGACAAAGGCGGCGTTCACTGGTGAACAGTGATCCCAGATGCCTCTCCGCGAGTTGCCGCCCCATGCTTACCAGTCTGTCCGATAAGGCCCCCTTTCCGCTGTCGCCCGAGAGCGCCGCCAGCGGCGCGCTGCTGCACGACGCGGTTTATGCCGAACTGCGCTGGCGGCTGATCACCGGCAAGATCATGCCGGGGGTGGGCCTGTCCACGCGCGGGCTGGCGGCGGAGCTGGGGGTCAGCCCGATGCCGGTGCGCGAGGCCCTGAGCCGGCTGGCGGCGGAAGGGGCGGTTGAGATCCGTTCCAAACGACGCATTCTGGTGCCGGGCATGACCGCCGACCGCTTCGACGATCTGCTGCGCTGCCGCCTGCTGCTGGAACCCGAGGCGGCGCGCCAGGCCCTGCCGCATCTGGGGCCCGAGGCCCTGCGCCGCCTGCGCGTCATCGACGGGCGGCTGGACCGTTGCCTGTCCAACGGCGACGTCACCGGCTATATGGAGGCCAATTTCCAGTTCCACTTCACCCTTTATGCCGCGCCGGGCGGCGCCATCCTGCGCCGGCTGATCGAAACCCTGTGGCTGCAGTTCGGCCCCTTCATGCGGGTGGTTTACGGCCGTTTCGGCACCCATACCCTGCAGGATCAGCACGAACGCGCCCTGGCCGCCCTGCAGGCCGGTGATGCCGAGGGGGTGGCGCAGGCGATTTCCGCTGATATCGCAGATGGCATGGGATTGATCGGGCGGCACGCCCTGTCCTAATCCAAATCCTTGATCCAGAGCGCTTTTTCTGCCAACCCGGTCAGGGGGGGGGCTCTGGCCGGGCAGGGGCGATTCATGCCGGTTTTGGCTTAATTTCAGGCATTTTTCTCCATTGCCCGCTTGACGTTCACCCCCGTGATGGGGGAAGCTAACTGTGATCTTAGTTGGCGCCTCACCCTGTTTCGTCTTGGGGGCGCCCGGCCAGATCGTCTTTCCGGCTGAAGATTCGTGACGAGCGAATGGAAGAGGAAAAAATGTCTGCCAATTTCGAGCAATGGATCCGCGAGCGCGGCATCGGCGAGGTGGAATGCCTCGTGTCCGATATGAATGGCATTATTCGAGGAAAAGTTCTGCCGGCGCAGAAATTCATCCAGACCGTCTCGGATAATACCCTTCGTATCCCCAGCAGCGTTTATCTCATCACCGTTACCGGCGGCTATTTCGAGGACGAGAGCAATCTGACGGCGGTTCTCGATCCCGATGTGGTGCTGCATCCCGATTTCGAGACCATCTGCGTGGCGCCGGGCTATAAAACCCCCACCGCCTTCGTCATCGCCGATGCCCGCCAGGGCAACGGCAAGCCGTTCGAGCTGTCGCCGCGCCATGTTTTGCAGCGGGTGATGGATCTTTACGCCGAGCGGGGCTGGAAGCCGGTGGTGGCGCCCGAGCTGGAATTTTACCTGACCCAGAAGAACACCGATCCCGATCTGCCGCTGATGCCCCCCGCCGGGCGCTCGGGCCGCGCCGAAACCGCGCCCCAGCCCTATGGCCTGGAGGCCATCACCGAATACGAGGATTTCATCGAGACGGTCTATGATTACGCCGAGATCGCCAAGCTGCAGATCGACACCCTGATCCACGAGGCCGGGGCGGCGCAGCTGGAAATCAACTTCCTGCACGGCGATCCGGTGCGTCTGGCCGATCAGGTGCTGGTGTTCAAGCGGCTGATCCGCCAGGTGGCGCTGCAGCATGGGGTCTATGCCACCTTCATGGCCAAGCCGATGATCCGCCAGCCGGGCAGCGCCATGCATATCCATCAGTCGGTGGTGGACATGGACAGCGGCCGCAACCTGTTCGCCGGCGAGGATGGCGGCGATTCGCCGCTGTTCCGCCACTATATCGGCGGCCTGCAAAAGATCCTGCCGCGCATCACCCCGCTGTTCGCCCCCAACGTCAATTCCTTCCGCCGCATGCGCCCCAGCTACAGCGCCCCCATCAATGTGCAGTGGGGCTACGACAACCGATCGTGCGGGCTGCGGGTGCCGATCTGCGATCCGCAGGGGCGGCGGGTGGAAAACCGGCTGCCGGGGGCCGATTCCAACCCGTATCTGGCCCTGGCCGCCTCGCTGGTGGCCGGCTATATCGGCATGGTGGAAAAGCTGGAGCCCACGGCGGTGGTGGATACCAACGCCTACAACCGCAAGCGCACCCTGCCCAAAACGCTGGAAGAGGCGCTGGACCTGTTCGATAATTGCACCGTGGCGCGCAATCTGCTGGGGGCCGGCTTCTTCGATGCCTTCAGCCTGATCAAGCGGGCCGAACTCGATGCCTATCAGGAGGTCATCAGCTCGTGGGAGCGCGATCATCTGTTGCTGAAAGTGTAAAATCCCCGGGCTTCAACGCCGGGATCGGCATGCCGCAAAGCTATTACGCGGCCACGGCCGCCCCCTTCGGGGAGCGGCCGTGCCTGTTCGGGGCGGCCAGCGCCGATCTGCTGGTGGTGGGCGGCGGCGCCACCGGACTGTCGGCGGCCTATCACGCCGCCCGCGCCGGGCTCAAGGTGGCGCTGCTGGAGGCCGGGCGCATCGGCTGGGGGGCTTCGGGCGGCAACGGCGGCCAGAGGATCACCGGCCTGCGCCAGTCCCCCGGC
>JAJZGK010000205.1 GCA_021798485.1 Pseudomonadota bacterium
CTGGCCCTTGCGGGTGGGGATGGTGGTGTTGCGGTCGATCAGGCGGGTGAAAACGCCGCCCAGGGTTTCAATGCCCAGGCTCAGCGGCGTCACGTCCAGCAGCAGAACGTCCTTGACCTCACCCTTGAGCACGCCGCCCTGGATGGCGGCGCCGATGGCCACCACCTCGTCGGGGTTCACGCCCTTGTGGGGCTCGCGGCCGAAGAACTCCTTCACCACCTCCACGATCTTGGGCATGCGGGTCATGCCGCCGACCAGGATCACCTCGTCGATTTCCGAGGCCTTGAGACCGGCATCCTTCAGGGCGGCGCGGCAGGGATCGATGGTGCGCTGCACCAGATCTTCCACCAGGGCTTCCAGTTTGGCGCGGGTCAGCTTGATGTTGAGGTGCTTCGGGCCCGAGGCGTCGGCGGTGATGAACGGCAGGTTCACTTCCGTCTGCATCGAGGACGACAGCTCGATCTTGGCCTTTTCGGCGGCTTCCTTCAGGCGCTGCAGGGCCAGACGGTCCTTCTTCAGGTCGATGCCCTGCTCGCGCTTAAATTCGTCGGCCAGATATTCGATGATGCGGGCGTCGAAATCCTCGCCGCCCAGGAAGGTGTCGCCGTTGGTGGACTTCACCTCGAACACGCCGTCGCCGATCTCCAGCACCGACACGTCGAAGGTGCCGCCGCCCAGGTCATAGACCACGATGGTGCCGGCGCCCTTCTTCTCCATGCCGTAGGCCAGGGCGGCCGCGGTGGGTTCGTTGATGATGCGCAGCACTTCCAGGCCGGCGATCTTGCCGGCATCCTTGGTGGCCTGGCGCTGGGAATCGTTGAAATAGGCCGGAACGGTGATGACCGCCTGGGTCACCTTTTCGCCCAGATAGCTTTCGGCGGTTTCCTTCATCTTCTGCAGAATGAAGGCCGACACCTGGCTGGGGCTGTATTTCTTGCCTTCGGCTTCCACCCAGGCATCGCCGTTGTCGCCCTCGATGATGTGGTAGGGGACCAGGCTGACATCCTTCTTGGTCACCGGATCATTGAAGCGGCGCCCGATCAGGCGCTTGATGGCGAACAGGGTGTTCGACGGGTTGGTGACGGCCTGGCGCTTGGCGGCCTGACCCACCAGACGCTCGCCCGAATCCGCGAAGGCAACCATCGACGGCGTGGTGCGCGCGCCCTCGGC
Organism: Pseudomonadota bacterium; assembly: GCA_021798485.1. Taxonomy (GTDB): domain Bacteria; phylum Pseudomonadota; class Alphaproteobacteria; order Rhodospirillales; family Magnetospirillaceae; genus JAJZGK01. The sequence goes on from JAJZGK010000205.1 coordinate 1,171, forward strand.
GTTTTCAATGACCTTGGCGTTCTTGCCTTCCATGATGGCGATGCAGGAATTGGTGGTGCCCAGGTCGATACCGATGACTTTGCTCATCTCTTCCTCTTATGTTGCGGCTGGTTCCCGCGGTCCTGATCCATGCAGCAACCGCAAGACCCCCAGGGGGTTCAAGAGCCCGCGCCCCGAATGGGCGGCGAACCGTTCTCTTGCGGTTATATAAGGCAAGGCCGAACCCGCGCAACCGGCAGTCCGGTGGGAATGCGTACTCGGCCCCCTTATGCGGCGCGATGTTAGCACTCTGTCGGTCCGAGTGCCAACACTTCCCGGCGGCGGGATGATGGTATGAGGCCCACTATCCTTGCGCACCGCGAGGATTAACCTTGGCCCGGCAGCTGACATTGCGTATATCACTGCATCAAGGGGGGAAGCGCGGCCCGCGGACGGAGACCTCATGGGTGATCCGCCAGCATAGCGGCGCTTCAGCATTAGGGCGCAATAAGCTGGATTTAAGCCGGTGAACGATTACAACTACGATGAACAGGCCCGCCGCCGCGCCCTGTTCCGACTGCTTCAGCTGTTTTTTTTGCTGTTGATGGGGGTGTGCTTTTTACTGGCCGCCCTGGCGCAATCGCTGTTCGCCTCCGCCCTGCCGGGCTGGTGGGCCTTGGGCGGCATGGTGATCTGCTTCATCGCCTTCTGGTGGTTCGGCCACGAGGCCGACCGCCGCAGCTGAAACCCTATTCCGGCCAGCTGACGATGTGATGGTCGAGAAACCGCGCCTTGCGTTCCGGCACGGCGCGGCCGCGGATGGATTGCCCGGCGGCGTGCACCGAATTGGCGTCGCCCGTCACCAGCGGATGCCAGGCCGGCAGATCGCGGCCGCGCGCCAGCAGCCGGTAGGCGCAGGTGGAGGGCAGCCAATTGAGCTGCAGCAGCTGATCGGGCCGCAGAGACACGCAATCGGGCACATGGCGCTGGCGGGTTTCGTACTGCTTGCAGCGGCATGTCGCCAGATCCAGCAGACGGCAGCCCACATTGGTGTAATAAACCTCGTCGGAATCCTCGTATTGCAGCTTGTGCAGGCAGCATTTGCCGCAGCCGTCGCACAAGGATTCCCATTCCTCGCGGCTCATGTCCTGCAAGGTTTTGCGCTTCCAGAAGGGGGCGGCGTCCGGGTTGGTCATGAGGAGGGGTCCGTGCGGTCGAGAAGATGAAGAAACGAGCCCATGACCGCGCCTTGAACCTGTCCGGCCGGCGGCAGGGGGCGGCCTGCGGCATCGGTCAGATGAAACAGCGGCGGCGCCCCGGTTTCGGCCTCGATGATGCTGGCATAGTGAAATTCGTGCCCCCGGAAGGCGGCGCCGGCGGCGCCCAGCGCCGTGGCGGCGGCCAGGCGGGCCTGACGATAGCCCAGATGCAGGCGGCGCTGGGCGAAGCTCGTGCTGACCGGCAGCAGGCCGGCCATGGCGTGGCGCTGGCCGGCGGCATCCACCAGACCCCGGCCCAGCACCATGTAGCCGCCGCATTCGCCGAAAATGGGCACATCGCGCGCCGCCGCCCGGCGCAGGCCCTCCAGGAAGGTGGCGGCGGCGGCCAGGCGCCCGGCATGCAGCTCGGGATAGCCGCCCGGCAGATAGATGAAATCGGCGTCGCTGGGCGGCGGCTGGTCGGCCAGGGGCGAAAAGCGGGCCAGCGCGGCGCCGGCGCGGCGCCAGCCCTCCAGCAGCGCCGGATAGGCGAAGGCGAAGGCGTCGTCCTCGGCCACGGCGATGCGCCGGCCCGGCGGCGGCAGCGGCGCTCCGGTCTCGGCAACGGACAGGCGGCAGGGGCGGGCCAGGGCGGTCAGGGCCTCCAGATCCACATGGGCGGCCACCAGCGCGGCGGCGGCGCCGAGGCGGGCGTCGAGATCGTTGTGCTCACGGGCCTGGATCAGCCCCAGATGCCGTTCCGGCAGGGTCATGGCCGGATCGTGCGGCAGCCAGCCCAGCAGCGGCAGGCCGGGATGGGCGGCCTGCATGGCCCGGGTGATCATGGCGCGATGGGCCGGGCTGCCGACGCGGTTGAACACCACCCCGGCCACCGGCACCTCGGGGCGATGGCGCAGGAAACCGCCCACCAGCGCCGCCACCGAGGCGGCCTGGCCGGGCACATCCACCAGCAGCAGCACCGGCCAGCCGGTCAGGGCGGCCACATCGGCGGTGGAGCCGCAAGGCTGGCCGGGCGGCAGGTCGGCGCCGTCGAACAATCCCATCACCCCTTCGCACACCACCAGATCGGCACGGCTGAGATCGGCGGCCAGGGCGGCGATGGTGGCCGGGCGCATGCCCCAGCTGTCGAGATTGAGGCAGGGCCTGCCGCTGGCGGCGGCATGGAAGGCCGGATCGATATAATCGGGGCCCACCTTGGCCGAGGCCAGGGCGGCGCCACGCCGCGCCAGGGCCCGCAGCAGCCCCAGGGTGAACACGGTCTTGCCGCTGCCCGAAGCGGGGGCGGCGATGATCAGTCCGTTGGCCATCACAGGGCTTTTTTCAGCGCCGCCGCCAGATCGTTCGCGGGAATGCTGCCCGGGAAGGGCTTCAGGAACTTGCCCTGACGGTCCATCAGATAAAGAATCGAGCTGTGGTCGACGGTATAATTGGGGCCGTCGCCCGGCACCTTCTTGGCGTAGACGCGGAATTCGCGCATCACCGTCTGCACCTGATCGGGGCTGCCGGTCAGCCCCACCAGGTCGGGCATGAAATTGCGCACATACTGCGAAAGCTGGTCCACCGTGTCGCGCTTCGGGTCCACCGAAATGAAGATGGGCACGATCTGGGCCCGCTGCTGCGGCGTCAGCTGATCCAGGGCCCTGCCGATGCCGCCCAGGGTGGTGGGGCAGATGTCGGGGCAGTAGGTATAGCCGAAATAGATCAGCATCAGCTTGCCGCGATAGCTGGCCCCGGTCACCGTGTGGCCGCTCTGATCCTCCAAGGTGAAGGGGCCACCCACCGAACCGCCGGGCAGCACAGTATCCATGCGCCAGAACAGACCGATGGCCACCACCACCACGGCGGCGGCGATGCCGGCCAGAATCCGCCCGGCCTTGCGGCTGGCCTGGTCCACCTTCTTCTGCTTGCGTGACTGAATCCTGGCCATGGGTATGGTGTTCCTTGTTTTTACGTGCCCCTCAGGCGCCGGGCGCTGGGCTGGTCAGCCGCTGGCGCGGCTTCAGAATTTATATGTCCCTCAGGCGCCGGGCGTCGCCGTTCCGGCTCCTTGGCTTATCCTCACTTATGCCTGCGCGTAACCGCTCCGGCAACGCTCCGGCGCCCTCAACGGGCTAGTCAGCCGCTAAAGCGGCTTCCAGGTGTGTGTCCCTCAGGCGCCGGGCGCTGGCGTCCCGCCAGCTTGGCTTGTCCTCACTTATGCCTCCGCGTAACCGCTCCGGCAACGCTCCGGCGCCCTCAACGGGCTAGTCAGCCGCTAAAGCGGCTTCCGGATTTATATGTCCCTCAGGCGCCGGGCGTCGCCGTTCCGGCTCCTTGGCTTATCCTCACTTATGCCTGCGCGTAACCGCTCCGGCAACGCTCCGGCGCCCGAGAAAGGGCTAGTCAGCCGCTAAAGCGGCTTCCAGGTGTGTGTCCCTCAGGCGCCGGGCGGCGTGTGCCCGAGGGGCGTTCAGGCGATATGTTTCCAGGCCAGCATGGTCAGCACGCCGGCATTGATCACCAGCAGCAGCGGCGCCCATTTCAGCAGGGTGGCGCGCCAGTGCCGGCCCGCCATGTGTCCCACCAGGCCCACCGCCACCAGGGCCGGGCTGGTGCCCAGGGCGAACACCACCATGCCCGCCGCGCCGGTCAGCATCGAGCCGCTGGCCGAGGCCGCGGCCAGGGCGCCGTAGATCATGCCGCAGGGGATGAAGCCTAGCAAAAGGCCCAGCAGATAGCCGCGCGCTCCCGCCGGGTTGGCGAACAGCGGCCGGGCGATCCGCCCCACCAGGCGGTTCCAGCCGCTTTCGCCGCTGGCGCCGCCCAGCAGGCGCTTCAGCGCCGGCACGGCCATCAGCAGCATGAACAGCGCGGCGAACAGCAGCAGCGCCGCCGAAAGCCAGTGTAGTCCGGCGCGGTCGGTGAGCGAGCCGGTGACCAGGGCGCCCAGGGCGCCCAGGGCGCCATAGGTGGTGGCCCGTCCCAGATGATAGGGCAGGGCGGCGGCGCCGGTCAGGCGGCGCCATTCGCTCATGGCCGCCAGCGGCGTGGCTTCCAGGCGGGCCGCCACCTGCGACAGCACGAAGGGGCCGCACATGCCCGAGCAGTGGCTGACGCCGCCGGCCAGGCCGGCCAGGAACAGGCTGCCCAGCAGACCGCCGTTGTTGCCCACCGCCACCTGGCATTGGGCGGCGCCGGAATGCAGCAGGGTCAGGAGCAGGGTTTGCTGATCCATGGCGCGGCCTCGCTTACGGCAGCCAGTTCAGGCGTTCGCGCAGCCGCACCACCTCGCCCACCACCACCAGGGCCGGGGGCTCGATGCCGGAGCGGCGCGCCGCGTCGGCCAGGGTGGCCAGGGTGGCCACCACCACCCGCTGCTCGGGCGTGGCCGCTTTCGAGACCACCGCCGCCGGCTCGTCGGGGCGTCGGCCTTCACGGATCAGCAGGGTGGCGATGCGGTCCAGATGCTTCAGGGCCATGTAGAACACCAGCACCGGCACAGCGCGGGCCAGATGCGGCCAGTCGATGGCGTCGGGCACCTCGCCCGAGGCGTCGTGGCCGGTCACGAAGGCCACGGCGGAATTGCAGTCGCGGGCGGTGGCGGGAATGCCCGCATAGGCCAGGCCGCCGACACCGGCGGTAATGCCCGGCACCACGCGGAAGGGGATGCCGGCCTCGGCCAGCACCAGGGCTTCCTCGCCGCCGCGGCCGAAGACGAAGGGATCGCCGCCCTTCAGGCGCAGCACCCGCTTGCCGGCGCGGGCCAGCTCCACCAGCCGGTTGGAAATATCCGGCTGTTTGGGCGAAGGTTTGCCGCCGCGCTTGC
>JAJZGK010000206.1 GCA_021798485.1 Pseudomonadota bacterium
CTGTTTCATTGAGAAAACCTCCCGTTCACATTGCGGAATCTTTCCACGAGACAGGCTGTTTTCCTAATGAGTTTCCCGGCTTATACCGGCCAACCATTGAAGTGACTCGTTGGCCGGTATCCAGCGAGCATTGAGCGAGCGGCCAAGGCGGCGGATGCCGCCGCCCGGCGAGGGACGATACAACCGGTCAAGTCATTGGGCGGTTGGTATTAGTTGCCACCGACGGAGCGGACCCACCGGGTATGAAACTGCTGGTAAGCCGCCTGACCTGGTTTCTTTCTAGATATGAGAAAAAATCAACATCTAGCCGCGCAGCCACAGCCGCAGCAGCGCCGTGACCGCCACCGGCTGCTCCAACGGCGTCAGATGCCCGGCCCCCTCGATCAGGGTGAAGGCGGCGCCTTTGATGCCGTCGGCGATCTCGGCCATGATGGCCGGGGTGGTCAGGCTGTCCTGGGCGCCGCCGATCACCAGGGTGGGACAGCGGATGGCCGCCAGGGTGGGGCGGCTGTCGGGACGGCTTAAAATCGCCGTTTGCTGATTGATGAAGCCCTCGGCGCCCACCCGGCCCGCCATGCCCAGCGCCGCCGCCAGCAGCGAGGCGTCGGCGAAACTGGCGGGGGCGAGCTGCCCTTCCAGGATCTGGCGCGGCAGCTTGTCGAAGCCGCCGCGCCGGGCGATCTCCATCAGCTGGTGGCGCCGCGCCGCACTTTCCGCGCTGTCGGGGCGGGCGCTGGTATTGACCAGGGCCAGTTTCGCCACCCGCTCCGGCGCCCGGCGCAGAATCTCGAAGGCGACATAGCCGCCCATGGACAGCCCGGCCAGGGCGAAGCGGGGCGGCGCCTCGGCCAGCAGCCGTTCGGCCAGGGCGGCGATCTCGCGCTCCCGGGTCAGATCCATCACCCGGGGCACGGCCAGATCGGCCAGATGCTCCACCTGATGGCGCCACAGAAAAGCATCGTTCAACAGGCCCGGACACAGCAGCAGCGGCAGTTTTTCCATGGAAGGTCCTTAGCGGATCAGGGGGGACAGCTCTTTGAATTCAGGCGTGCCGGCGCGGTTCAGCCATTCGAACAGCACCATCTCGGTGCTGACCACCGCCACCCCGGCCTGACGCAGGCGGTCCATGGCCAGGGCTTCGCTGGACGGCTGGCGCGAGGCGCAGGCATCGGCCACCACGAAGGGCCGGAAGCCCCGCGCGGCCAGCCCCAGCGCGGTTTGCAGCACGCAGATATGCGCCTCGATGCCGGCCACCACCAGCTGCGGACGGTTCCAGGCGCCGAGCCGTTCCAGCAGGGCCGGCTCGTCGGCGCAGGAGAAATGGATCTTCTCGGCGATGGCCTCGGGGCCGATCCACTGCCGCAGATCGACCACGGTGGGGCCGATGCCGCGCGGATACTGCTCGGACACCAGCGCCGGCACTCCCAGGCGGGCGGCGGCCCGCAGCAGCAGGCCGCAATTTTGCAGCACCCGGCGCGGCTCCGACATCACCGGCGCCAGTTTTTCCTGCACATCGACGATCAGCAGCCCCGACTGCGCGGCGGTCAACAGCATGGTTCCTCCCGGCCCTGAAATTATATGCCGTTAGAGCCTACACCCAAGGACGGGACTGGCGCAAACGCCACACCCGGCCATCTTTTTCACGCCCATCCGCTCCGGAATCGGGCCAAACAATTGACAGAAGCCCGCAACTCACTATTATCCGGCTGCATTAAGCGCAGTGTGCGCGATCTTTGTTGGCGGCGAAACCTGCCCCCTATCGGACATCAAGGAACCATGAATTTTGCCGAACTTGGCCTAGGCCCCGAAATCCTCCAGGCTGTCGAGGAAGCGGGTTACGCCAACCCAACGCCTATTCAGGAACAGGCGATCCCCGTGGTTCTGATGGGCAGGGATGTGCTGGGCGTGGCCCAGACCGGAACCGGCAAGACCGCCGGCTTCACCCTGCCGATGATCGAAATCCTGGGCAATGGCCGCGGCAAGGCGCGCATGCCGCGCTCGCTGATCCTGGCCCCCACCCGCGAGCTGGCCTCGCAGGTGGCCGACAATTTCGAGAAATACACCAAGTATCACAAGCTCTCGATGGCGCTTCTGATCGGCGGTGAAAGCTTCGCCGACCAGGAAAAGCTGCTGAACCGCGGCGTGGATGTGCTGATCGCCACTCCTGGCCGCCTGATGGACCTGTTCGACCGCGGCCGCATCCTGCTGAACGACGTTAAGATCCTGGTGATCGACGAAGCCGACCGCATGCTGGACATGGGCTTCATCCCGGATGTGGAGCGCATCGTCTCGCTGCTGCCCAAGATCCGCCAGACCCTGTTCTTCTCGGCCACCATGGCCCCGGAAATCCGCCGTCTGGCCGACGCCTTCCTGATGAACCCGAAGGAAATCACCGTCGCCCGCGAGGTCACCACCGCCAGCACCGTCACCCAGCGGCTGGTGGTGTGCGAGGAACTGGACAAGCGCGAAGCACTGCGCCATCTGCTGCGCGCCGAAGATGTGAAGAACGCCTTCATCTTCTGCAACCGCAAGCGCGATGTCGATATCCTGTTCCGCTCGCTGACCAAGCATGGCTTCGACGTGGTGCCGCTGCATGGCGACATGCCGCAATCGGCCCGCACCGAGACCCTGGAACGCTTCCGCGCCGGTGATGTGCGGCTGATGGTCTGTTCCGACGTGGCGGCGCGCGGCATCGACATCTCCAACATGTCGCATGTCTTCAATTTCGACGTGCCGCATCATAGCGAGGACTATGTCCACCGCATCGGCCGCACCGGCCGCGCCGGCAAGGAAGGGCGCGCCTTCACCCTGGCCACGCCGGAAGACGGCAAGCTGGTGGCCGCCATCTATAAACTGATCGGCAACGAAATTCCCCGCGTTTCCATCGAGGGCCTGCCCGATCTGGAGCTGGATCTGGAAGCTTCGCCCCGCCGTGGCCGCCGCGGCGAGCCGCGCAAGGACAGCCGCCGCCCCGAACGCGGCCGCGACCGCAAGAGCAGCCGCGATGAAACCGCCGAGGCCGGCGAACAGCCCCGCGAGGAACATCACCTGCATGACGAACAGCCGCGCGAGGAGCGCCCCGAACGGAGCGAGCGCGCCCGCCCCGAGCGCAGCCATGACGGCCGCCGCCGGATGCGCCGCGATGAATACGGCATCGGCGAGATGACCCATGCCGACGGCGTGATCGGCTTCGGCGAACATATGCCCGACTTCATGACCCGCGACGTGGTGTTCCCCGCCCCGGTGGAACGCAAGCCGCGCGGCCGCAGGGACGACGAGGCGGTGGAGTTCGACGGGCCCGAGGACGATGCCCCCGAAAGCGCCGTGGCCAATGTGGTGGAAGTGGTGGAAACCGCCCACGAGGCCCCGGCCCCGGAGGAAAACGGCGACGACGACATCGCCCAGCCCTAATCTTTTCCGGGAGCACGGCCCATGCGCACCATTTTCGTGATGATCAAGGCGGAACTGGGCAAGGCCTACGACGTGGCCGACGCCGCCGTGCAGACCGAACGGGTGTCGGAGGTGCATTCCATCTCCGGCCAGTACGACCTGATGGCCAAATGCTATCTGGACGACGGCGACGATGTGGGCCGCTTCGTGACCGAAACCCTGCAAACCCTGCCGGGGGTGAAGGATACCTTCACCCTGATCGCCTTCAAGGCCTTTGGCTAGAAACCCCAGGGTCATCGGATGAACGCGCGGATGTTGTTTTACGCCATACCGTCTTCGCCGCGATGGCGCATTGAGCGCCCGCGCGAGCGTTCGCGCGCAAGCCAAGCTGGCGGTACGCCAGCGCCCGGCGCTTGAGGGACACCCATCAAACAGGGCGATCGGCTTCACCCGATTGCCCTGCTAGAAACCCCGACGCGCCGCGCCGCTACCGGCCCTCGGCCAAGCGCGGCGCCAATGCCGAACGCCTGCGCCAGCGCCTGCGCCAAAGCGCCTGGAGCATTTTCGCCCGCCAGGGACTGGAGGGCGCCACCATCGCCGCCATCGTCGCCGACAGCGGCCTGGCCACCGGCAGCTTCTACAATCACTACGGCACCAAGCAGGCGGTGTTCGATGATCTGATGGCCGGGCTGGTCACCGATATCCGCCGCATCACCGCCGCCGCCCGCGCCCGCGCCGATGATCTCGGCACCATGCTGCGGCTCTCCTACCGCGACCTTTTAGACTACATCCTGACCCTGGAGGGCGCCCTGTCCTTCATCGCCCGCAACCAGCACCATATCCGCGCCCGCCTCTACGGCCTCGACAGTACCGGCGGCCTGCTGGACGACCTGCGCCAGGACGTGGCGCGCGGCCTGGCCGGGCACGCCCCCACCCCGGATCAGCTGTCGCTGATCGCCGGCCTGATCGTGGCCAACGGCCTCGAAACCCTGCTGCTGCTGCAAGGCCGCGAAGGGGGCGACACCGCCGCCCTGGCCGATCTGATGACCGGCCTTTTGATGAACGGCATCAACGGCCTGGGCGCCCGCCTTTAAAAACTTGACGATATCGTCAATTTTCCTCAGGATTGTTTCCCTATACGTTAAGGGGAAGACCAATGCTGCAAGAGGCGGATTACGTCATCATCGGCGCCGGACCGGCGGGATGCGCCCTGGCGGCGCGGCTGGCGGCGTCGCCCACGCGGCCCAGCGTGGCCCTGGTCGAGGCCGGGCGTCCCCGCCCTTCGGTATTTTCCACCGTGCCGCTGGGGGTGGCGGCGCTGGTGCCCTTCGGCAATCCCTATAATTACGCCTACCGCACCCCGCCGCAGACCGGCCTGGGCGGGCGGCGGGGCTATGTGCCGCGCGGGCGCGGCGTCGGCGGCTCCAGCCTGATCAATGCCATGATCTATATCCGCGGCCAGCCCGAGGATTACGACGGCTGGGCGGCGCAGGGCTGCGACGGCTGGAGCTGGGCCGATCTGCTGCCGCTGTTCCGCCGCGCCGAGGGCAACAGCCGGGGCGCCGACGCCCTGCATGGCGGCGCCGGGCCGCTGGCGGTCTCCGATCTGGCCTCGCCCAGTCCGCTGTCGCTGGATTTCGTCGCCGCCGCCCAGGCGGCCGGCTATGCCGCCAACGGCGATTTCAACGGCCCCAGCCAGGAGGGCGTGGGCCTTTATCAGGTTTTCCAGCGCCACGGCGCCCGCCTGGATGCCGGTTCGGCCTATCTGGCCCAGGCCGCCGCCTGGCCCCATCTGGCGGTTTTAAGCGGCTGCCGCGCCGAGCGCCTGCTGTTCGAGGGGCGGCGCGCCACCGGGGTGATGGTGCGCGATGCCGCCGGGCCGCGGCCGTTGCGGGCCCGCTGCGAGGTGGTGCTGGCGGCGGGGGCCATCGCCTCGCCGCAGGTGCTGCTGCTGTCGGGCATCGGCCCCGGCGCCGATCTGGCCCGCCTGGGCATTCCCCTGCTGGCCGAAGCCCCCGAGGTGGGGCGCAATCTGCAGGATCATCTGGATTACCCGGTGCATCAGTTTCTGCGCGGCCCCGGCCTGGTGGGCTTCGGCCCCGGCACCCTGCTGCGCGCCGCCGCCGCCCTGCCCGCCTACCGGCGCGGCCACGGCCTTCTCACCAGCAATGTGGCCGAGGCCGGCGGCTTCGTGCGCAGCGGCCCCGGAGTGGAGCGCCCCGACGTGCAATTTCATTTCTGCGTCGGCATCGTCGAGCATCACGCCCGTCGCCTGCATGCCGCCACCGGCATCACCCTGCATGTCTGCGCCCTGCGCCCCGAGAGCCGGGGCACGGTGGGGCTGACCTCGCCCGACGCCGGGGCCGCGCCCCGCATCGATCCCCAGTTTCTCTCGGCCCCCGCCGATCAGGAGCTGATGCTGAAAGGCGCCCGCGCCGCCCACCGCATTCTGGCCGCCGAACCGCTGGCCCGCCACGGCGGCACCCTGCTGCATGGCCGCCTGGAGGCGGACGACGACGACCTGCTGGCCCTGATCCGCGCCCAGGCCGACACCATCTATCATCCGGCGGGCACCTGCCGCATGGGCGCCGACGACCGCGCCGTGGTCACCCCGGCCCTGCGGGTGCGCGGCGTCGAGGGCTTGCGGGTGGCCGATGCCTCGATCATGCCCACCCTGGTCAGCGGCAACACCCAGGCGCCCTCGGCGATGATCGGCGAAAAGGCGGCGGATCTCATTTTGAAAGGACGGCCCTGATGCCCCATACCTCCCTG
>JAJZGK010000207.1 GCA_021798485.1 Pseudomonadota bacterium
CCGGCGATACCGTGGCCCTGGTGGCCAACCAGTCGCCGTTCTACGGCGAATCCGGCGGCCAGGCCGGGGATGCCGGGGTGATCCTGACCGCCGGCAAGGCCCGCATCACCGTGAGCGACACCCAGAAGAAGCTGGGCGATCTCATCGTCCATCTCGGCCGGGTGGACGAGGGCACGGTGGCGGTGGGCGATTTCGCCGAGTTCAAGATCGATGCCGCCCGCCGCGCCGCCACCCGCGGCCATCATTCCGCCACCCATCTTCTGCATGCGGCGCTGCGGAGCCGCCTGGGCGAGCATGTGACCCAGAAGGGCTCGCAGGTTTCGGCCGAGCGGCTGCGCTTCGACATCAGCCATCCCAAGGCCCTGGCGCCCGAGGACCTCCGCGCCGTGGAAGAGGTGGTGAACGGCCAGATCCGCGCCAACCAGCCGGTGGTGACGCGGCTGATGAGCCAGGACGAGGCGGTGGCTTCGGGCGCCATGGCGCTTTTCGGCGAAAAGTACGGCGACGAGGTGCGCGTGGTCTCCATGGGCCCGGACAAGGCGCTGTTCTCGGTGGAGCTGTGCGGCGGCACCCATGTGCGCCGCACCGGCGATATCGGCCTGTTCAAGATCCTGTCGGAAAGCGCGGTGGCCGCCGGGGTGCGCCGCGTCGAGGCGGTGGTGGGCCAGGCCGCCGAGGCCTGGGTGGCCGAGCAGGCCGAGCTGCTGGGCCGGCTGTCGCAAAGCCTGAAGGCGGTGCCGGCCGAGTTGCCCGGCCGCATCGAAACCCTGCTGGACGACCGCCGCAAGCTGGAAAAGGATCTGGCCGAGCTGCGCCGCCAGATGGCCACCGGCGGCGGTTCCGCCTCCACCAATAAAACGGTGGCGGGCGTCACCTTCGCCGGGCGGCGTCTGGACGGGGTGCCGGCCAAGGATCTGAAGGGCATGGCCGACGACATCAAGGGCCAGATCGGCTCGGGCGTGGTGGCGCTGATCAGCAGCGCCGAGGGCAAGGCCTCGCTGGTGGTGGGGGTGACCGCCGATCTGGCGGCCCGGCTGTCGGCGGTGGATCTGGTGCGCGCGGGCGCCGAGGCTTTGGGCGGCAAGGGCGGCGGCGGCCGTCCCGATATGGCTCAGGCCGGCGGCCCCGATGCCGGCAAGGCCGCCGAGGCCCTGGCCGCCATCGAGGCGGCCCTGGGCGCGGCCCTGGCGTAAGGGCCGGGGCGGGCCATGCTGGGGGTGAACGAGGCGCTGGACGCTTTGCTGGCCCCTTATGTCGCGGTGCTGGGGCCGCAGGCCCCGGCCTACCGCAACCATTGCCAGCGGGTGTACGCCCTGGCCGGCCTGTTCGCCGAGCGGGCCGGGGCGCCGCCCGACAAGGTGATGCTGCAAAGCCTGACCATCGCCTCGGCCTTCCATGATCTCGGCATCTGGACGGCGGGGAGCATGGAGTATCTGGAGCCGTCGCGGCAGTTGGCCGAGGCCTGCCTGGCCCGGCTGGGCTGGCAGGCGCACCAGCCCCTGGTGGCGGCGATGATCGCGCAGCATCACCGGCTGTCGCCCTGCCCCGAAGGGGGCTGGGTGGAGTTCTTCCGCCAGGCCGACTGGGCCGATCTCACCCTGGGACTGCGGGCGCCGGGGCTCGATCCCGGCCAGATCGCCAGTGTGCGCCAGCTGTTTCCCAATGCCGGTTTTCATGCCTGGCTGGCCAAGGCGCTGCTGGCCTACGCGCTGCGCCATCCCCTGGCGCCGCTGCCCATGCTGCGGCGGTGAACAGGCTTCACAAAACTTTTTTGTGCAGTGCAAAAAAATCGCTTTAAAAGCGAACCGGGTGCGGCTATCTTGACGTTATTGCAGTGCAGCAATCCGGGCGGTGGCGACACAGGAGGCCGGGGCGGGCTGCTCTGACCCGACTGTCGTCAATCTATTCATGCAAGGATGTGCATCATGGTGCAGAACGCGAACATCGATCAGCTGGTCTCCTTCGGCAAGGACAATGTGGAAGCCCTGGTGAAGAGCTCGAGCCTGGCCGTCAAGGGCCTGGAAGAACTGTCCAAGGTTTATGCCGCTCTGGCCAACCAGTCGGTGGAACAGACCTCGGCCGCCGTCAAGGCGCTGTCCTCGGCCAAGAGCCCCACCGAATTCCAGAGCATCTACAACGATCTGGCCAAGAACAACTTCGAGCAGTTCATCGCCGAAAGCCGCAAGATCCAGGAACTGACCAACTCCCTGGTGACCAGCAGCGTCGCGCCGCTGAGCGCCCGCGTGCAGGCTCTGCAGTCCATGTACAAGGTGGCGTGATTTAAAAATCACCAGCCGTACAGGTTGTGAATTTTAAAACCCCGGCATTTGCAATGCCGGGGTTTTATTATGGTCATCTGCTTTACGCTTGAAAGAATCCCCGCCTTGCCCACATTCTTTTCGCAGGCTTAAAGTCCTGACGGCGGAAGATGAATAGTCATTTAATCTTAATATCCGCTCTTCCGCCGGAATGAAAAAATGCAAACTCCGTTCGGGGCTCCGGGCGGGGAGGATCAATCGGGGGCGAGACATGGCGCAATCTGCGGATTTTCCCAAGAAATTCATGCACGAAATTCTGGCGGTGGCGGCGGTGCTCATTCTGCTGTCGTTCGGCAGTCTGGGGGTGTGGGTCTATTCGGTCACCAGCCGGGCCCTGACGCACGAATTCACCACCGAGGTGGGGTCGGCGGGCACGGCGGCGGCAGACGGCATCCAGAAATGGCTGCAGGGCCGGCTGATGCTGATGCGGGCCACCGCCGAGGATATCGCCACCCAGGAGGATCCCCAGGCCCTGCTGACGCAGTTCCGCCACAAGCTTCTGGCCGATACCTTCGCCGACGTTTATCTCGGCGTCGAGTCCAGCGGCGTGATGCTGGACGGGCCGGGCGAGCCGCTGCCGGCGGGCTATGATCCGCGCAAGCGCCCCTGGTACAAGGCCGCCACCGCCGCCCAGGCCCTGACCATGACCAAGCCCTATGTGGATGCCTCCAGCGGCCAGCTGGTGATTTCCATCGCCGATCCCATCACGCACAACGGCGCGCTGTTCGGGGTTCTGGGCATGGATCTGCGCCTTAACGCCCTCAACACCTTCCTGCACTCGGTGGATCTGGGCGGCAAGGGCTTCGTGTTCCTGGTGGATGCCGACGGCACCGTGCTGGTGCATCCCGACAAGGACAAGGTGATGAAGCCGCTGGGCGTCAATCCGGCCGAGGCGGCGGCGGGCGATGATCTTGCCGCCGATGCCGATGGCCGCATTCTGCGCTTTTATCCCATTACCGGGCTGCCCACGGTCAAATGGTATGTGGGGGTTTCCATGAGCCACGACGCGGTGTTCGCGCCGCTGTCGCACCTCAGCCACTCCCTGCTGATCGGGGTGGCGCTGGCCCTGGTCTTCATCCTGCTGATCATGGGCTGGCTGATCGCCCGCGGCGTGGCCCGGCCCATTACCCAGATCACCGATGCCATGAACGCTCTGGCCGGCGGGCGGCATCAGATCGATCTTCCGGAGATCCGCCGCCGCGACGAGATCGGCGCCATGGCAGCCACCTTGCAGGTGTTCCGCAGCAACGCCCAGGAGAAGGAACGCCTGGCCGCCGAGCAGATCAAGGCGCAGGCGGCGGCGGAAACGGAACGGCGCGCCCTGCTGGACCGTCTGGTGGCCGACTTCGAGCAAAGCGTGCGCCGCGTGGTGGATCAGGTGGCCCGCTCGGCCGAGGATATGGACCGCACCGCCGGGGTCATGTCGGCCACCGCGATGGATACCAATCAGCAGGCCACCCTGGTGGCCTCGGCCTCGGAGGAGGTGTCGGCCAGCATTCAGACCGTGGCCTCCTCGGCCGATGAGCTGTCGGCCTCGATCCGCGAGATCGCCCGCCAGGTCGATCAGTCGAGCCGCGTGACCCAGCAGGCCTCGGAAGAGGCCGAACGCACCAGCGACACCATGCGCAGCCTGTCGGAAAGCTCGTCGCGCATCGGCGAGGTGGTGAGCCTGATCACCGATATCGCCAGCCAGACCAATCTTCTGGCCCTGAACGCCACCATCGAGGCGGCCAGGGCCGGCGAGGCCGGCAAGGGCTTTGCCGTGGTGGCCGGCGAGGTCAAGCATCTGGCCAACCAGACCGCCAAGGCCACCGAGGAGATCGCCAGCCAGATCGGCGCCGTGCAGGATGCCACCCAGAAGGCGGTGGGGGCCATCGGCGGCATCGTGACCCGCATTCAGGAGATCCATCAGATCGCCACCGCCATCGCCTCGGCGGTGGAGGAACAGTCGGCGGCCACCGCCGAGATCGCCCGCAATGTGCAGCAGGCCGCCGTCGGCACCCGCGACGTTTCGGAAAATATCGGCGGCGTGACCCGCTCGGCCTCGGAAACCGGTTCGGCCGCCGATCAGGTGCTGGGCTCGGCGAAGGCGCTGCTGGGCGAGGCGGGCGATCTGAAAACGGTGGTGGATACCTTCGTCACCAGTGTGCGCAGCCGCTGAATCCGGTCTCCCCGCGCCGCAAAAAGGCTTGCGGCGCGGGGATTTACCCCGCATGGTAACGGCAAGACGGGGACCTTGAAACGCTGCCGGGGAGATGAAGTACCATGCTGACGGGAATGGCTCTTTCCGCGCTGGGCGGCCGGGGCGAAGGGTTCGACTTCACGTTCTCCGCCGGCGATCTTGGCCCCGACGAAATTTTCGAGTCCTCCACCAGTCCGCCGTCCCGCTATCTGCTGGAGGTGGCGCGGCGCATCATGGCCCGCGCTCCCCTGGCCGATATCCTGGTGCTGGCCAATCCGCTGCTGCCCCTGAAGGCGACGCAGCTGGAGGGCTGGAACGTGCGGGCCCTGAAAAGCCCGGCGGTGCTGGCCGATGCCGATGGCTTTCCCCTGGTTTATGTGTTGCCGCGCTGGCTGTTCGAGGAAAGCGAGCGTTTCGTGCTGCTGCTGTCCATGGTGGATGCCGGGCTGGACCAGCGTCTGTTGCAGGCGGTGCTGGGGCGCGAGGTCCGGCTTAGCCGCAACGACGGCTTCCGTCTGGGCGCCTATCCTGTTTCCACCAGCACCGGCTGGTTCCAGGGCCGCGACCGCCAGCAGGCCTACAAGGTGCTGACCGCCAGCGCCTTGCAGATCATCGCGGGCAATCCCGGCTGGCGCCAGGTGCCGTTCGCCGTCTACCATCCCTATCATGCCGGCTCCATCGTGTTTTTCGCCGCCGCCTCGCGGGCGGTGGAGCAGCCGATTTTCAGCCGCCACATCGTTTGCTCCACCTACCGCGATATCGTGGCCGCCGCCGACAGCCGCCTGGCGCCGCTGTGGCTGAAGCTGCCCTGGCTGCCGCGCGACGGCTCCATCGGCGAGCCGCAGTATTTCGCGGCGGCGCTGGACCGCCTGGGGCCCGAGGTGGTGCTGAACAATTTTATCGTCTTCATGCGCTATTCCCGCAATTCCGGGGCCGGGCGCTTCCATCTCATCGACCAGGACCGCTTCAGCCTGGGCGAAAGCCTGCAAACGGGGACGAGCCTCACCCAGGTGCAGGCTCCCGCCGCCACCGCCCGCTGCGCCCTGCCGGCGGCGCCGCTGAAGGTGCTGTTCCATATCACCGGCGGCATCGATATCAAGAATTACCCCAAGGACAGCGCCCGCCAGCTGATCCGCGCCCTGTCGCTGCTGGGCGTTTCGGTGTCGGTGATCGGCCGCCCCGATCTGGAGGCGTACGGCGCCACCTCGCTGGAGGCCGATGAAACCGATCTGCTGAGCGAGGCGGTGGCCGGGCATCACATTTTCGTGGGGCTGGATTCCTTTCCGCATCATTTCGTGCGCAATGTCATGGGCTGGCCCACCATCGGCCTCTTCGGCACCACGCCCGCCGCCAATTACGGCGGCGGCTGGCACAGCCACTACCGCACCCTGGATGCCAGCCTGCCCTGCCATCCGTGCGGCTCGGAACAGGGCTGCCCCATTTTCGGCACGGCGGAATGCGCCAACTACCCTTCGCCCCGCCGCCTGCTGACCGCCATCCTGGAGATGGCGCAGCAGGTCTACGGCTTCACTCCGGGAGCGTGACGCGATGACGGTAAGCGTTCTGGCCTTCTTCGATACCCGCTTCCAGAGCAACGCGGCGGCGCGGCGCTGGGGCGGCGGCTGGCCGGCGGTGGGCGCGGCCCGCCCCGCCAG
>JAJZGK010000208.1 GCA_021798485.1 Pseudomonadota bacterium
CGGCGCGGCAGAGGTTGCCCAGGGCCACCTGCGCCTCGCCGTCGCCGGCCTCGGCCTCGGCCCGCAGGCGGCGGGGATCGGGGGCGCAGGCGCCGAACTGCAGGGCGTCGGCGTCGGTTTCGGGAAGCGGCAGCGGCGGCAGGCCAGCCTCGGCGGGGATGGGATCGGCGGGGATGACCGGCGGCTGAATGCCCTGGGCCGCCAGATGCTCCAGGGTGCGGATGGCATCGGCGTTGCCCTGCCGGGCCGACAGGACGAGCCAGTGCAGCGCCTGCTCCAGATCGGCCGCGACCTGATAGCCCAGACGGTACATGTTGCCCAAATTGTATTGCGCCACCGCATCGCCCGCCAGGGCCGCCTGCCGGTTGCGGGCCACCAGAGCGCTTTCCCCCGTTTCCGCCATGGTCTTATCCGTTTTTTGACCTTATGCAGCATGCCGCAGGCGGTGGCACTTGTCGAGTTGCCAACAGGAAGGCCGGCCATGTACCATGAGCCAAGCCCTGAAAAAGGAACGCGGAATGGCCGGAAAGGTCGTCTATGACAGGCTGGTGCTGTTCCCCGGCGACGAAGTGTTCGCCGAGGGGGACCGCGGGAATTGGGCCTATCTGGTCCAGGCCGGGCAGGTCGCCATCGTCAAGCGCACGCCCGCCGGCGAAGAGGTGGTGCTGGGTGTGCTGGGGCCGGGCCGTCTGTTCGGAGAAATGGCCCTGATCGACGATCAGCCGCGCATGGCCACCGCCCGCGCCCTGACCTCGTGCCAGCTGATCCTGATCGACCGCTACACCTTCAACAGCAAACTGCAGAAAAGCGATCCGCTGGTGCGCGAACTGCTGCAAAATCTCACCAACAATCTGCGCGCCATCACCTCGCGCACCCTGCCCGCCCTGGCGGGCGGACAGGACGAAATGGTCAAACCGTAACGGCGGGCGCCCCCTGCCAGGAGCTGCTGGCGGGGATTTCCTCGCCCTTCATGATGATGGTCAGCGGCCCCACGCGGGCGTAATCGCCGCAATGGGTATCGTAGAGCACGGTGGCGGCCGAGCCCACGGTAACGCCGCGGCCCAGGGCCACGCGCCCCACCTTCATCACCCGGTCCTCGTAAAGGTGGGTCTGCAGCGCCGACAGGCTGTTGATGGCGCAGAAATCCCCCACCGACACGCAATCGAACTCGGTGATGTCGGTGGTGTCCATGAACACCCCCTGGCCGAACTTGCAGCCGAACAGCCTGAGCACCCACGGCAGGAACGGCGTGCCGCGCAGGTGATCCAGCAGCACCTTGCCGGCCATGCCCCAGTACATCACCGCCACCGCCTCGGTGCGCAGCGCCCACCACGACCACATGGGCCGCACGGTGGGGCGGTAGCGCCCCATGGTCAGCCATTTGACGATGATGGCGGCCAGCACCAGCGCCAGCGAGATGGCCACGCTGGAGACGATGAACAGCGGCACCACGCGGGTGATGTCGCGGGCCAGGATCGAGGGCGCCAGGATATCGACGGCGATGGTGCCGAAGGTGATGAACAGCATGGTGGGCAGCGAAATGCTGAAGGCCTCGAACACCGCCCGGCCCAGGCGCCGCCACGGGCTGGGGGTGAAGGTCCAATTGGCGGCCACATCATCGAAGCGCTGGCGCACCGGCAGCTTCATGGGCGGCGAGCCGAACCAGATGTCGTCCTCTTCCATGGCCACTTCCGGCGAGGGCGGCCGCGACTTGATGCCGATCAGCGAGCCCGAGGGGATATTGCTGCCGGGCGGCACCACGGCATCGTTGCCGACAAACACCCGGGAGCCGGTGCGCACCGGCTCCAGGAACATCCAGCCGCGATAAATTTCCTCGTCGCCCAGCACCACCTCGTCGGCGATGAAGCATTTCTCGCCGATCTCGGTCAGATCATAGCGTCCGGCCAGATTGGTGGAAATTTCCGAATCCTTGCCGATCTTGGCCCCCATCAGGCGGTACCAGGCCCGCATGTAAACGGTGGCATAAAGCGACGACAGGGTTTCCAGCGTCAGTTCCGTGGCCAGGGCCACCGCCCATTTGCGCACATAGAACCAGCTGTGCACCGAGAAAACCCCGGCGGTGACGCGGGGCAGCACGGTCCAGCGCACGGCGGCAATCAGCAGCACGGTGATGGCGATGAGGATGATGGCGGCGGGCCAGGCCATGACCGGCAGCAGCACCAGGGAATTGACCCCCACATGGGCGGCGATACGGTCGCCCAAGGAATCGATCAGATAGAAGGCGGGCAGCACCGGCAGCAGCGACACCGGCGGCAATACCAGCAACAGCAGCAGATAGATCAGGCCCTGAGCCAGACGGCGGACCGGCCCGGCCTCGGCGGCCTCGGGCAGCGACAGGGGATCGATATCCCCCACCTTGCGGCCGGGCGAGCCTTCCCAACGCTCCCAGGCCCCCACATGGGTATCGGCGGGCAGGCTGGTCAGGTCGGCCAGCTGGGCGCCGTCCTCCACCACGCAGTCGGGGCCGACCACGCAGGAGCCGCCCACCACCACGTCGCGGCCGATACGGATGCGGCCGATCACCAGCTCGTTGCCGACGACTTCGGCATTGGCCAGCTGCAGCTTGGCGCCGAGCGAGCTGCCGTCGCCGATCTCCACCAGATCCAGGACGCCGGCCTCGAAATCGCCCAGAATGACGTCATGGCCGATCCTGGCCCCCAGGGCGCGCAGATAAAGGCGCGCCAGCGGCGTGCCCTGCAGCCATTTGACATGCACCATGCTGATGAAGCGCTGCGCCAGCCACCAGCGGTAATAGGTGACGCCCCACAGGGGATACCGCCCCGGCGCGACATGCGGCATGGCCAGCCATTTGCCGGCGATGGCGAAGATGAAGGTGCCGATATTGATGACGCCGTAGGTGCCCAGCAGCGCCACCAGCTCGCGCAGGAAATTCTCGTCGTCGCCCGAAAACAGCTGATAGGCCACGAACACCCCCAGCCAGGGGGCGGTGGTCAGGGCCAGGATCAGCGGCAGCGCCGCCGCCTGGGCCAGACCGCACAGGAACCGGCGCAGCAGCGGCGGCGCCCGGAACGACAGATCGCGCTGTTCGCTGCCGCCGCGCAGATCCAGAAGGGCGGCCATGGCGCGCAGGCTGCGCTGGCTGTAGACATCCTGCAAGGTGAGGCCGGCATAGGCCGGATGCTCGCGCACCGCCGAAACGAAGCGGGCCGCCAGCAGGGAATGGCCGCCGAGATCGGTGAAGAAATCGGCCTCGAAGGGCAGCGACTGGCCGGGGAACACCCGCCGGGCCGCCGCCAGCAGCGCCTCTTCCGCCGGGGTTTGCGCCTCTTCCTGCTCCTCGGCCTCGATGGCCGACAGCGGCCAGGCCTGCAACTGCTTGCGGTCGGCCTTGCCCGACGCCAGCCGGGGCAGCGCCTCCAGCTTTTCGTAGTGCGAGGGGATCATGTAGCAG
This sequence comes from Pseudomonadota bacterium, assembly GCA_021798485.1. Classification (GTDB taxonomy): domain Bacteria; phylum Pseudomonadota; class Alphaproteobacteria; order Rhodospirillales; family Magnetospirillaceae; genus JAJZGK01. Next base: position 3,434 of record JAJZGK010000208.1, read on the forward strand.
GGCAGATGCGCCTTCAGCGCGGCGCGGAAAACGGCGCGCTCGGGAGCGGCCTCGCCGGTCAGAAAGGCCACCAGGCGGTCGGCGCCGGCTTCCGCGCGCAGCACCACCGCCGCCGCCGTCACCCCCGGCAGTTCGGCCAGCCGGGCCTCGATCTCGCCCAGCTCGACGCGGAAACCGCGGATCTTCACCTGATCGTCGATGCGGCCGTGGAAAACGATATTGCCCTCGTGATCCAGGCTGACGGCATCACCCGAGCGATAGAGCAGCGGGTCTTCGCGGTCGGAGGGAAAGGGATTGGCGACGAACTTCTGCGCCGAGAGCTCGGGGCGGTTGAGATAGCCCGCCGCCACGCCGGGGCCGCCGATCAGCAGCTCGCCCTGCACCCCCACCGGCACCGGACGCAGGTTTTCGTCCACCACGTAGCAGGTGTAATTGGGGATGGGAGTGCCGATGGTCACCGGCTGGCCGGGCCGGATTTCCGCCACCGTGGCCACCACGGTGCTTTCGGTGGGACCATAGCTGTTGAACAGACGGCGGCCGGGGCGGCACCAGCGCTCGGCCAGGGCCGGCGGGCAGGCCTCGCCGCCCAGGATGACCACCCGCAGGCTGGGCACATCGCCTTGCAGCATGGAGAGCAGGGTGGGCACGGTATCGATCACCGTCACCCCGGCCCGGTTGAGCACGGCGGCCAGATTTTCCGTATCCTGCATGGTCTGGCGGTCGGCCACCCACAGGCGCGCCCCCACCAGATAGGGCACGAAGATCTCTTCCAGCGACAGATCGAAGGCCACCGAGGCCCCCTGGAACACGACATCGCCGGCGGTCAGGCCGTAAACCCGGTTGGCCGAGCGCAGGAAATGACAGATGTTGCGGTGCGTGATCACCACGCCCTTGGGCTTGCCGGTGGAGCCAGAGGTATAGATCACATAGGCGGCATCGCCCGGCCCCACGCCCTGGGCGCGGGGATCGGCGGCGGTTTCGGCGCCCTGGGCCAGGGTGGCGGCGAAATCGAGCACCGGGGCCGGATAGTGGCCGGGCTTGGCGCCGTTGACCTGATCCACCAGCAGGGCGGCGGCGTTGCAGTCGGCCAGGCATTCGGCCACGCGGTCGGCCGGAGCATCGGCATCGAACGGCAGATAGGCGGCCCCGGCCTTCAGAATGCCCAAGAGCGCCGCATGCAGATCGGCGGAGCGCTGCATCCACAGCCCCACGAAGGCGCCGCGCCCGATGCCGCGGGCGCGCAGGGCGTTGGCGATGCGGGTGGACTGACGGTCCAGTTCGCCGTAGGTCACATCCCAACCCTGAAAATGCAGCGCGATGCGCGACGGATGGGCAACGGCGGAAACCGTGAAGATTTCCGGCAGCAATTCATCGCGGAGAAGGCCCGCCTCCCAGGGGGAGCCGATAGCCGAAACAACGGGCGTGACTGAATCCATGTTGTTCAAAGCCACCAAGCCGCCCGTGCCATGGCCGGGCGGTCAATCGATCGCGCCTGTGCCCGAAAAGGGCGGCGGCGCTCAATGTTGCAGTTCAGGGCAAGGGCATACTGCTTTGCAGCGCGATTATAAAGATCTCTTTTTGCCTGACGGCTATTCTTCATCCAACAAAGCCCGGCACAAGCGCACCTGCCCCTGCCGCCAGTCCCACCAGCACACCTTGAAAACGCATTCATGCGCCTCCAATCGGCATGGGGTTGCATTCAGCGGCTGGCCGGGTGTCAGCAGGCTGGAAAGCTCGGGCTGCCGCATCCCCTGGGCGATTCCGCGCCCCAGGGCTTTCAGAACCGCCTCCTTGGCCGTCCACAGCCGGAAAAAACCGTCGGCGCGCTCCGCGTCGGGCAGAGAGCGCAGCCAGCGAGCCTCGCCGGCGGCGAAGAAATCCCCCGCCACGGCATCGACCCACGACAGATCGCGCCCCTCTTCATGGCGCAGGCTTTCCACATCCACCCCCACCAGGCCGCCGCGCCGCGCCGCCACCACCAGCACATCGCCGCGCCGGGCCTGGCTGAAGTGCAGATCGGGAGCCGGTGCCACGATATAGGGCCGCCCCAGGGGATCGCGCTCCAGCCGCAGCTGTTCGGGCGCGCAGCCGGCCAGCCCGGCCAGATGCTGCCGCAAAATCTTGCGGCGCTGGGCATCGTCGGCCATGCCGGTCCACAGCCACAGGCCGTCGTCCAGCGGGATGGGATGGGGCGGAACCGTCATCCTGCGGGCTTGATCCTTTTGTTTTCGTTCAAATTCCCTCACACCAGAGATACGTCGATTGTTGCAAAAGGCAAGAGGGTCCGTGACGGCTTTGCGAAAAACCCCCTGACCTTGCCCCCGCTCTCGGGCTATAGTCCGGCCACTATGGAGCCATTGCCCTTTTCCCTTCCCGATCTGCTGCCCGGCCATGTCTGGCTGGTGGGAGCCGGTCCCGGCGACCCCGGCCTGCTGTCGCTGCTGGCGCTGCAGGCGCTGCGCCAGGCCGATGTCATCGTTTACGACGCCCTGGTGGACGAGCGTATCCTGGCCCTGGCCCGCGCCGAGGCGGCGCGGGACTATGCCGGCAAGCGCGGCGGCAAACCTTCGCCCAAACAGCCGGATATTTCCAACCGGCTGGTGGAGCTGGCCCGCGCCGGCAAGCGGGTGCTGCGCCTGAAGGGCGGCGATCCCTTCGTCTTCGGCCGCGGCGCCGAGGAAGCCCTGGTGCTGGCCGAG
>JAJZGK010000209.1 GCA_021798485.1 Pseudomonadota bacterium
CCGATCTGACGGAGCGGACCCACCGGGTATGAAACTGCTGGTAAGCCGTCTGACCTGGTTTCTTTCTAGACGCCTCCGCTCCGCTTTCGGCGGACTCAAGCGCCGCTCGGGCTTAAGGATGTGGAGCGATGATATCGTCCCACATCCTAAGCGGGCACCATCACAGCACGTACCGGCCCAGCCGTTCCAGCGCCGCCCGCAAGGCGGGATCGCTCACCTTTTCCAGGCTGGCCTGCAGAGCCTGCCGTTTTTCCGGAGAAAGCTCGGGCGCCTTGGGCACCTGGCGCACGGGGCGCGGCGGCAGCGGGCCCTGCACCATATGCAGGCGGGCCACGGCGCCATAGCCGAAATAGCCGTTGATGCGCTGCAAAAGCAGGGGTTCCAGGTGCTGCAGCTGGGTGGCCATGGCCCCCGACGACACCCGCACATGCAAAACGCCGCCGCTGCGCTGGCGCGGCGGAAAGGCGATCCTCAGCGGCAGGGTTTCCCGCCCCAGCAGGCTGCCGACGATCCCGGCCCAGCCCGAAACCAGCGCCGCCTCGGTAAAGCCGCGCTTGCCCAGGGGTTTTTTGGTCAGCCGCGCCGCCATCTCGGCCACGGCGCGCGGCCCGGCGCCGCCCCGCCGTTCGGGCGGGGCATCGGTGGTCTTCGCGGTGTGGTCGGCGGCCTTGGCGGACATGGAGTGATTTTATGCTATGCTGGCGATCATGCCGCAAGCTCAACCCGCCGATCTTTCCCAAAGGCTGCTCGCCTGGTACGACCGCAGCGCCCGCAGCCTGCCCTGGCGCACCCCGCCCGGCAGCAACCTCCGCCCCGATCCTTATCACGTCTGGCTGTCGGAGGTGATGCTGCAGCAGACCACCGTGACGGCGGTCATTCCCTATTTCCAGGCCTTCCTGGCCCGCTGGCCGACGGTGGCGGCCCTGGCCGCCGCGCCGCTGGACGAGGTGCTGGCCGCCTGGGCCGGCCTCGGCTACTACGCCCGCGCCCGCAATCTGCATAAATGCGCCGTCATGGTGGCCGAACGCCTGGGCGGGGTCTTCCCCGACAGCGAGGAGGCCCTGCGCGCCCTGCCCGGCATCGGCGACTATACCGCCGCCGCCATCGCCGCCATCGCCTTCGGCCAGCCCGCCGCCGTGCTCGACGGCAATGTGGAGCGGGTGATGGCCCGGCTGTTCGCGGTGCGCGAGGCGCTGCCCGCCGCCCGGCCGCGCCTGAAGGCGCTGGCCGCCGGCCTTACCCCGGCCTTGCGCCCCGGCGATTACGCCCAGGCCGCCATGGATCTGGGCGCCACCGTCTGCACGCCGCGCAACCCGGCCTGCGTGCTGTGCCCCTGGCGTCAGGACTGCCGGGCCGTGGCCGAGGGCGATCCCGAAAGCCTGCCGCTGAAAGCCCCCCGCCCGGAACGGCCGCTGCGCCGGGGCATCGCCTTCTGGACCCTGCGCAAGGATGGCGCCGTGCTGATCCGCCGCCGCCCCGACAAGGGGCTGCTGGGCGGCATGCTGGAATTTCCCTCCACCCCCTGGCGCGATCAGGACTGGAGCCTGGACGAAGCCGCCGCCCAGGCCCCCGCCGAGGCCGACTGGCGGCTGCTGCCGGGGCGGGTGCGCCATGTCTTCACCCATTTCGAGCTGGAATTGAGCGTGGCGGCGGGCGACATTCGCCGTAAACCGGAACTGGCCCTGGGCCTGTGGTGCCCCTTGGAGGATCTGCCCCGGCAGGGCCTGCCCACGGTGATGAAGAAAATCCTGCGCCATGCCCTGGCCAAAGCCTATTGAAAGTCCGTCATGCGTCTTGCCGTCATCCTTGCCGCCGTTTCCGCCCTGCTGTTTGCCGCCCAGCCCGCCGCCGCCCAGCCGGCCCCGCAGGGCGAACAGCTTTACCTGATCCCGCCTTTGGGCTGGGTGCCGGCCTATCACACCGTTCAGGGCAATGTGGAACTGGTGGAAATGGTGCCCCAGGGCGAAAGCAGCCGCGACTGGACGCAGATGCTGACCGTGCAGCTGGTGAAGGGCGCCCCCGACCGCAGCCCCGAACAGGTGCTGAAAAGCCAGTTCGACGATATCCGCCAGGATTGCGACGATGTGGCCGCCGGCAAAATGGCGGCCATGCATGAAAACAATTACGATTCCGCCATCCAGGTGATGGCCTGCACCAAATCCAAGCAGTACGGCAAGGGCGAGATCACCCTGTTCAAGGTGATCCGCGGCCAGGAACGGCTTTATGTGATCAGCCGCGCCTGGCGCGGCGCCCCCTTCGACAAGGCGCATCTGCCCCTGCCCAAGGCCACCGGCCAGGAATGGCTGACCTTCATGCAGCGGGCCGTGGTCTGCAACAGCCGCGGCCTGGAACATCCCTGCCCGCGCCCCCAAAAGTGATCTTTACCGTTCCCCGGCCCGCACCAGCACCTGCAGCACATGCCGATAGGCATCGGGGGTGATCTGCACCTTGCCGCGATAGGGGTAGTCGAAGGCCACGATCAGCAGCACCACCAGGGCGATGATGGCCGCCACCGCCGCCGTCATCAGCCCATGCATCAAGAGGCTGTCCATGCCGAACAGGGTGGTGAAGGCGATGGTGATGGCGGCGCCGAACAGCACCACCCCCCACACCACCGGCTGCAGGTGCTCCTCGCTTTGCAAAAGCCGGTCGCGGCGGGCATCGTAGAGGGAATTGAGCCGGGCCAGCACCTCGCTGAACATGGCGGTCTGCACGCTGTCGGCGGCTTTGAACGCGGCCAGGGCCTGATGGATGCCGAAAAGCCGCGCCCAGCCCACATCGGCCAGGGCGGCACCGGGGCCATCCTCGCCGCTTAAGGCCTCGCCCCGGCCCATGGCCGGCCATTCCTCGCCGATCACCCAGCCGAGATAGCCCTTGACCTCGGCCACCACCACGCCGCGCAACGGTTCGGGCATGGCCATGGAATCGTGGGCCAGATCCCCGGCCAGCGAGGCCTCGCGGGCGGCGATCTCGCCGGCCTTGCCGAAGGATTCCCACACCGCGATGGCCAGAAAGGCCAGCAGAACGGCGTAAACCACGCTGACCACCGCCAGCATGAAGCCGACGAACTCGTTATGACGGCTGCGCCAGTCCTTGGGCAGCAGGGTATGGGCCAGCAGCAGCAGCGCCAGCCCGAACCCGACGAAACTGCCGGCCACCGTCAGCCCGACCAGCCAGTTGGAATGATTGTAGAGAAAATCCGGAATCACCGTTCCACCCTCCCATGCCAGATGTGAGCGGCAAGGATAAGGCCAGGGGCCAAAGGCCCCCTGGGGAAGAGGTGCCGGAGAGGTTCAGTGCAGTTCGGCGCGGATCTTCTGGCGCAGGGTGTCGATGGGCTGATAATCGTCGGCGCCATCGAGGAAATGCCAGAAGGTCCAGCCGTTGCAGGCCGGCGCCCCCTGCACGGCGGCCCCCACCTGATGGATCGAGCCCTTGTGCAGATCGGTGATCAGACTGCCGTCGGCGCGGATCTTGGCCTGCCATTTGCGCCGTTCGCCGCCCCACAGGATATCGCCGGGGCGCAGCAGGCCGCGCTCCACCACCGTGCCGAAGGGCACGCGCGGCTCCGAACGCTTGTTGGGCGTGGACAGCACCGACAGATCGGTGATTTCGCGCACATGATCGATGCGCTCGCGGGCGGCGGCGATATAGGTTTCATCGCGCTCCAGGCCGATGAAACGCCGCCCCAGCCGCTTGGCCACGGCGCCGGTGGTGCCGGTGCCGAAGAAGGGGTCCAGCACCAGATCGCCGGGATTGGACGACGACAGCAGCACGCGGAACAGCAGGGATTCCGGCTTTTGCGTCGGGTGGGTCTTGCGGCCGTCCTTCTTCAGGCGCTCCTGGCCGGTGCACAGCGGCAGCATCCAGTCGGACCGCATCTGCACGCCGTCGTTCAGGGCCTTCATGGCCTCGTAATTGAAGGTGTAGCGGGCCCTGGGCCCCTTCGAGCACCACAGCATGGTCTCGTGGGCATTGGTGAAGCGGGTGCCGCGGAAATTGGGCATGGGGTTCGACTTGGTCCACACCACGTCGTTCAGGATCCAGAAGCCCAGATCCTGCAGGATGGCGCCGACACGGTAGATGTTGTGGTAGCTGCCGATCACCCACAGGGTGCCGTCGTCCTTCAGCACGCGGCGCGCCGCCGTCAGCCAGGCGCGGGTGAACTCGTCGTAAACGGCGAAGCTGTCGGCCGGATCGGCCAGATCGCCGAAACGGTCCCAGTCCTCGTCCACACCCTCGACCCGGCTGTTGTCGGGGCGCAAAAGCGCGCCGCCCAATTGCAGATTATAGGGCGGGTCGGCGAAGACGAGGTCGACGGAACCGGCGGGAAGCTGGTTCATCAGCGCGACGCAGTCGCCTTGCAATATGACGTTGCTTTTGACGCTCAGCATGGGGCGCACTTTGAGTCAAACCTAAGCTTCGGTCAAGAAGTATCTGGAATCTATAGATTCACAAAAAGATCCCCGATGGGGGCGAAGGACCGGCGGTGATGTTCGGTGATGCCGAAGCGGGTGATGGCGGCACGGTGCTCGGCCGTGCCGTAGCCGGCGTTGCGCTCCCAGCCATAGTGGGGAAAGCGTTGAGAAAGCTCACACATTTCCTGATCACGCGTCACTTTCGCCAGCACCGAGGCGGCGGCGATGGACAGCGACAGGCCATCTCCCTTGACCAGACACTCCACCCGCGCCAGTGGCAGCGGCGGCCTTTGATTGCCGTCCACCAGGGCGCAGTCCACCGGCCCCGGCAGGGCGGCAACGGCGCGGGCCATGGCGAGGAAGGTGGCTTTCAGGATGTTGAGGCGGTCGATCTCGGCCGCCTCGGCGCGGCCCAGCCCCAGCAGCAGGCGGCCGGCTTCGGCCTCGGCGCGGATCAGGGCGCACATCGCCTGGCGGCGTTTGGCCGAGAGCTTCTTGGAATCATCCAGCCCGGCCGCCAGCGCGGCATGGGGCGGCGCCAGAAAGGCCACCACCGCCGCCACCACCGGCCCGGCCAGGGGGCCGCGCCCCACCTCGTCGACGCCGCAGACCAGGGCCGGGGCCAGGGCCTGTTCGTAGGACAGATCAGGCAAAGCCTTCGTTGTCCTGTTCGGCGCGGTCGCCGGCGCCGTGGCGGCGGGTGGGATAGGCCTGGGCGAAACGGTTGTTTCCGGGCTGGCCCAGCGCATCGAGGCCGGGGGTGATGTATTCGTCGATGGCGACGATGCGGTTGGCCTCATCCACATGCACGGCGCGCGACAGCCGGCCGGGGATCTGCGACAGCGGCACCTGTTCGTAAGCCATGATGATGGCCAGATCGCCCTTGCTGAAATAGTGGGCGGCGGCGCCGTTCAGGCAGATGACGCCGCTGGCTTCCGGCCCCTCGATGACATAGGTGGACAGGCGGCGGCCGTTGGTGATGTTGACCACGTCGACCCGGGTATGCGGCAGGATGCCGGCGGCGCGCAGCAGCAGGGGATCGACGGTGATGGAGCCCACGTAATGCAGATCGGCCTGGGTCACCGTGCAGCGGTGAATCTTGCCGTACATGTAATCGCGGGTGGCTTCCTGGGTCATGCTTTTCCACTCGAAAAATGGGAAAGGCCCGCGGCATGCCGCCGCGGGCCTTGTCCTATGGCGGGCGGCCTTATCAGGCGGCCATGGCCTTCTTCAGGTTTTCGTCCAGCTTGTCCAGGAACTGGCTGGTGGTCAGCCAGGGCTGATCCGGGCCGATCAGAATGGCCAGATCCTTGGTCATGAAGCCGGATTCCACGGTTTCGACGCACACCCGTTCCAGGGTTTCGGCGAACTTCGCCACCGCGGGGGTGTTGTCGAACTGGGCACGGTAGAACAGGCCGCGGGTCCAGGCGAAGATGGAGGCGATCGGGTTGGTCGAGGTCTCCTTGCCCTTCTGGTGCTCGCGGTAGTGGCGGGTCACGGTGCCGTGGGCGGCCTCGGCCTCCACGGTCTTGCCGTCGGGCGACAGCAGCACCGAGGTCATCAGACCCAGCGAGCCGAAGCCCTGGGCCACGGTGTCGGACTGCACGTCGCCGTCGTAGTTCTTGCAGGCCCAGACGAATTCGCCCGACCACTTCAGGGCCGAGGCCACCATGTCGTCGATCAGCCGATGCTCGTAG
>JAJZGK010000210.1 GCA_021798485.1 Pseudomonadota bacterium
TCTTTCTAGACGGCTTAAGGGAGGGACTGTGGCGCCATGGCCCCTTCGTCGTCGTCCGCAGGGCGGCATCCCCCTTGTCGTCATGCGCGGGCTTGACCCGCGCATCATAAGACGGCGTCGTCCCCACAGGGATGGCCGGGTCAAGCCCGGCCAAGACGGCTTAAGGGAGGGGCCGTGGCGCAGAGTCCTGTATCAGTTGCCACCGACGGAGCGGACCCACCGGGTATGAAACTGCTGGTAAGCCGCCTGACCTGGTTTCTTTCTAGTCCATAAAACGAAAAGGCCGCCGCCCTTGACGCGGGCGGCAGCCTTTTTCGCAGCGGCATGGCGGCCTGGTTAACGGGGCGCCACCACCATGACCATCTGGCGGCCTTCCATCTTGGGAAACTGCTCGACCTTGGCCAGATCGTCCAGTTCGGCGCGCACGCGGTCCATGACCTTCATGCCCAGATCCTGGTGGGCCATCTCGCGGCCGCGGAAGCGCAGGGTGACCTTCACCTTGTCGCCCTCTTCCAGGAACTTGCGCATGGCGCGCAGTTTGACGCCGTAGTCGTTATCATCGATGCCGGGTCGGAGTTTGATCTCCTTGACCTCGATGACCTTCTGCTTCTTGCGGGCCTCGGCCTTCTTCTTCTGGGCTTCGTACTTGAATTTTCCGTAGTCCAGAATCTTGCAGACGGGCGGCTCGGCATTGGGCGAGACTTCCACCAGGTCCAAACCGACCTCGGCAGCCATCTCCAACCCTTCGCGAAGGGACACGACCCCGACCATCTCCCCATCGGCATCGACCAACCGGATGGTCCGGGACTCAATTTCGTTGTTAACGCGCGGACCGTCACGGTCCTTCGGCGCGGGGGTGGGCGGCTTGACTATGTAAAGTCTCCTGTTGCAGTGGTTGGAAGCGCCAATGCGAACCGCCCCAACGGTTCGCATGTCTTCGAACATCGGTAATTGATCAGGCGCCGGGAACGGTCGCCTCGGCGGTCAGTTTAGCGATGACGTCATCCAGCGCAAGAATTTCTTGTGTGGTTCCGCCCAGGCGGCGCACGGCAACCGCTTGATTTTCCGCCTCGCGCTTGCCCACCACCAGCATCACCGGCACTTTGGCCAGGGAATGCTCGCGCACCTTGTAGTTGATTTTTTCGTTGCGGATATCGAGCTCGGCCCGCAGGCCGGCGGCCTTCAGGCGGGCCAGCACCTCGCGGGCATAGCCGTCGGCGTCGCTGGTGATGGTGGCCACCACCACCTGCACCGGGGCCAGCCACACCGGAAAACGTCCGGCGTGATGCTCGATGAGGATGCCGAGGAAACGCTCGAACGAGCCCAGGATGGCGCGATGCAGCATCACCGGGCGGGTCTTGCCGCCGTCCTCGGCGATATAGTGGGCGTCCAGCCGTTCGGGCAGCACGGTATCCACCTGCAAGGTGCCGCACTGCCAGTCGCGGCCGATGGCGTCGCGCAGCACGAATTCCAGTTTGGGGCCGTAGAAGGCGCCTTCGCCGGGGTTGAGGGTCATCTCCAGGCCGGCGGCCAGGGCGGCGCTGCGCAGAGCGTTTTCCGACTTGTCCCACGCTTCGTCGGAGCCGGCGCGCTTGGCCGGGCGGTCGGAGAACTTCACGCGGATGTCGGTGAAGCCGAAATCGGCATAGACCGATTTCAGAAGCTCGCAAAAGGCGATGGTTTCCGAGGTGATCTGATCCTCGGTGCAGAAAATATGCGCGTCATCCTGGGTGAAGGCGCGCACCCGCATGATGCCGTGCAGGGCGCCCGACGGCTCGTAACGGTGGCAAGAGCCGAATTCGGCCATGCGCAGCGGCAGGTCGCGGTAGCTTTTGATGCCGGTGCGGAAAATCTGCACATGGCAGGGGCAGTTCATCGGCTTCACCGCCAGATGACGCTCGTCCTGCGTCTTGATGGTGAACATGCTTTCGGAAAATTTGTCGGCATGGCCCGAGGCTTCCCACAGCGAGAAGTCCACCAGCTGCGGGGTTTTCACCTCCTGATAGCCGTTCTGCTCCAGGCGGCGGCGCATATAGCCCTCCACCGTGCGCCACAGCTGCCAGCCCTTGGGGTGCCAGAACACGGCGCCCACCGCCTCTTCCTGCTGATGGAACAGGCCCATATCGCGGCCCAGGCGGCGGTGATCGCGCTTTTCCGCCTCTTCCAGCATGGTGAGATAGGCGGCCAGCTCTTTATCGTCGAACCAGGCGGTGCCGTAGATGCGCTGCAGCATCTCGTTGCGGGAATCGCCGCGCCAATAGGCGCCGGCCACCTTCATCAGCTTGAAGGCCTTGCCCAGCTTGCCGGTGGAGGGCAGATGCGGGCCACGGCACAGATCGATGAAGCCACCCTGGCGGTAAAGGCTGATGGGCTGGCCCTCGGGGATGGCGGCGATCAGCTCGGCCTTATACTTTTCCCCCATGCCGAGAAAGAAGGCCACCGCTTCGTCGCGGGGCATTTCCTCGCGGGTGATGGCTTCGTCGCGGGCCACGATCTCGCGCATGCGCTGTTCGATGGTTTCGAGATCGTCGGGGGTGAAGGGATGCTCGCGGGCGAAATCGTAGTAAAAGCCGTTCTCGATGGCCGGGCCGATGGTGACCTGGGTATCGGGATAAAGCTCCTTCACCGCCTCGGCCATGATGTGGGCGGCGTCGTGGCGCAAAAGCTCCAGGGCCTCGGCGTCCTTGCGGGTGACGATGGCCACCCGGGCATCGGTGGAAAGAGTGGTGCCGAGGTCCTTCATCACACCGTCGATGCGGATGGCCAAGGCCGATTTGGCAAGGCCGGTACCGATAGACTGCGCGATGTCCGCCCCGCTAACCGGGCCTTCGAACGTGCGCACGCTGCCGTCGGGCAGGGTAATGGCGACCATGGACTTCACACTCTTTTTCAAGATTACTGCGGAACTTTCGACATTACGGCATCCGCTTTCCAAGTCAACCGTCAGCCGTGCAGGGGGGCCATCCGCTGCCGCAGGGCCTCGGCCACCCGCTCCAGCGGCATCTCGGCCAGATCGTCGGTTTGCAGCACCGTGACCTGTCCGCGCGGGGCGCACAATGCCGGATCGGAATCGGCGGAGAACAACACCACCGAGGGGCAGCCGGCGGCGGCGATCAGATGCATGGGGCCGGTATCGTTGCCCACCGCCCCCAGGGCGTGGCGGGCCAGTGCGGTGATATCGGCGAAATCGGTGCGGGTGGCCAGCGACAGCGCCGCCGGGCAGTTGCCGGTGATGACGCGGATGGCGTCGCCGTCCATGTGGGTGCCCAGCAGCACCGGGGTGATCCCTTGCGCCGAAAGCTGCGCGCCCAGGGCGGCGAAGCGGTCGGAGGGCCAGCGCTTGGCCGGGCGGTGGGCGGCGCCGCCCGGCACCAGCAGGGCGTAGCGCAGCGGCAGATTGAAGCGGGTAAGATCGGCGCCCAGCCACGACAGATCGGGCGGCGGCGTCGGGCTGATGCCGGCCATGGCCAACTGCTCGGCCTGGCGGTCCAGGGTGTGCATGCGGTCGCGGTCGGGATTGTCGTGCGGGTAGGCGCAGCCGTGGGCGATGCCCGACCACGGCGGATCGCCCATCAGGTGGAAATAGGTCGAGCTGCGGTCCGAGGTCTGCAGATCGTAGACCATGTCGAATTTCACCGAGCGCAGCATGCGCCGCAGCTTCATCAGGCCGGCCACTTCCCACACCTTGGGACGGCTGTCGGTCCAGACATCGTCGAAATAGGGGCAGGCCTGGGCCAGGGCCACGAAGGGCCTGGTGGTCAGCAGGGTGATGCGGGCGGCGGGATGATGGGCGCGGATGGCGGCGAACGGACCCATGGCCTGGATGAAATCGCCCAGGGCCGAATGCTTGATGACCAGAATGCGCTGCTTTTCGGCGCTCACGTCGTCGGGTCCGCCTCTTGCCCATCCGGCGGGGCGGCCAGCACCTCGCGGTAAACATCCAGGGTGCGGGCGCACATCAGCTCGCGGGTGAAGTTCCGGCGCACGAAATCGACGGAGCGTTCCGCCATGACGGCGCGCTGATCGGCGGTCAGGGCCAGCACCTGCTCCAGGGCCTGGGCCAGGGCGGCGGGGTCGCCGGGGGGCACCAGGAGGCCGGTTTCGCCGTCCAGCACGTTCTCGCGGCCGGCGCCGTTATTGGTGGCCACCACCGGGCGGCCCATGGCCTGGCCCTCGACGATGACGCGGCCGAAGGCTTCCGGATCGGTGGAGGCCGAAACCACCACGTCGGTCAGCATGTAGGCGGCGGGCATATCGGAACAGTCGCCGACGATATGCACCACGTCGGTCAGGCCGCGCCGTTCCACCAGGGTTTTCAGTTCCTCGGCATAGTCGGTGCGGCCCTGGTCGGAGCCCACCAGCAGGCAGCGCACGTCGCGGCGGTTCAGCAGGGCCAGGGCCTCGATCAGCACGCTCTGGCCCTTCCAGCGGGTCAGGCGGCCGGGCAGCATGATCACCGGAAAGCCGTCGGGCAGGCGCCAGCGCTGGGCCAGCTGGATGATGCGCTCCTGGCTGACGCGGTGGGGATCGAACTTCGCCATGTCGACGCCGCGATGCACCACGCGGATGCGATCGGGGTCGATACCGTAGTTGGCCTGGATGTGATCGGCGATGAAGCGGCTGATGGCGATCACCCGCTCGCCCCGCGTCATGATGGCGTTGTAGCGCTGCTTCAGGCCCATCCACCCCATATTATAGGTGCCGTGGAAGGTGGTGACGAAATGGGTGCCGCAACGCGTGGCCGCCGACCAGGCGCTCCAGGCCGGCGCGCGCGAGCGGGCATGCACGATATCGACGCCGTGCTCGCGGATCACCGCCTCCAATCGGGCGATGTTGGCGCGCATCACCAGCGGGTTCTTGCTGTGCAGGGGCAGCTGGATATGGTTCACTCCCACCCGGTCCAGCTCGCGCACCATATGGCCGCCGTTCGAGGCGACCAGCGCGGTCCAGCCCGCTTCGGCCAGGGCGGCGGCCATGTCGATGGTGCCGCGCTCGACGCCGCCCGTGACCAGAGAGGGCAGAACCTGAAGGACGACGGGCGGGCGGACAAAAGAGGACGTTTCGATGGACATGAACTCAAAAACCACAAGCGACGGTGCGATGCCGGCGGGGCGAACGGCGGCCGCGGCGACGGCCGGGATATTAACACGGGCGGACGGCGCGACAATCGCCTACGAGCGGCGGAGCGGAAAAAACCCCGGCGTGGTGTTTCTGCACGGTCTGCGCTCCGATATGACCGGCGGCAAGGCCCAGGCGGTGGAGGCCTGGTGCCGGCGGCACGGTCACGCCTGTCTGCGCCTCGATGTGCGCGGCCACGGCCAAAGCTCGGGCCGCTTCGAGGAAGGCTGCATCGGCCAGTGGGCCGCCGATGTGGTGGCGGCCCTCGATGCCCTGACCGAAGGGCCGCAGGTTCTGGTGGGCTCGTCCATGGGCGGCTGGCTGATGCTGCTGGCGGCGCTGGAACGGCCGCACCGGGTGGCCGGGCTGCTGGGCCTGGCCGCCGCCCCCGATTTCACCGAGGAGCTGATCTATCAGCGTTTTACCCCCGAACAGAAGCGGGCCCTGCTGGTGGCGGGGCAGGTGGTGATCGACGAGGACGAGGGCCTGCCGCCGCTGCCGGTAAGCCGCCTGCTGATCGAGGACGGCCGCCAGCAGCTTTTATTGCAGGACCGTATCAATATTTCCTGTCCGGTGCGGCTGATCCATGGCCAGCGGGATGCCAGCGTGCCCTGGCAGACCGCCCTGCGTCTGGCCGAACAGCTGGCCTCCGACGATGTGGAGGTGACCCTGGTGAAGGCCGGCGGCCACCGCCTGAGCGAAGCCGCCGATCTGGTGCGCATGGAACGGGTGCTGGAGCGCCTGCTGCATAGCGTGGCTCAGGGAGGAATGGGGGGCTGATGCGCCGGACGATCCTGGCCGTGCTGCTGCTGTGGGGCGGCGTGGCCTGGGCCGAGCCGGTGCCGTCCGGGCTGGCGTTCCTCGGCTGGGGGCGCCTGGTGGAGGATGGCGCCGGAGGGGTGCGCACCGATGCCG
>JAJZGK010000211.1 GCA_021798485.1 Pseudomonadota bacterium
GACTCTGCGCCACGGCCCCTCCCTTAAGCCGTCTTGGCCAGGCTTGACCCGGCCATCCCTGTGGGGGAGACGCCGTCTTATGATGCGCGGGTCAAGCCCGCGCATGACGACAAGAGGGGTATGCCGCCCTGCGGACGACGACAAAAGGGCCTCGGCGCCACGGCCCCACCCTTAAGCCGTCTTGGCCGGGCTTGACGACAAGAGGGGTGTGCCGCGCTGCGGACGACGACAAAGGGGCCTCGGCGCCACAGCCCGTCCCCTTAAGCCGTCTTGGCCGGGCTTGACCCGGCCATCCATGTGGGGGGAGACGCCGTCTAGAAAGAAACCAGGTCAGACGGCTTACCAGCAGTTTCATACCCGGTGGGTCCGCTCCGTCGGTGGCAACTGATACCGGCCAACCATTGAGGTGACTCGTTGGCCGGTCTCCAGCGAGCATTGAGCGAGCGGCCAAGGCGGCGGATGCCGCCGCCCGGCGAGGGACGATACAACCGGGCAATTCATTGGCCGGTTGGTATGAGAAGGCCCGGAGCGGGTGGGATTACTCGGCCCGCTGGGCCTCGTCCAGGGCTTCGTGGGCGGCCAGCCAGGCTTCCTCGGCCTGGGCCAGGGCCTTGCCCAGCTCGCCCAGATCCTTTTGTAAGGCCTGCGCCTTGGCGGCGGGGCCGTTGTACAGGGCGGGATCGGCCAGTTTGGCTTCCAGCGCCGCCTTTTTGCGGCCCAGCTCCTCCATGTGTTTTTCGGCGGCCTGGGCTTCTTTGCGCAAAGGCGCCAGCTGGGCGCGCAGTTCGGCGGCGGCACGGCGCTCGTCCTTGCGGTTGGGGCCGGCCTCCTTCTGCTCGCGTCCCTCGCGGCGGGCCTCGCGGGCCTGCTCCAGCAGCAGCTTCTTGTAGGCGTCGAGATCGCCGTCGAAATCGCGCACCTGGCCGTCGGCCACCAGCCACAGCCGGTCGGCGGCCAGCTCGATCAGGTGCGGATCGTGGCTGACCAGCACCACCGCGCCCTCGTAGGTGTTGAGAGCGGCCACCAGGGCCTCGCGGCTGTCGATATCGAGATGGTTGGTGGGTTCGTCGAGCATCATCAGATGCGGGGCGTCGCGGCTCATCAGGGCGAACAGCAGCCGGGCCTTCTCGCCGCCCGACAGGTGGGCCACCTTGACGTCGGCGCGGTCCTGCTCGAAGCCGAAGCGGCCCAGCTGGGCCCGCACCTTGCTTTCCGGGGCCTGCGGCATCAGGGCCTGCATATGGTCGAACGGGGTGGCGGCGGTGTTCAGCTCTTCGGTCTGGTGCTGGGCGAAATAGCCGATGCGCAGCTTGGGCGAGCGCTGGAGCTTGCCCTCCAGCAGCGCCAGGCGGCCCGACAGCACCTTGGCCAGGGTGGATTTGCCGTTGCCGTTGGCCCCCAACAGGGCGATGCGGTCGTCCATGTCGATACGCAAGGACAGATTGCGCAGCACCGCCTGGCCGGGGGCATAGCCGGCCTGGCCCTTCTCGATGGCCACCACCGGCGGCGACAACGGTTCGGGATCGGGGAAATCGAAGCTGACCGGGCGGTCCTCCACCACGCTGATGGGCGGGCCCAGGCGTTCCAGCATCTTCACCCGGCTTTGCGCCTGGGCGGCCTTGGTGGCCTTGGCGCGGAAACGGTCGATGAAGGATTGCAGCTTGCGCCGCTGCTCCAGCTGCTTGCTGGCGGCTTTGGCGGCCAGATCCAGTTTTTCCCGCCGCACCTGCTCGAAACGGTCGTAATTGCCGCCATAGGCCACCAGCTTCAGCTGATCGATATGCACGATGCGATCGGCCACCACGTTCAAAAGCTCGCGGTCGTGGCTGATCACCACCAGGGTGCCGGGATAGCTGGCGAGATAACTTTGCAGCCACAGGGTGGCTTCCAGATCCAGATGGTTGGTGGGTTCGTCCAGCAGCAGCAGATCGGGCTGGGCGAACAGCGCCCCGGCCAGGGCCACGCGCATGCGCCAGCCGCCGGAAAAACTGCCCACCGGACGGTTTTGCGCCTGGGCGTCGAAGCCGAGACCGGCCAGGATGGCGGCGGCGCGGGCCGGGGCGGAATGGGCGTCGATGGCGGCCAGCCGCTCGTGCAGTTCGGCCAGGCGGTGGCCGTCGCTGCAGGTTTCGGCCTCGGCCAGCAGGGCGGTGCGTTCGGGATCGTAGGCCAGCACGCAGTCTTGCAGGGTCTCCTCGCCTTCCGGAGCCTCCTGCGCCACCCGGCCGAGGCGGGCGCGCGGCCGCAGGGTGATGGTGCCGCCATCGGCATGCAGCTCGCCCAGGATCAGCTTGAACAGGGTGGATTTGCCGGCGCCGTTGCGCCCCACCAGCCCCACCCGCTGTCCGGCGGCGATATGGACGGTGGCGGCATCGAACAGGGGGCGGCCCGCGATGCGGTAGGTAAGGTCGTTGATATGCAGCATGGCGGGAAACGCGATCCGGAAAGGGGGCTTCTCCATAGCATCATTGGCCGGGGAGGCCAACAGCCAGGGCGCAGGGCAATCGGGTGAAGCCGATTGCCCTGTTTGATGGGCGTCCCTCAAGCGCCGGGCGCTGGCGTGCCGCCAGCTTGGCTTGCGCGCGAACGCTCGCGCGGGCGCTCAACGCGCCATCGCGGCGAAGACGGTATGGCGTAAAACAACATCCGCGCGTTCATCCGATGCCCCTGAGCCAGGGCGGCTCCGCCCGCCCCTCCGCTGTTTGGAGGGGAATGCCTAAACTAAAGATAGATTTTAGTTCTAAATTTCCCGAGACGATCCTGTCTTTGCCTTGCAGCGAAAACGGGCGGCGGCCATATACTGTTTTGGGTGAGTAGAAAAGGGTGTTTCTAAAAATGGCTGAAAAAAATCTGAAAACGTCCGGTAAGGGCGTGCCTCGTGCCCGCATGCCGGACGGCGCTCCCAACCCGGTCGATCTTTATGTCGGCGCCCGCCTGCGCCAGGCCCGCACCTTGCGCGGCCTGACCCAGGAACAGCTGGGCGAAAAAGTCGGCATCGCCTTCCAGCAGGTGCAGAAATACGAGCGCGGCGCCAACCGCATTTCGGCGGGACGCATGTACGAGATGGGCAAGGCCCTGGGCGTGGCGGTCACCTTCTTCTTCGAAGGCATGTCCGACGCCGTGGCCGAGGTCAGCCCGGCCCAGGTCAAGCTGGGCACCGATGCCACCCAGGCGGTGGAAAGCATCGAAGCCGATGAAACCGGCAAACGCGAGGCGCTGCAGCTGGTGCGCGCCTATACCCGCATCGGCAACGAGGCGGTGCGCCACAGTTTGCTCGATATCATCAAGAGCTGCGCCGCGCCTGAGCGCGAAGACTGACCACGGCGGGTTATACCGGCCAACCGTTGAAATGACTCGTTGGCCGGTTTCCAGCGAGCCTTGAGCGAGCGGCCAAGGCTGCGAATGCAGCCGCCCGGCGAGGGACAGTACAACCGGTCAATGCATTGGCCGGTTGGTATTGGAGCCCGTGCAAAAAAACAGGCCGATGCCCGCAAGGGCATCGGCCTGTTTCCGTGTGCCGGGCGTTTTCAGTTCCGGTGCGAGTGGGCGGGGCCCATTTCGTCCTTGGCGGCCATGGCGGCCATGCCGATCAGCAGGGCCAGATCCTGGTGCCCGGCCAGCACGGCTTCCTGCTCCAGGTAGCGCAACGACAGCCACAAGCCTTCCACGCTTTCCTCGGCGCTCAGATCGCTGGTATGACGGGGCGCGGGGCGCGGGGCCTGGGCGCGGGGCCGAAACGGCAGAATAACGCAGCTTTCCGACATGGACGGATCCTTAACGGTTCGAAGTCTTGGGGATCGTTCCACGACGATCCATGCCGGTACTGAACCATATTCGGGGCCGTCTGTGACCTCGGGGAATGACGGGGGGATTATCACCGCTTTACACCAACCGGCCAATGAATTGACCGGTTGTACCGTCCCTCGCCGGGCGGCGGCATCCTTAAGCCTTGGCCGCTCGCTCAAGGCTCGCCGGATACCGGCCAACCCGTCACGTCGACGGTTGGCCGGTATTCCTCTCTGCGGGAGATCACACCACCTTGCGGACTTCGTTCAGGTAGCGGCCCACCTCGCCGCGCAGACGTTCGGCCTGATGCGACAGCTGTCCGGCGGCGTCCAGAACCTCGCGGGCGGCGCGGTCGGCGTCTCCGGCGCCCGCCGACAACGACTGCACATTGCCGCTGACCAGGGCGGTGCCTTGCGAGGCGCCTTCCACGTTGCGGGCGATTTCCGCCGTGGCGGTGCCCTGTTCCTCGACGGCGGCGGCGATGGCGGCGGTGAACTGATCGATGGCGGTGATGGTGCCGGCCACCTGGCCGATGGCATCGGCCGCCTCGCCCGAGGTTTTCTGGATGGTGGCGACCTGTTCGGCGATATCCTGGGTGGCGCGCGCCGTCTGATTGGCCAGGGCCTTGACCTCGCCGGCCACCACGGCGAAGCCTTTGCCGGCCTCGCCGGCCCGCGCCGCCTCGATGGTGGCGTTCAAGGCCAGCAGATTGGTCTGGCTGGCGATATCGGTGATCAGGCTCACCACCTCGCCGATCTTGTCGGAGGCGGTGGTCAGGGCCCGCATGGTGCTGTTGGTGCGTTCGGCCTGAACGGTGGCCTCGCGGGCCACCAGCGTCGATTGCGACAGCTGCCGGCTGATCTCGGTGATGGAGGCGGTCAATTCCTCGGCCGCCACCGCCACGGTCTGCACATTGGCCGAGGCTTCGTAGGCCGCCGCCGACACCGTCTGGCTGGCGTCGCAGGCGGCGGCGGCGGTGTGCTGCAAGGTTCCGGCGGTGGCCTGCAGTTCGGTGGCGGCATCGGCGGTCAGGCGCACCACCTCGCCCACCGACTGCTCGAAGAGCGCGGTCACCCGGGCGAAATCGCGGGTTTTGGCGTCGATGGCGCCACTGGCGGCGTTGATGCTGCGGGCGGCGTTCAGAAAGGTGCCCCGCATGCCCTCTTCGACGATGCGGCGGAAGTAAAGACCGCGGCTCACATGGTCCATCGAGGCCGCGGCCTCGCGCACGAAGGCATCGGAGCGGTCGATCAGATCGTTGGCGGTGTGCAGCAATTCGCCCAACGAGCCGTTTTCCTGGATGTGGGTGAGGCGGGCCTCGAAATTGCCCGCCGCCACCTCGGTCATCACCTGGGCGGCGCGGCGCAGAACCGTTTGCACACGGCGCACGTAAAACAGGGTTCCGATGCCGCTGGCCACGGCCAGCAGCGCCGCCAGGGCCAGATCCCAGGCCAGGTCGCCCTGAAGGGCGGCGAGCAGGGCGTTCAGCGCCGGCAGCAGGGCGGCGGTCACGGCCAGCAGGCGGGCTTTATCAAGCGAAGAAGAAGCGATCATAATCCACACCTTTCGCGGCCAGGGCGGCGTTGAGATGGGCCAGAGCATGGTCCATGCCGTGCCGGGGGTCGGCGGCGTCGCGCTCCAGGCGGCGCATCTCGGCATAGAGCGGCGCGATCTGTCTGGCGACGATCTCCGCGTTGGGGCTGCGGCGGTTGGAATGGAAGCCGCAGAGAGCGCCCTTGCCGTCGAAGCTGGGGGTGACGTGGGCCAAAACCCAGTAATGATCTCCGCCTTTGCAGCGGTTGATCACATAGGCGAAGATTTCCCGGCCGCCCTGGATCCGGTCCCACATCAGCCTGAACACCGCCCGCGGCATGTCGGGGTGGCGGATGATGTTGTGCGGTTTTCCCAGAAGTTCCGCCTCGCTGTAATCACTGATCCGAATGAACGTTCTGTTGACGTAGGAAATGATGCCTTTTGCATCGGTTTTGCTGACGATTACATCAGTCTCTTTAAATGACCGCGCCGTTCCGGTCACAAACTGATCTTTTGCCATGCGCCGTTCCCTCGGTCATGTCTTCTATATGAGGAAGATTTTAACAGCATGGAGGGGCGTGTTCAGCATATCATAAGTGGCTTATCCCTATGGTTCCGGCGCCACGAAACGCCTGCCTTTCCAACCGCGTCTTGGCCGGGCTCCGACCCGGCCATCCACGTCTTTCCGCTTGGCACACGGCCAGACGGGGCCA
>JAJZGK010000212.1 GCA_021798485.1 Pseudomonadota bacterium
GGGCGCCGATCTGGTGGGCAAGGTGGAAGCGGGCATCCCCGAGGATGATCCGCGCAATCCGGCGGTGATTGCCGACAATGTGGGCGACAATGTGGGCGACTGCGCCGGCATGGCCGCCGATCTGTTCGAAACCTACGCCGTGACCACGGTGGCCACCATGCTGCTCGGGTCGATCTTTTTCAGCGGCGGCGATCAGATCCAGCTGATGCTGTTCCCGCTGCTCATCGCGGCCGGCTGTATCATCGCCTCGGTGATCGGCACCTTCTTCGTGCGCCTCGATGCCTCCAACAAGATCATGCGCGCCCTCTACAAGGGCTTGATCGCCGCCGGCATCCTGTCCCTGATCGCCATCGCCGCCATCATCCAGTTGACCTTCGGCTTCCATGCCGTGTTCACCACCAGCAGCGGTCTGGTGATCAGCGCCAAGGCGCTGTTCGGCTGCTCGGTGGTGGGGCTGATCATTACCGGCCTGCTGGTGTGGATCACCGAATATTACACCGGGACCGATTTCCGTCCGGTGCGCAGCGTGGCCCAGGCCTCGACCACCGGCCACGGTACCAACGTCATCCAGGGGCTGGCGGTGTCCATGGAAGCCACCGCCCTGCCGGTGCTGGTGATCTCGGTGGGCATTATCACCACCTATATGGCCGCCGGTCTCTACGGCATCGCCATCGCCGCCACCACCATGCTGGCCCTGGCCGGCATCATCGTCGCCCTCGACGCCTACGGTCCGGTCACCGACAATGCCGGCGGCATCGCCGAAATGGCCGACTTGCCCAAGGATGTGCGCAAGATCACCGATGCCCTGGACGCGGTGGGCAACACCACCAAGGCGGTGACCAAGGGCTATGCCATTGGTTCCGCCGGGTTGGCCGCCCTGGTGCTGTTCGCGGCTTATACCGAGGATCTGCATCACTATTTCCCCAACCTCTCTGTCGATTTCAGCTTGCAAAACCCCTTCGTGGTCATCGGTTTGTTCATCGGTGGTCTGCTGCCTTATCTGTTCGGCTCCATGGGCATGATGGCCGTGGGCCGGGCCGCCGGGGCGGTGGTGGTGGAAGTGCGCCGTCAGTTCAAGGAAATCCCCGGCATCATGGAGGGAACGGGCAAGCCCGATTACGGCCGCGCCGTCGATATGCTGACCAAGGCCGCCATCCGCGAGATGATCGTGCCCTCGCTGCTGCCGGTGCTGGCGCCCGTGGTGCTGTATTTCGTGGTGTCGGCGGTGGCCGGCCAGGCCGCGGCCTTCTCGGCCCTGGGCGCCATGCTGCTGGGCACCATCGTGACCGGCCTGTTCGTGGCCCTGTCCATGACCTCGGGCGGCGGCGCCTGGGATAACGCCAAGAAGTATATCGAGGATGGCCATTACGGCGGCAAGGGCTCGGATGCCCACAAGGCCGCCGTGACCGGCGACACCGTGGGTGATCCCTACAAGGATACCGCCGGTCCCGCCGTCAATCCCATGATCAAGATCATCAATATCGTCGCCATTCTCCTGCTGGCCATCCTGGCCGGATAGGAACGGACGACAGAAGGCGAAAGCGATAAGAAAAAACGCCCCGGAGGGAAACCTCCGGGGCGTTTTCATCTTGGGAACCGGCGGGGCCGTTACGGCCCGGTTCCGGGGGTGGCGCCGCCTCCGCTGAAGCGGCCCACATTGCCCAGCAACTGTTCCAGCACCGTCAGATCGCGGCCGGGGGCCGGCGTGGTCTTGGTGATGAGATCGATCTCCTTGCCGTCCTTCAGGCCCAGGGTATTGATGCTGATCACCTTGCCCTGGCGGTTGAACTTGATCTCCACCACCTGGCGCTCGATCTCCTCGGGCGGATAGAAGGCGTAGGTCGAAACCTTGCTGCTGACATAGTACCAGGCGTCGTCGCCGAAGGTGGAGGTGTCGGACGGCGTGCCCAGCAGAGCCATCACGTCGTTCTTGCCCATCTCGCCGGGCTTGATCTCCTTCAGCCGTTCCGGCGGGGGGACGTTGCCGCGGATATCGATGGTGGGCGTGCAGGCTCCGACCGAAAGGGTCAGGGCGGCGGCGAACAGCGTGAAGATGGAAGCGGGGCGCATCGTCATCCTAAAGATCTTTAAAGGGCGGCAGGGCCATGAAACGCGACTCGTTGACGCCGCCCGCCCTGGGCCGATAGTGTGAAGCAAAGTGACGTGCAGGGGGCTTGTTGTCAACGCCACCCTTCACAGACGCCGGTCTTGCGGCGGATTTCAATTGGAGTACCGATTTGGGCATTTTCAAAACTCTGTTGGGCGGCAAGCCGCGGTGGGAAAACGAATCCCACGATCTCTACGAGACGGTGGTGGCCCAGGCCCGGCAGGAGGCCTTCTATCTGCGGGGCCGGGTGGCCGATAGCATCGATGGCCGCTTCGATCTGGTGGTGCTGCATGCCTTTCTGCTGTTCCGCCGCCTGGGCCGCATCGGCGGCGAGGCGCTGGATCTCAGCCAGAAAACCTTTGATCTGATGTTCGCCGACTTCGATGGCTGCCTGCGCGAAATGGGGGTGAGCGACATGGGCATGGCGCCTAAGATCAAGAAGATGGCCAAGGCCTTCTTCGGTCGCATCCAGGCCTACGACGGCACCCTGGACACCCCTGATGCCCTCTCCGACGCCCTGGCCCGCAATCTCTATCGCGGCAAGATGGATGATCCCGCCGTGCTGCGGGCCATGGTGGCCTATGTGCGGGCCCAGGCCGCGCTGCTGGACGCCCAGGAGGATGCGGCGCTGATGCAGGGCCGCCTGCGTTTCTCGGCGCCGGAGCTTTAAGGCATGACCGAGGCGATGGACATTCCGCCGGAATTTTCCCGCCCCGTGCGGCTGGAAACCTTAAGCGTGGCCGAGCGCGGCTACGAGATCGAGGCCAGCCCCGAGGAATGCGCGGCGCTGGCCGAACGCTTCGGCATCCTGGCGGTGGACCGGCTGGCGGCGCAGCTGCGGCTGAAAATGCTGCCGGGCGGCGAACTGGTGCGCCTGAAGGCCAAATTCCAGGCCCGGGTGCGCCAGGCCTGCGTCATCACCCTGGAACCGGTGCGGCAGGATATCGACGACGGCTTCGATCTGACCTATGGTCCCGAGGAAGAGGTGGAGGACACCGATATCCTGGTGGATCTGGATGCCGATGATCCGCCCGAACCCATCCGGGGCGGCGCCATCGATCTGGGCGAGGCGGTGGCCGAGCATCTGGCCCTGGCGCTCGATCCCTTTCCGCGCGCTCCCGGCGCCGCCTTCCAGGAGATCGGCGGCGAGGAGGAACCGGCGCCGGAGGAGGGGGGGAAACCCCATCCGTTCGCCGCTCTGGCCTCTTTGCAAAAGAAATAGATGTTGGGGCGGCGCATTGCGCTTGCCCTAGGGAGAGTTTTTCGTTAATAAGGCTCCCTTCGTTTGTGCCCTTTGGCAGTGAGTAATTGAAATGGCTGTTCCGAAGAAAAAGACCTCCAAATCCCGCCGCAACATGCGTCGCTCCCATGACGCCCTGAAGTCGGTCGGTCATATGGAGTGCCCCAACTGCGGCGAACCCAAGTTGCCGCATCACGTCTGTGGCGCCTGCGGCCACTATGACGGCCGCGAAGTCGTGGCCGAGTCCGAGGCCGCCGCGTAACCTTACGCAACCGGTTAAAGCTGTCGGGGACTGCGGTAATTGACCACGCGCTTGACGATTTCACTGGATGCCATGGGGGGCGATGACGCCCCCGAAATGGTGATCCAGGGTGCGCAGATCGCACGCACGCGGTTGCCGCATGTGGATTTCCTGCTGTTCGGCGACCAGGCAAAACTGGAGCCGCTGCTGGAGCAACACCCCGATTTGCGCCCGGCCTGCCGTATCCGGCACACCGATCAGGTGGTGACCGGCGACGACAAGCCCTCGCAGGTGCTGCGGACGGGCCGCCAGTCCAGCATGTGGATGGCGGTGGATGCGGTGTCGCAGGGCGATGCCGCCGCCGTGGTATCGGCCGGGAACACCGGCGCCCTGATGGCGGTGTCGAAATTCGTGCTGCGTATGCTGCCCGGTATCGACCGCCCGGCCATCGCCGGCTTTTTCCCCACCCGGCACGGCGAAAGCGTGATGCTGGATCTGGGCGCCAATGTGGACTGTTCGGCCCGCAATCTGGTGCAGTTCGCGGTGATGGGCGAGGTGTTCGCCCGCATCGTTCTGGGGATCGAGCAGCCCAGCGTCGGCATCCTCAATGTCGGATCGGAAGAGCTGAAGGGCAACGACGCCGTGCGCAGCGCCTCGGCCGTTCTGCGCACCGGAGCCCTGCCCATCAAATTCCACGGTTTCGTGGAAGGCAACGACATTGCCGCCGGTACGGTGGATGTGGTGGTCAGCGACGGTTTTTCCGGCAATATCGCCCTGAAAAGCGCCGAAGGGCTGGCCAGGCTTTACGCCACCTTCCTGAAAGAAGCCTTCTCCAGCTCGTGGCTGGCGAAAATCGGCTATCTGCTGGCCCGCTCCGCCCTGGTCAAGGTCAAGCTGCGCACCGATCCCCGCCGCTATAACGGCGCCATGTTCCTGGGGCTGAACGGCATTGCCGTGAAGAGCCATGGCGGCACCGACGCGGTCGGCTTCGCCAATGCCATCGGCGTGGCGGTGGAGCTGGTGACGCACGGTTTCAACGAGCGCATCAAGCGCGAGCTAGAGCGGGTCAACTCCGACGAAGCTTCGGCACAGGTGGCGGCACTTTAAATGACCATCCGCTCTCGTATCATCGGCGTTGGGGGCTATCTGCCCGAACGCGTCGTCACCAATGCCGAACTGGCGGCCCGGGTCGACACCAGCGACGAGTGGATTATCGAGCGTACCGGCATCCGCCAGCGCCATGTCGCCGCCGAGGGGCAGAAAACCTCGGATCTGGCCATCGCCGCCGCCCGCAAGGCTTTGGCGCATGCCGGTCTTTCCGGCGCCGATCTCGATCTGATCGTGGTGGCCACCGCCACCCCCGACAATACCTTTCCCGCCACCGCCACCCGTGTGCAGGCGGCTCTCGGCATGACCGGCGGCTTCGCCTTCGATGTGCAGGCGGTTTGTTCGGGCTTCATCTTCGCCCTGTCCACCGCCGATAACTTCGTCAAGTCCGGGCAGGTGAAGACCGCCTTGGTGATCGGCGCCGAAACCTTCTCGCGCATTCTCGATTGGGAAGACCGCGGCACCTGCGTGCTGTTCGGCGATGGCGCCGGCGCCGTGGTGCTGCGCGCCGAGGATGGGCGGGGAACAAACCAGGATAACGGCATCCTTTCCACCCATCTGCATTCCGACGGCCGGCATTACGATCTGCTGCATGTGGATGGCGGCCCGTCCTCGACCCAGACGGTGGGGCATCTGCGCATGGAAGGCCGCGAGGTGTTCCGTCATGCCGTGTCCAATCTGGCCGCCGTGGTGGACGAGGCCCTGAGCCATAACGGCCTTTCCGCGCAAAATCTCGATTGGCTGGTGCCGCACCAGGCCAACAAGCGGATTCTGGAAGGCACCGCCCGCAAGCTGCACCTGTCTCCCGATCGGGTGGTGATGACGGTGGATCGCCATGCCAACACCTCGGCGGCCTCGGTGCCGCTGGCGCTGTCGGAAGCGGTGGGCGACGGCCGCATCAAGAGCGGCGATCTGGTGCTGCTGGAGGCCATGGGCGGCGGCTTCACCTGGGGCGCGGCGCTGGTTCGCATGTAAGCCTTCCAGGGGAAAAACCCCCGCGCGAACAGTTTGTGCCATCCCTTTGATATTGACTGCTTTCTGCGCAAGCGTTAGCTTCTTCCCGTAATCTCTGGAAGGATGTGGCGGCATGGCAGCAAATACCATTACCCGCGCCCAGTTAAGTGAAGCCGTTTATCAGGAAGTCGGGCTCTCACGCAATGAGTCGGCCGATCTTCTGGAATTGGTGCTGAACGAGATTTCCGACGCTTTGGCCCGGGGTGAATCCGTCAAGATTTCATCCTTCGGCAGCTTTGCCGTGCGCTCCAAAGGGCAGCGCATCGGACGAAACCCCAAAACCGGCGAGG
>JAJZGK010000213.1 GCA_021798485.1 Pseudomonadota bacterium
CCCTTGAAGTGACGGGTTGGCCGGTCTCCAGCGAGCCTTGAGCGAGCGGCCAAGGCGGCGGATGCCGCCGCCCGGCGAGGGACGATACAACCGGGCAATTCATTGGCCGGTTGGTATTAGCGGGTGGCGCCGGGTTTCCACAGCACATCGTGGGCGCCGTTGCCGTTGACCCTGCGGGCCATGACGAACAGATGGTCCGACAGCCGGTTGAGATAGGCGATCACCTGGGGGTTGATCACCTCCTCCTCGGCCAGGGCGCAGACCAGCCGCTCGGCGCGCCGCGCCACGGCGCGGGCCTGGTGCAGATGGGCGGCGGCCGGGGTGCCGCCGGGCAGCACGAAGCTGTCCAGCGGTGCCATCTCGTCGTTCATGGCGTCGATCTCGGCCTCCAGGCGCACCACCTGGGCGGGGATGATGCGCAGATTGCCCTCCTGGCCATCGGCCTCGGGGATGCAGAGATCGGCCCCGAGATCGAAAAGATCGTGCTGGATGCGCACCAGCATGGTGTCCACCTCGGGATCCTGATTGGCGTGGCGGGCCACCCCCAGCACGGCGTTCAGTTCGTCCACCGTGCCATAGGCCTCGACGCGCAGGTCATGCTTGGGAACTCGGCTGCCGTCGCCCAGCGAGGTTTGCCCCTTGTCACCGCCGCGGGTGTAGATGCGGGTCAGTCGAACCATGTGCTCTCCTTAAAATTCGGGTGTTGTTTGCGCCTATGGTAGTACCTTCCCGCCCGGCATGGTATAGCCTGTTGACTGTGGCAAACCCACAATCGGCCGGGGGAGACGCCGGCCCGCGTTCCCGTTTCTCGTTTTCGCAAGGCTCCATGCGCTTTTCGCCCGTTCTCAGCGTTTATATCGCCCGCAAGTTCCTGGGCGCCTTTTTCGGCGCTTTGGGCCTGATCATGGGGCTGATCTACCTGTTCGACGTGATCGAGCTTTTGCGCCGCGCCGCCACCCATGGCAATGCCGGGCTGCTGGTGATCCTGGAAATGGCCCTGATGAAACTGCCGCAGATGGTGCAGACCATTTTGCCCTTCGCGGTGATGATCGGCGCCATGAGCTGCTTTTGGGCCATGACCCGCAGCCGCGAACTGGTGGTATCGCGCTCGGCGGGTATTTCGGTATGGCAGTTCCTGGCCCCGGTGCTGGGGGTGGTGGCCCTGATCGGCCTCTTCGACGTCACCGCCTTCGATCCCTTGTCGGCGCGCATGTACCGCGTTTATGAGCGGCTGGAGGATCAGCAGGCCTTGCGCAGTGGCTCGCCTTTGCAGGTGAACGAGGACGGGCTGTGGCTGCGCGAAACCCATGGCGACGAGGTGGTGGTGGTGCATGCCGACCATGTGTGGCAGCGCGGCCTGACCCTGCGCCTGCGCACCGTCAGCGTTTTCGTCACCGACAGCCACATGAATTTCGAGTACCGTCTGGAAGCCAAGACCGGCGTTCTGGGGCACAACAGCTTCCATCTGGAGGATGTGGCGCTTTACCGCCGCGAGCGTCCGGTGGTGCTGATGCCGGCCTACGATTTCGACACCGATCTGACCATGGCCCGGGTGATGGACAGTTTCGCCACCCCGGAAACCGTGTCGTTCTGGGAACTGCCGGGCTTTATCCGCTTCTTTGAAAGCGCCGGCTTCTCGGCCAGCCGCCAGAAGCTTTATTTCCAGTCCATGCTGGCCTCGCCGCTGCTGCTGTGCGCCATGGTGCTGCTGGCGGCGGCCTTCTCGGTCAATCCCGACATGCGCTCGGGCGGTGTCGCCAAGCGGCTGGCCGGCGGCGTGGTGGCGGGGTTCCTGTTCTATTTTTTCTCCAAGGTGATCTATGCCCTGGGCCTGTCCTCGACCCTGCCGGTGCTGATGGCGGCCTGGATCCCCTCGCTGGTGGCGGGCCTGATCGGGGTGGCGGCGCTGTTTCATCTCGAGGACGGCTGATGCGTCTGGCCCGTTTGGCGCCGCTGTTTCCGAAACGGCTGTTTCTGGCCGCCTGCGCCGTCATGCTGCCCCTGACCTTGAGCCCATGGCCGGATCTGACGGTGTCGGGCTGGTTCTACCGGCCGGGGGCGGGGTTCTACTTGCGCGATCTGCCGCTGTTCCGCTTCATCCTGCGCGACATGCCGCCGCTGCTGCTGGGCGGGGTGGCGCTGCTGCTGGTCTGGAGCCTGCTGCGCCCGCGCCTGGGCGCCGCCGCCGCCCGGCTGCCGGGCCTTGGCGGCCGGGCCGTTCTCTATCTGCTGCTCAGCCTGGGGCTGGGGCCGGGGCTTTTGGTCAACGCCCTGCTGAAGGCGCATTGGGGCCGGGCCCGCCCGGTGCAGATCACGGTTTTCGGCGGCCATGCCCACTATACGCCGCCGCTGCTGCCCGCCGATCAGTGCTTCAGCAACTGCTCGTTTTCCTCGGGCCACGGCGCCCTGGGCTTCTGGGTGCTGGCCCTGGCCCTGCTGACGCCGCCGCGCCTGCGGCGGGTCATGGTGGCCCTGGCCCTGATGTTCGGGCTGCTGGTGGGAGCCACCCGGGTGATCCAGGGCGGGCATTTCCTCTCGGACACGGTGTTCTCGGCCTTCGCCGTCTGCCTCATCGATCTGTGGCTGTGGCGCTGGATGCTGGCCGATCCGGCGGCGTGACCTTGAACCACACCGCGTAGAGGGCCGGCAGGAACAGCAGGATCAGCACCGTGCCCGCCGCGGTGCCGCCGATCAGGGTATAGGCCATGGAGCCGAAAAACACCGATTGGGTCAGGGGGATGAAGGCCAGCACGGCGGCCAGGGCGGTCAGCACCACCGGGCGGGCCCGCTGCACCGTGGCCTCGATCACCGCCTCGTACTGCGGCAGCCCGGCCTTGCGGTTGGTGTCGATCTGGCCCATCAGGATCAGGGTATTGCGCATCAGGATGCCCGACAGCCCGATCAGCCCGAGGATGGCGTTGAAGCCGAAGGGCTGACCGAACAGCAGCAGGGTGGGGGCGGTGCCCACGAGGCCCAGGGGCGCGGTGAGAAACACCATGACCATGGCCGGCAGTGACCGCACCTGCACCACGATCACCAGCAGGATCAGCCCCGCCATGATGGGGTAGATGGGCACCAAGGCGCGGTTGGCGATGGCGGAATCCTCGATATTGCCGCCCGCCGTGATGTGTTCGTCCGGGGGCAGGGTGGCCATGATGGGGCGCAGGGTCCGTTCGATGCGGCGGGAAATATCGGGGGCCTCCACGGCGTCGTCGGTATCGCACTGCACGGTGATGGTGGGCACGCGGTCGCGGCGGCGCAAAATGGGATATTCGTCGCGGATGTCCAGATGGCCGATCTGGCTCAAGGGCACGGCGCGGCCGTCGCGGCTGGTCAGGGTGAGGTCGGCCAGACGGGCGGGATCGAGCCTGGCCGGGCGGCCATCGCCCAGGGCGGCGGCGCGGGCCACGATGTCGACGGTGCGGATATCCTCGCGCAGTTGCGCCACCGGCACCCCCTCCAGCAGGAACTGCATCTGGCGGGCTGCCTCCTGGGGCGACAGGCCGATGCGGTCCAGGCGCTGGCGGTCGAGGGTAAGGTGCAGGGTGGGGGTTTTTTCGCCCCAGTCCAAAGTCACCTGGCGGACGTGGGGGGTGGCGGCGATGATGGCCCGCACCTGGTCGGCCAGGGGGAACAGCCGGGCCGGATCGGGGCCGGACACGCGGAAATTCACCTGGAAGCGCACCGCCGGGCCGAACACCAGCTGGGTGGCGCGCAGATAGGCCTCGGGGGCCAGGCCGTCGGCGATGGCCCGGCGCAGCCGCAGCTTCAGGGCGTCGCGGGCTTTGGGGCTTGGGGTTTGCACCAGGATCTTGGCGAAGGCGGGATCGGGCAGTTCCGGGTTGTAGGACAGGAAGAAGCGCGGCGCCCCCTGGCCGATATAGGCGGTGACCAGCCTGGCCTCGGGCTGGCGGCGCAGCCAGGCCTCCACCTTGGCGCTGGTGGCCGCGGTGGCGGCCAGGCCGGTGCCTTCCGGCATCTGCACCTCCACCATCAGCTCCGGACGGTCGGAAACCGGGAAGAACTGGTTCTTCACCAGCCCCATCAGGGCCAGGGCCAGCACGAAGGCGGCGGCCACGGCGCCCACCACCCGCAGGCGGTGTTTCACCGCCCAGGCCACCAGGGCGCGGAAGCGGCGGTAGCGCGGCGTATCGTAGATGGCGGCCAAACCGCCCGGCACCGGTTTGATGTCGGGCAGCAGCTTGACGCCGAGATAGGGGGTGAACACCACCGCCACCACCCACGAGGTGATGAGGGCGAAGCCGACGATCCAGAAAACATTGCCGGCATATTCCCCGGCCGCGGAGCGGGCGAAGCCCACCGGGGTGAAGCCGATGATGGTGACCAGGGTGCCCGACAGCATGGGGGCGGCGGTGTGGCTCCAGGCGTAGGCGGCGGCCTTGATGCGGTCGGTGCCCTCTTCCAGCCGCACCACCATGATCTCGATGGCGATGATGGCGTCGTCCACCAGCAGCCCCAGCGAGATGATCAGGGCCCCCAGGGTAACGCGGTCGAATACCCGGCCGCTGATCAGCATGATGACGAAAACGGCGGCCAGGGTCAGCGGCACGGCGGCGGCCACCACCACACCCACCCGCCAGCCCAGGCTGATCAGCCCCACCAGCATGACCACGCCGAGGGCGGCGAAGAACTTCAGCATGAACTCGTCGATGGCGTCGCGGATATTGACGGCCTGATCGGTCACCCGCGTCAGCCGCACGCCCAGGGGCAGGCTGGCCGACAGCCGCCGCTGTTCGGCCTTCAGCGCCTTGCCCAGGGTCAGGCCGTTCCAGCCCTCCTGCATCACCACCGCCAGCACCATGGCCGGCTGGCCGTTGAGGCGGATCAGGAAGGTGGCGGGATCCTCGGTGCCGCGGGAGATGGCGGCGATGTCGCCCAGGCGGAAGCCCCGGGCCGCCCGTCCGCCCCGGGCCGGAACCGAAATCGGGGTGTCGGCGATGTCCTTCAGGCTGTGATAGGCGCCGTCGAGGCGCACGAACAGATCGGGGCCGCGGGTCTGCACCGCGCCGGCGGCGGTCATGCGGTTCTGGCGGGCCAGGGCCTGGAACACCGCCTGGGCGGGAATGCCCAGGGTGGCCAGCCGCGCCGGCGACAGATCCACATAGATGCGTTCCGGCCGCTCGCCCAGAATGTCCACCTTCTTGACGCCAGGCACGCCCAGCAGGCTTTGCCGCGCCGCCTCGGCCTGGCGGGTCAGGTCGCGCGGGGCCATGCCGGGGGCGGTCACGGCATAGAGGGCGAAATCCACATCGGCATATTCATCGTTGACGAAGGGCCCCAGCACGCCCTGCGGCAGATCCCTGGCGCTGTCGCCCAGCTTCTTGCGGGCCTGATAGAACTGATCGGCCACCGCCGAGGCCGGGGTATCGTCCTTCAGCACCAGGGTCATCAGGGCCATGCCGGGGCGGGTGAAGGTTTCCACGCGGTCGTACCAGGCCAGCTCCTGCAGGCGCTTTTCCAGAGGGTCGGCCACCTCGTCCTGCATTTCCCGCGCCGTGGCGCCCGGCCAGACGGCGCTGACAGTCAGCACCTTGATGGTGAAGGAGGGATCCTCGGCCCGGCCCAGATGCCAGAAGGCGTAGAGGCCCGACAGGCTGATGGCCAGCAGCAGGAACAGGGTAACGGCGCGTTCGCGCACCGCCAGGGCCGAGAGGTTGAAGCGGCTCATCGCAGCGAAATCTCGCGGCCGAGGCGGATCGTTTCGCCCGCCCGCAGGAAATGCCCGCCCGCCGCCACCAGGATCTGGCCTTCGGCAAGATCGGCGCCGTCGATCTCGGCGCTGTCGCTGTCGAGGCGGCGCACATGCACGGCCAGGAAGGAGACGCGATGGTCGGGGCCGATCAGCCAGACGCCGCTGCCCCGGCCCTCGTCGTCGAGAGCGGTCAGCGGCACCAGCAGGCCGCCGTCGGGCGGGCGCGGCAGTATCACGGTGACGGTGGCGCCCAGCGGCGCGGCGGCGGCGGCGCCGCTCAGCACA
>JAJZGK010000214.1 GCA_021798485.1 Pseudomonadota bacterium
ATCGGCAGGTCCAGGGTGGTGCCGGCGCTGATGGCGCCGCTGTTGGTGATCTGGGTGAACTGGCCGTTCAGGGCGCCGTTGCTGGCGATGGTGCCGCTGTTGGCCAGGGCGTTGCCGGAAAGAATGGCTTTGCCCGGAGCGGTGATATGGCCACTGTTGGTTAAAGTGCCGCTGATGGTATCGAGGGTTAAATCCTCTCCGGCGGCCAGGATGCCACTGTTGTCGAGGCTGGTCAGGGCCATGTTGATGTCGGCGGCATTGGCGATGGTGCCGCTGTTGCCGACGTTGCCGCCCTGAAGCGTCAGGGCGCTGTCGCTTTCGATCGTGCCGCCGTTATCAAGACTGGTGGCCGCGGATAGATTCAGAATTCCGGCGGCGCTGATCGCACCCTGGTTGGAAATGGTGCCGCCGCTGACGATCAGTGCTTGTTGTGACGACAACACCGCCTGGGGGCCATTGGTTAGATTAAGCGCGGACAGCGTGGTGCCTTGGCCAGCCCTTATTGTACCTTCGTTATCGATCCGAGGGGCTGTGGCCGAGAGTGTGCCTGACGTGGTGACTGTGGCGCTGCCGGTGTTGGTTATTGCTCCGGTGGAGGAAAGGCCGACAGTCTGCCCAGCTTGTATCAGACCACTATTGGCGATGGTGCCGCCCGAGATATTTAAGGCGCCGGTGCCAGCGGAGACTTGGCCCGACGGATTGATGCCGGCGCTGATGCTGCCGCTGTTGCTTACGCTTTGCGCGGTGATGGTGACGGCGCCGGCGGTGCCCAGGGCGCCCGAGATCTGAGCCGAGGCGCCGCCGAGGGAAAGATCGCCGCCAGCATAAACGGTGCCGGGCACCGTCACCGTGCCGGAGGCCGAGGCCAGGCCAAGGGCGCCGCCGCTGCGCAGGGTGGTGACCTGGATCTGCCCATCGGCGCCGATGCTCAAGCTGTTGGCGGCGTCCACCTCGCCTTGCAGATTGACGCCCACCCCCTTGTCGGTGCCCACCAGGGTGATGCGGTTGGCGTACATGCCGCCGAGCGCGGTGGAATCGATGGAGACGCCGCTGCTGGCGGTGCCGTTGCCGGTCAGGGTGCGCCCGGCATAATCGAACTGGCCGGCGCCGGTGAAGATGCCCAGCTGCTGGCCCTTGATGGCGGCGTTCAGGGTGGCTGTGCGGCTGACGATATCGAAAATATCCTGACCGGTGACATCCAGGGTGGCACCGTCGATGCTGACGGCGCCCTGTTGCACGGAGAAGCCCCGCAGGCCGCCATCGCTGTCGATGAGGGGGGTGCCGGTGGTCAGGGTGACGCGTGGCGTGTTGATGAAGCCGCAGCCCTGGCAGGTGATGCCGTTGGAATTGGCCAGGATGAATGAGGCAGCGGGGCCGAACACCTCGGTGGCGCCCTGCAGCAGCGAGGTGGAGGAACCGGTGACCTCGGCCAGAATGGTGCTGGCGCTGCCACCGCCCAGGTTGGGGTTGCCGAGAATGGCTCCCCCCAGTTTGGAGACGCCGGTGGTGGCGCTGTTGTTCAGCACCACGCCGTTGCTGCCCACGTTGAACTGGGTGAACTGGTTGTGCGACAGGCCGGCGCCGTTGGGGGCGGTAATATTGACGATGGGTACGCCGTTGGGGGCGGTCAGTACGCCGGGGCGCTGGCCGCTGGCGGCGGCATCGGGGGTGATGCCGGCGGCATTGGCGATCACCGGGTCCAGCAGCAGATGCAGGGCCAGCAGGGTGCAGAGCAGCGAACGGGCGAAATGGAGAGCGGCGCGCATCACAGGATCACCACCAGGGAGAAGGTGAGCAGATGGGAGGGCGGTGAAATCAGCGCCGGATGGGCCAGCGCCCAGGCGTAGGTCAATTCGCCTTCCAGCCGCTCGCCGCCCAGGCGCAGGCCGATATCGGCGCCGGACAGGCGGCCGGGGGTGGCGCTGTCGGGCTGGAAGTGCGTGATGGTGCCGATATCGTAGCCGGCGAAGGGATGCAGGGCGCCCAGGGCGCGGTCGAGAGCGGCGGCGCCGGTGGGCAGGGCCAGCGACAGCTCGTTGCGCACATAACCGCCACGGTTGCCCAGCAGCACCTGATCGCGGTAGCCGGTCACCGTGCTGGCGCTGCCGATGGAGATCTGCTCGGGCGCATAGAGGGAATCGTGGGTCCATTGCCCATGCGCGGTGGTGGACCAGTCGAAGGCCAGGCCGGCCAGGGAAAGGGGGTGGGCGTAGGAAAGATCGGCCTCCTCCTTGGTGAACTGGGCCTTGGGCAGATTGGGCCAGGAAGGATCGTTGCGCGCCCCCCACACATGCAGGCCACCGATTATTTTGGCGGAGTCGTGCAGCACGCCGCCCGCCACGCGGCGCACATCGTCCAATCCGCCTTGTACCGTTGCCAGCTTGGGGCTGGAACTGTTGATCAGCATGCCGGCGATGTTGTTCTGCACGCTTTCATAACCGGTCGACAGGCTGGCGTAGGTTTTGCTGTCGCCATCGCGGTGCAGCAGCCGGTCCACTCCCAGGGTCAGGGCCCGCTGGCTGCCGTCGCCGGCATAGATTTGGTTCTGGCCCATCACCAGACTGCGGTATTCCATGACATTGGCGCTCAGATTGAGGCGCCAGTCGCCATAGGGCACCGAGCCGGTGGCGGTCCAGCTGCGGCTGGCTCGTTCCGAGGAGTTGTCGAGAAAGCTCTGGCTGTGATCGATCTCGAAATCGTCGTCGAGGCCGAGGGCGTCCTCGATCTCGGCGGTACCCTTGGCCTGGGCCTGGCCGGTCAGGGTCTGGCCCGAATTGTCGAAGCCGGCGGTGACGCGCCAGCTCTTGGCCGGCGTGTTGCTGAGGGCGATGATGGTTTCGCCGGGGTGGTCGCCGGGAATCAACTGCATTTGAGCGTTGTTGGCCCGCAGTCGGTTGATCTGATCAATACCCTGTTCCAGGTCGCGCAGATTGAGCGGCGGCGGGTTGGCGCCGTCGGCGTCCGGGGTGTGGGGGAAGGCGGCCAGCACCTCCGATTTATCGTTGGCGGCCTTGCCGTTCCAGCGGAACCCCTGGATGCGGCCTTCGATCACCTGGAGGATCAGATGGCCGCCGCTCACATTCTGCTGCGGCAGCACGGCGCGGGTGGTGACATAACCTCGGCTGCCGTAAAGATCGGTGACGGCGCGGATCAGGGCGTTGATGTCGTCGATGGTGACGCAGCGGCCGAGATAGGGCGCGGCCAAGCCGGCACGGTCAGCATCCGACAGCAGGCTGGCTCCGGCGAAGGTGACCTGGCGCAGGGTGAAGCACACCGTGCCGGGATTGACGGGATGCGCCGTCGGCGGCGCCTCCCCGCCGGCGGCGGGAGGCTGTTCCGTCTGCCAGCGTTGGCGCTGCATCTGATCGAATTGCTGCTGCTGCAACTGCTGGATCTGATTTTGCTGCTGCAGCAGCTGATGGGGAACCGCCTGCGCCCGTGCGGGGGCTCCCATCGTCAGCGCGAGCGGCGCGGCACAAAGCCCCACTACCGCAAGCGTGTGCCACCAGCGACGAAACACACGCTTTCGCGGCTGAATCTTGCCATCGCAAGCTTCAGACGAATGATTTGCCGACATGATGCCCTTCTTACGCCCAAGAATCCATCCAGGCTTTGTTCAAGCCGGGAGTATCTACACATCAATGCAACTTAGAAGGATGAAACATATTTACTATCGGCGTGTAAATAATACAATCGTCATAACGCCGGCGGGGCGGCTACAGCTCTGTGATGAAGGCGGCGGGGTCGGCGGCGGCGGGCGGGGCGGGGAGGGCTGTCGGGGTGCCGAGATAGAGGAAGCCGACGATCTGGTCGTCGTTGTCCAGGCCCAGGGCCTGGTGCAGGCCGCGGTCGAACATCGGCCAGCCCGAGCGCCAGATGCCGCCGAAGCCCTGGGCCTGGGCCGCCATCTGCATGGCCATCACCGCGCAGCCCGCCGTCAGCTGCTGTTCGAGGCGGCCGACGATGTGGTGCGGGCGGTGGCGGGCCACGGCCACCACCACCAGCGGGGCGCGCAGCGGCATGCCGGCGGCGCGGGCCACGATGTCGGCGCCCCGCCCGCTCTGTTCGGCGGCGGCGGCCATCAGGGCGCCCAGCCGCCGCCGTCCGTCGCCGCGCGCCAGCAGGAAGCGGTAGGGGCGCAGGCGCAGGAAATCGGGGGCGCGCAGGGCGGCGCGCAGAATGGTCTCCAGGGCCTCGCCCTCCGGGGCCGGATCGCCGAGGGCGGCGCAGGAGCGGCGCTGCAGCAGCAGGGTCAGGGCCTCCATGCCGGCCCCTCGCCGCCGTCGAGGGTTTCGCCGGCGCGCAGGCGGCGGCGGATCTCCATCAGGCCGGCATCCAGCCGTTGCAGGCGGGCCAGGGTGGCCCGCTCGGCGGCGCTGGTTTCAAGCACCGCCCGCACGGCGCCGTTGCCCACCACCAGCCGCCGTCCGCCCATCAGGGCCAGGATGGGATCGTGGGTGGAAACCAGCACGATCTTGTCGCGCGCCGTCAGCAGGGCCAGGGCCTTGCCGCGGTCGATGCCGGCATTCTCGATCTCGTCGATCAGCACCACCGGCGAGGCCGACAGCAGGGCGGTGTCGGCGATCATCAGGGCCCGGCTCTGGCCGCCGCTCAGTTGCGTCAGGGCGGTGTCGGCCTGAAACGGCTCGCCGGCCAGGGTGTTGGCGCAGGCCAGCACCTCGGCCGCCACCCGTTCGGGCGCCGCCACCCGGCGGCAGGCGGCATGCAGGGCCAGGAAGGCCGCCACCGTGAGATCGACGACGAAATTCATGTTCTGCGACACCTGGGCGATGAGAGGCCGGTGGGAGCCGAAGCGCCAGGCGGGATCGGGGGCGGCGCCGTTCACCAGCACCCGCCGCCCCGAGGGGGTATCGGCCTGGGCCAGGCATTCCATATCGGCCAGCAGGCGGCTTTTGCCCGAACCGGTGGGGCCGACGATGCAGAGGATATCGCCGGGGCGAAGCTCCAGGCGCAGCCGCTCCGGGGCGCCGTCCTTGTCGCGGCCGCCCAGCAGGGTGAGCGAGGCGATGGCCGGGGCCTCGGGGCGGGATTGGCCGGCGGCGGCGGGCCGCAGCCGGGGCGGCAGGGGGGTATCGGTCATGATGCGGCCTCCGGGAACGCCATTTTGCGCACATTGCCGCGCTGATGCTCGCGGCCGATGCTGGTTTCGCCGATGCAATAGGGGCAGACGGCGGAGGGCATGGAAAACCGCAGGCGGCTGCCCTCCAGCCGTTCCACCAGGGGTGCGCGGGCGAAATGGTGGCCCAGTTCCATGGCCCCCTGGCCGGTGATGCCGTTGAAGGGCAGCAGCAGGGCCTGGGGATTGGCGGCCTGGACGTTGAAGGCGAACACCTCGCGCTCGGCCTGGCTGACGATATCGCCCTTGGTGATGACCACGATATCGGCCAGCTTCAGCATGGGGCCGATCTTGCGCGGGGTATGCACCCCCGAGAGGGTATCGACCACGCACACACCAAGGGCGGCCTGAAGATGGGGCGAGCAGCGGTTGCACAGCCCGGCGCTTTCGGCGATCAGCAGATCGATGCCGCGCCCGCGCGCCCAGTCCAGGCAATCATCGATATTGCTGACGAAGAAATGATCGGGGCAGAGGCCGCCCGACAGCCCGGCCACCACCGGCAGTCCGGCCCGGGCGTAGGTGTCGTCGTCGCTGGTGGCCAGGGCGTCGAACTTCACCACGCCGATGCGGCCGGCGCGCTGGCCCAGGGCGGCGGCGGTTTTCAGCACCACGGCGGTTTTGCCCACCGAGGGCGGGCCGGCAACGGTGATCACCCGCATGGCGTGCGCTCCAGATGCCGGGCGGCCAGGGCCCGCACGCTTTTGCCCAGCCGCGCCGTGGCGGGATGGCGCACCGCCTCCCAGCCCGGCCAGGCGAGACGGGCGCCGGGCGGCAGCGCCGGCGGCAGATCCGGGCACAGGGCGGGATAGCGGTTGTGGTTCAACAGCGCGGCCAGGCCGGGGCCGTGAAAATGGTGGATCA
>JAJZGK010000215.1 GCA_021798485.1 Pseudomonadota bacterium
GTCCCTCGCCGGGCGGCGGCATCCGCCGCCTTGGCCGCTCGCTCAATGCTCGCTGGATACCGGCCAACGAGTCACTTCAATGGTTGGCCGGTATAAGACCAACCAACCGTTGACGTGACGGGTTGGCCGGTTGGCATGAAACCAGCCCGGTTAAGCCTGCGGCCCTGGGCCGGGGTCACAGCCCCAGCACGAATTCCTCGTATCCGATACCGGCCTGGCGCAGATAGTCCCGCATCACCCCCAGCGACAGCGCCATGCCCTGATCGCTGTTGCCCAGCTTGCGCTCTTCCTGCAGCAGCAGGTCGTAAATGGGCTGGATGCGGGCCACCGCCTCGCGCCGGGGCGAACGGCGGCTGGAATGATAGCCGATCAGCTGATGGCCGGGATCGTAACTGGGCGTGACGTGGGCCAGAACCCAGTAGTGATCGCCGTTCTTGGCCCGGTTGTTGACGTAGGCGAAAATCTCGTTCCCGGCCTGGATCACGTCCCACAGCAGCTTGAACACGCAGCGCGGCATATCGGGATGCCGGATGATGCTGTGCGGCTGGCCCATCACCTCGGCCTCGCCGTAGCCCGACACCTCTTGAAAAACATCGTTCACATAGGTGATGCGCCCGGCCACATCGGTCTTGCTGACGATGATTTCACTCTCGGGAAAGGTGCGTTCCCGCCCGGTTAAGGTGATGCTCGCCGCCATCAGACGCTCCCTCCCGCTGATACCAACCGGCCAACGAGGCACGTCAACGGTTGGCCGATATGATATGGATCAAGATCGCATACCTTCATCAGCATTAGGGATACTGGCCTATGCGTCAAGCAACCTAGGCTTGTTTCCAATGGTGGAATACAATAAAATTCAACACCATGAAGTTGAATGCTTCAGTGTTTACAAAAAATTCAAAATAATTTAAGAGTTTCAGGAGGCCTTGCCATGAAAAACCGGCAGCCGAACCACCTGCGACCAATAATCCCCCACCTGCCGCAT
Organism: Pseudomonadota bacterium; assembly: GCA_021798485.1. GTDB lineage: Bacteria > Pseudomonadota > Alphaproteobacteria > Rhodospirillales > Magnetospirillaceae > JAJZGK01. The sequence goes on from JAJZGK010000215.1 coordinate 986, forward strand.
CAGGCTCAGGTAATGGTCATATTCCACCGGCTTGGCGATATAACTGTTGGCGCCGCGCTGGTAGCACAGCGAAACATCCACATCGCTGGTGGAAGTGGTCATCACCACCACCACGATGTCGCGCAGCAGATCGTCGGCGCGGATGGCTTTCAGGGTTTCATGCCCGTTCATGCGCGGCATGTTGATATCCAGCAGGATCAGATCGGGACGGGGCGCATCGGCAAAATCCCCCTCCTGGCGCAGGAAGGTCAGGCACTCGACACCGTCTTGAACATGGAAGAGCGTATGGGCCCCGCCCCAGGCCCGCAGCGCGTGCTTGGCCAAACCGGCATCCCCCATATTATCCTCTACGAGCAAGATGACGATCGGCTTGCCCGGCACGCTCATCCACTTCCTCCTTGCATTGAAAAGGCGACGAACTATACAGAAGATTGAAGGGGATATGTCAATGGATTTAATTTTATGAGAATATGCACAAAAGTTTGAGAAAATCGCATACTCCGCATTAACATATTGATTGAAAACAAAAAAATATAAACAGCTTTAGACGTAGATCTGCCACTCCTGCAACAGGCGGGGCGGGGCCGCCAGGGGCAGCGACGGCGATATCACCGATCCGGAAAAGAAATGAAACCCCACTTTCCGGCCGTATTTCACCTCGCGGGCGGTATCGGCGTTCCACAGGCACAGATGAAAGCCGAAATCGGCGGTATCATGCGCCACCACCGCCAGCAGAGCCTCGATGGCCTGATCGGTGAAGCCGGCCTGGCGGGCCTGCAAGGCGTTGAGGCAGAGAAACTCCACCCCGGCCTCGTGCAGCGCCCGCGCGGTTTCGCGGTCGGGCATCATGCGCACCCCCACCTTGCCCCCCTGCTCGCGGCACAGCCTGACCACATCGCGCACCTGATGCCGGGCCAGTTGGGCGATGGCGCCGCTCAATTCGAACACCACATGCCCGGCGTTCCTGGCCGCCACCCTGTTCACCGCCCGCTCCAGCGCGCCCGGCGCCTCCAGCACGGCGCCGTTGATCACCAGCGGCAGGAACAGCACGCCGCGATCCTGGCCATAGCCGGCGGCGGCTTGGATCAGCGCCTCGTTGACATCGGTGGCCAGCGGATCCTCGTTGCCGGCGAACAGGGTGGCGGCCTCGTACATCACCTGGCCGCCGAAATCGCGGCGGATCCGGGCGCGGTTGCCGATCAGACGCTGGTGCCGGCCATCCCACACGCCCTGAAACTCCACCGACAGATGCAGCCCATGCGGCTGCGCGGCCAGACGGGCGGCGGCATCCATGCGCGCCACCAGATCCTCGCCGTCCACCGCCTCCAGCGCCGACAGCGGCACCGTTTGCGCCACCACCTCCAACGCCAGCCGGGACTCGCCCATCAGATGCTCGCGGATCTCCTGGCTGAGGGCCATGGCCCGCACATGCCCCTCGGCCGCGCTCTGACTGGGAAACAGCAACAGATACTGCCCTTCCGCCAGGCGCAGGCAGGCATCGGCGGCGGCCAAACGCCGGCGCAGGATCTGCTCGGTGATGGACACGGCCTTGACCAGCAGGGTTTCGGCCGAGGCGCCGCCCTGCCCCGGCTCCATCATGTTTTGGATACAGACCAGATGCAACTTGCCATAGCTGCCTTCGCCGCCGCTCCGCAGCAGGCCGCCCACCAGATCCTCAAAGCGGCGTCGGTCCGACAGAATGTCCGGCCTGGTCATGCGGGGCGCCCTTCGATTGTTTTGCCCCGTCAGGATAAGGCAATTCCGGGCAACGGGCGTTCAAAAAATGCCGGCGGCTCTCCCCGCCGCCGGCATGGCCCCGGATCAGGCCGTTTTGGCCTGCAGTTTCTTCATATCGGGCAGGAACACCGTCAGCAGGCCCAGCAGCGGCAGGAACGAGCAGAGCTTGTAGACGTAATCGATGCCCCGGGCGTCGGCGATCACCCCCAGCACGGCGGCGCCGATGCCGGCGATGCCGAAGGCCAGACCGAAGAACAGCCCGGCAACGGTACCCACCCGCCCCGGCACCAGTTCCTGGGCGAAGACGATGATGGCCGAGAAGGCCGAGGACAAAATCAGCCCGATGATCACCGACAGCACCGCCGTCCAGGCCAGATTGGCGTAAGGCAGGGCCAGGGTGAAGGGCAGCACCCCCAGGATCGAGCCCCAGATGACGTATTTGCGGCCGTAGCGGTCGCCCACCGGGCCGCCGACCAGGGTGCCCGCCGCCACCGCCCCCAGGAACAGGAACAGCAGCAGCTGGGCATCGCGCACCGACAGGGCGAACTTATGCATGAGATAGAAGGTGTAATAGCTGGACAGGCTGACCATGTAGACATGCTTGGAGAAGATCAGCAGGCACAGCACCGCCAGAGCCAGACCGACGCGGGCGCGCGGCAGCGGCACCGCCAGCGACAGCGCGGCCTTGCGGGCATGGCGGGCGTGATGCTCCTTGTACCAGTGCCCCACCTGCCACAGCACCAGCATGGCCACCAGGGCCGCGCCCGAGAACAGCGCCACGCTGGACTGGCCGCGCGGAGCGATGATGAAGGCGGCCAGCAAGGGCCCCAGGGCGGTGCCGGAATAGCCGCCCACCTGGAACAGCGACTGGGCCAGCCCCAGCCGCCCGCCCGAGGCCATGCGGGCCACCCGCGACGATTCCGGATGGAACACCGAAGAGCCCATCCCCACCAGACCGGCGGCCAGCAGCAGCAGCGCGTAGTGGTGCACCACCGCCAGCAGCAGCAGGCCGACCAGGGTGAAGCCCATGGCGATGGACAGCGAATAGGGCTGCGAGCGCTTGTCGGTATAAAAACCGACCACCGGCTGCAGCAGCGAGGCGGTAAGCTGGAAGGTGAAGGTGATCATGCCGATCTCCGCGAAGGAGAGGCCGTAATTCGCCTTCAGCATGGGATAGATGGCCACCAGCATCGACTGCATCATATCGTTCAGCATATGGCAGAAACTGATGGCGGCGATGATGGGGAAAACGGTGCTGCCGACCGATAAGGCGGCGGCGCCGGCGCTGCTATTCTCGCTCAACGGGGAACACTCCATGACCGGGCGGAAAAAGCACCGCCCGTGATCCTGCCCCTTATGATAGTGATTTGCGGTTGGACCTGCCTTCGTGAGATGATCTTGTTATTTCGCAAGTGGGGCAGAACCATGGGCATGTTTTCCTCCGATAGGCCGCCGCCGCTCAGCCGCCATGCCGACCGCATCCGCTGGCTGGAGGAGGTGGACGGCCCGCTGGTGCCGGTGGCGGCCGATTACGGCGCCCATGAAAGCGTGCCGCGCCACAGCCACAGCCGCGCCCAGCTGCTGTACGCCTGGAGCGGCGCCGTAATCGTTACCACCGGCGAGGGACGCTGGCTGATCCCGCCCGATCACGCCCTGTGGATTCCGCCCAGGACCGAACATGCGGTGGAGGCGCACGGCGCCGGCCATCACGCCGTGCGCATGCTGTCGCTGTTCGTGCGGCCCGATGCCCTGGCCGATCTGCCCGGCGCCAGCCGGGTGGTGGGGGTGACCGACCTCATGCGCAGCCTGATCGTGGAGGCGGTGGCCATTCCGCTGCGCGACGGCACCAGCCGCCGCGACGAGCTGATCATGGCCCTGCTGAAGGAGGAAATCGTCCGCCTGCCGGAAAAACCCCTGGGCCTGCCCCTGCCCCGAAACGAACGCCTGGCCGCCTTGTGCCGCGATTTTCTGCAAGATCCCTCGCCGCACACCACCATCGATCACTGGGCCGACCGCCTGGCCATGAGCCGCAGCGCCTTCACCCGGCTGTTCCGCCGGGAAACCGGCCTGGGCCTGGCGGCCTGGCGGCAGCAGGCCTGCCTGTTCGCCGCCCTGCCCCGCCTGGCCGACGGCGAGGCGGTGACCAGCGTGGCCCTGGATCTGGGCTATGACAGCATCGCCGCCTTTTCCACCATGTTCAAACGGGTGCTGGGGGCGCCGCCCAGCGCCTATCTGCGCACGCCGCGCGGATGAGCCATGCACTGAAAAACCCCCATTGACGATGCGCCCGTTCCCTGGCGCACTATATAGCCATCGGGCATGTGCCCGCTTTGATAGCCACCGGGCATGTGCCCGCTTTGATAGCCACCGGGCATGTGCCCGCCTTGTTTCGTCCGCGAGAGGTCAACCCCTGTGTTTTCAATTCGCTCCACCCGCCTGACCGTGGCCGCCGTGGCGGCTTTTGTCGGCATCGCCAGCGTTCCGGCCTTCGCCGATCCGCTGATTTCCGCCTCCGAGGCCAAGCTGCCCAACGACAGCTCGGTCCTGGGCGCCACCCGCGGCATCACCCGCGGCCCCACCATCCGCCCGGAACTGCCGTCCGGCACCATCGCCGCCGGCAAGCCCTTCGATTTCCACATCCTGTTCCAGGCCCACGGCGGCGCCACGGTGGAACCGTCGTCGGTGCGCGTCACCTATCTGAAAAGCCCGCATGTGGATCTGACGCCGCGCCTCAAGCCCTATATCACCGCCCAGGGCATCGACATGACCAAGGCGGAAATCCCCGCCGGGGTGCATGAGCTGCGCGTGCAGGTGCAAGACAGCGATGGCCATACAGGCAGCGCCGTCGTCACCCTGGACGCCGCCCGCTAAAAAAAGGGTGACCGCATAGCGGTCACCCTTTTTTTATTTTTGTCCACTCAGGCGCCGGGCGCTGGCGTCCCGCCAGCTTGGCTTGTCCTCACTTACCCTCCGATGCCCCAAGGGGCATCTCCGGCCGTTCCGGCGCCCTCAGCGGGCTAGTCAGCCGCGATGCGGCTTCCAAATTTTTGTCCCTCAGGCGCCGGGCGCTGGCGTCCCGCCAGCTTGGCTTGTCCTCACTTACCCTCCGATGCCCCAAGGGGCATCTCCGGCCGTTCCGGCGCCCTCAGCGGGCTAGGTTCTGTGGACAAAGTTATTGACGTCGGCTCACATATTTGATTCAAAGATTCATCTTAAAGAGAGATGGATCGATGAACGAACGGGTTGGAGTGACAGACG
>JAJZGK010000216.1 GCA_021798485.1 Pseudomonadota bacterium
CGGAAGAAGGTTACCGGCCCGACATTTTCGCTGCGGTAAAGGCGCAGCCAGTCCAGCCGCTCGGCTTCCGTCAAGGTGTGGTTGTGTTCCATCATCATCTTCCCACCCTGCGCGAGGAACGGGAACAAGTCAAGAACAAGAGCGCGGCGATCAAAGCTGTAAGGTTGGATTCCCCCCCCCCCTCCCAGGTCCTCACCGGTATCCAGTGATACCAACCGGCCAATGAATTGACCGGTTGTATCGTCCCTCGCCGGGCGGCGGCATCCGCCGCCTTGGCCGCTCGCTCAATGCTCGCTGGAGACCGGCCAACGAGTCACTTCAATGGTTGGCCAGTATGAGCATTGAGAGCAACGCCGATGGACAGCCGTGGGCTTGACCCGCGCATCATAAGACGGCGTCTCCCCCCACAGGGATGGCCGGGTCAAGCCCGGCCAAGACGGCTTAAGGGGCCCGTCCCAAGCGGTCCAGAAGGCCGTTCAAAGCCCCCTCGCGTTCGCCCGTCTCGTTCGCGCAAATCTAACGATCCGCCGCCACGGACCGACCCCAAGCAGATGGTGTTGCAATGGGCCTGAATTTAAACCGGACAGCCGTGCTGACGCGGCCACGGATGACGGGAGGGATGAAAAAATCCATCCGCGTTCATCCGGGGCTGTCGGTGTTCATCCGCGTTGCCAACCCATCCGCCGCTCAATCACGCCGCTGGCGACCTGACCTTAAGGAACGGCGGGGATCAGCCCTTTTTCTTGCCGATCCTCGGTTCCTCGCCCTTCAGCAGGCGGCGGATGTTGGCGTGGTGGCGGATAAAGCCCAGCAGGGCCAGACCGGCGAAGGCCAGGGCATGTTCGGGCTTGTGCAGCAGCAGGGCATAGACCGGGGCCAGGGCCAGGGCGGCCAGGGCCGAGGCCGAGGAGATGCGGACCAGGAAGGCCACCGCCAGCCAGGTGAGGCAGGCCCCCAGGCCGGCCGGCCAGGCGGTGACCAGGATCACCCCCAGGGTGGTGGCCACGCCCTTGCCGCCCTTGAAGCCCAGCCATACCGGGAAATTATGCCCCAGCACGGCGCAGAAGCCCGCCGCCAGTCCGGCCTCGGCCCCCAGCAGGGCCCAGGCCAGGGCGGCGGCGATGGCGCCCTTGCCGCCGTCCAGCAGCAGGGTGGCCAGGGCCAGGCCCTTGCGGCCGGTGCGCAGCACGTTGGTGGCGCCGATATTGCCCGAGCCGATGGCGCGGATATCGCCCAGCCCGGCCAGGCGGGTCAGCACCAGGCCGAAGGGGATGGAGCCCAGGCCATAGCCGGCCACGGCGGCCAGGGCCAGCAGCAGGGCGTTGCTTTCAGGCGTCGGCATGGAACACCGTGCGTCCGTCGATCACCGTGCGCAAAACCCGTCCCTGCACCGGCAGGCCGTCGAAGGGGCTGTTCTTCGACTTGGAGCGGAAACGGTCGGGGTTGACCTTCCAGGCCCGGTCGGGGTCGAAGAGGGTAAGGTCGGCGGCGGCGCCGGCCTTCAACGCGCCGGCGGCCAGGCCCAGCAGACGGGCCGGGTTCACCGTCAGGCGGCGGATCACCTCCAGCAGCGGCAGCAGGCCGTTGTGGTAAAGCTCCAGGCTGACCGGCAGCAGGGTTTCCAGCCCAACGCCGCCGAAGGCGGCCTGGGCGAAGGGCAGGCGCTTGGAATCCTGATCCTGCGGCGCATGATCCGAGGCGATGACGTCGATCACCCCGTCGCGCAGGCCCTGGGCCACGGCCCGGCGGTCGTCCTCGGAGCGCAGCGGCGGCGACAGCTTGGCGAAGGTGCGGTAATCGCCCACCGCCAGTTCGTTCAGGGCGAAATAGGGCGGCGCGGTATCGGCGGTGACCGGCAGGCCGCGCGCCTTGGCGCGGCGCAGGATCTCCACCCCCTCGGCGGTGGCCACATGGGCGGCGTGGTAGCGGCCGCCGGTGATCTCCACCAGGCGCATGTCGCGTTCCAGGATGATGGCCTCGGCCGCCGGGCTGATGCCGGCCAGGCCCAGGCGGGTGGCCATCTCGCCCTCGTTCATCACGCCGTTCTCGGCCATGCTGGGCTCCTCGGCGTGCTGCACGATGAGCAGGCCGAAGGTGGCGGCGTAGGACAGGGCGCGGCGCAGCACCTGGGCGTTCCGGATGCATTTGACGCCGTCGGTGAAGGCCAGGGCCCCGGCCTCGGCCAGCATGCCCATCTCGGCCAGTTCCTTGCCCTCCAGCCGCTTGGTGGCGGCGGCGTAGGGATAGACCTTGGCCAGGCCGTTCTTGCGGGCGCGGCGGGCCACGAACTCCACCGTGGCCACATCGTCGATCACGGGATTGGTGTTGGGCAGGCAGACCATGGCGGTCACGCCGCCGGCCACGGCGGCCTGGCCGGCGGTGAGCAGGGTTTCCTTATGATCCTCGCCGGGTTCGCGCAGCTGCACCCGCATATCGATGAGGCCGGGCGACAGGCAGGCGCCGCGGCAGTCCACCACCTCGGCATCCGCGGGGAGGCCGTCGGCGAACAGGCCGGGGCCGGCGGCGGCGATGGTTTCCCCTTCGGTCAGCAGGGCGCCGTTGGCGTCGAGCCCGCTGGCGGGATCGAGCAGGCGGGCGTTGACATAGGCGACGCGGCCCGGAACATGGACGGACATCAGGCGTTCTCCCGGGGGCTGCGGGTCAAGAGATCAAGGCAGGCCATGCGCACGGCCACGCCCATTTCCACCTGTTCGCGGATCACCGAGCGCTCGACGTCGTCGGCCAGATCGCTGTCGATCTCCACGCCGCGGTTCATGGGGCCGGGATGCATGATCAGGGCGTCGGGCTTGGCCACCGACAGCTTTTCGTAATCCAGGCCGAAGAAGTGGAAATATTCGCGGATGCTGGGAATGAAATTGCCGGTCATGCGTTCGTTCTGCACGCGCAGCATCATCACGATATCGCAGTCCTTCAGGCCCTGGCGCATGGTGTGGAACACCTCCACGCCCAAGCGTTCGGCCTGGGCCGGCAGCAGGGTGCGCGGCGCCACCAGGCGCACATTGGCGCCCATCACGTTCAGCAGATGGATGTTGGAGCGGGCCACGCGGCTGTGCAGCACGTCGCCGCAGATGGCCACGGTCAGGCCGCCGAGATGGCCCTTGCGGCGGCGGATGGTCAGGGCGTCGAGCAGGGCCTGGGTGGGATGCTCGTGGGCGCCGTCGCCGGCATTGATGACGGCGGAGTTGACCTTTTCCGACAGCAGCTGGACGGCGCCGGAATCGGCGTGGCGCACCACCAGCACATCCACATGCATGGCGTTCAGCGTCATGGCGGTGTCGATCAGGGTTTCGCCCTTGGCCACCGAACTCGACGACACCGTCATATTGATGACGTCGGCGCCCAGACGCTTGCCGGCCAGCTCGAAACTGGTGCGGGTGCGGGTGGAGTTCTCGAAAAAGAGATTGATCACCGTTTTGCCGCGCAGACTGTTCATCTTGCGGTCGGCGGAGCGGTTCTTGTCCACATAGCTGTCCGAGAGGTCGAGCAATGTGGTGATCTCCTGCGGGCCAAGGCCTTGGATGCCGAGGAGATGACGGTGCGGGTAGGGTGTGCTGGTCATGAGGCCACACTATATGTCGTGGTGTTGCAGCCGTAAAGAGGCGGTCCCCGCGCGGAGCGCGGGGCAGGGGCGGAAAAATCTCAGCCGGCGGCGGCCCGTTCCATTTCCTGCAGCTGGAAGCGGGCATCGGCCAGGTCGTCGCCGGCGGCGCGCAGGGTTTGGGCCATGGAGCGCATCAGCACCAGCAGGCCGGGCGGGGCGCTTTCCAGCATCTGTTCCATGGCCTCGCGGGTGATGACGGCGCAGACCGACTCTTCCAGGGCCACGGCGGCGGCCATGCGGGGGCTGGGGTCTAAAAGCGCCAGTTCGCCGAAGATGCCGCGCGGGCGGATGGTGCCCAGCAGGATGCGCTTGCCCGAAACCATCTTGAAGATGCCGATCTGGCCGCATTCCAGGATATAGGAGGCATCGGCCTGCTCGCCTTCCTTGAAGATGGAGGCGCCCTTGGCGAACGAGATCCGTTCCGGCCCCACTGGTTTCTTGTCGCTGTCCCCTGCCATGATCCGTTCCGCCTGCGAAGCCGATTGAAGATGCGGCCCCATTGTGCGGGCCGCCGCCGCTTTAGGCAATGAGGGATTGCCGGGCCGCGGCGGCCAGACGGCGGCCGAAGGCGGCGCCCGCGGGGGAAACGTGCGGGCTTTGCGCCGCCTCTTCCATCAGGCTGTCGATCAGGCGCCAGGTGCCTTTCGGATCCTTCAGGGTGTTTTGGGTGCTCTGCACCTTAAGGGAGATGTCGGACAGATCCACGGCCAGGCCGGTGCGGGCGGCGATCGTCTCTTCCGTGCGCCGGCGTAAGGAGGCATCGGCGCCCAGGGCGTTGGCGTCCACAACCATGTCGGCGTGATCGTGCATGGCCATGTAGAGATAGACGTGGGTGAGCAGGAAAACGACGAAGATATTGTCGTGCCGTTCCAGGTTGAGAAGAGTGGGCACGGCGTTGCCGGTGCGGTCGGCCATGATTTCGAACAGGCGGGCGATAAAGGGATCGCGCCGCTTTTGCAGGAAGATGGTCAGCACCATCAGGAAAAAGAACGGGTTGCCGTGCTCGGCCTGATGGATGTAGGAGCGCCATTGATGCGCCGGATTGCGCACCAGCAGCAGATGGGTGCCGCCGAAATGCCGCTTCATCGCCGCCAGCCGCCCCAGCGAGCGGGTGGCCGACAGCACCGGGCATTTGCCCTGGCCGTGCGCCAGATCGATCAGCGATTGCAGATAGCGGAGTTCGCCGCTGCTTAACGATCCATCCAGGCCGTCCTCGGGAAAGAAGCGTTCCCACGGCATGTCGTGGGTGAAGCCTTCGATGCCGCCTTGGGGGCGCACCAGCGGCACGAATTCCAGGAAATAGGGATCGGAGGGCGGGTGGCCGGAGTGCCAGGAACTGCCGGTGTGGATCAGGGCCCCTTCCAGCGGAATGGTTTCCAGCATGTCGTTGAAGACTTCGTTATAGGCCAGGCAGGCGCTATTGGCCCGGAAACGCGTCCACAGCCAGGTGCTGCAGGTGCGGAAACCGGAATGCAGGAAAACGGGCGGAGGCAGGGACGGCATCGCCAGACCTTAACAGATGGAAAGCGGCCCATGACGGTGGCGGGCTTTCGTGTCTGGGGAATGGCGGTTTGGTAACGGCGTGTAACCGGGGCTAATACCGGCCAACCACTGAAGTGACTCGTTGGCCGGTCTCCAGCGAGCATTGAGCGAGCGGCCAAGGCGGCGGATGCCGCCGCCCGGCGAGGGACGATACAACCGGTCAATTCATTGGCCGGTTGGTATAAAACAGGCTGGGGCGGGCCAGGCTGTCGAGGGTGCCCTGCAGGATGTAGGCGGCGGCCATCTTGTCCACCACTTCGGCGCGCCGCCGCCGCGAGGCGTCGGCCTCCAGCAGGGTGCGGGTGACGGCGGCGGTGGACAGGCGTTCGTCCCACAGCACGATGGGCAGATCGCGCAGCTTCAAGAGATTGGCGGCGAACTGGCGGGTGGATTGGCAGCGCGGGCCCTCCGTGCCGTCCATGCTGATGGGGAGGCCAAGGACAAGGCCATTTACTTCATTTTTATCAATGTCTTGAAAAAGCTCATTAACGTCATTTGTGAACTTTGTGCGGGCAATGGTGCGCATGGGCGTGGCCACGGCGCGGCTTAAATCCGACAGGGCGAGGCCAATGGTTTTGCTGCCCAGATCCAGCCCCAGCAGGCGGCCATAGGCGGGAAGGAGGGGGCGGAGGTCGTTCAGGGACAGGATCGGCATGGCGCGGCATTCTAGGGATCTGCCGGGCGTTTGTCATCCGCTTCCACCAGGCGGCGGCGGGCCAGGGCCAGGCTGATGCCGCTGGCCCGTTCCAGGGCCCGGCGCAAGGGGGGCGGCATGGCCTCGGCGGGGGGCGCTCCGCCCGTGGCCCG
>JAJZGK010000217.1 GCA_021798485.1 Pseudomonadota bacterium
TCCGATCTAGGGTCATGACGTTGATGGTCTGGCCCAGCACCGAAAGCGCGGTGATGGAGGCCAGAATGGCCAGGGGGATGGAGATGGTGATGATCAGGGTGGAGCGCCAGCTGCCCAGGAACACCAGAATCATCAGGCCGGTGAGGCTGGCGGCGATCACGCCCTCGCGGATCACCCCGGTCACCGCGTCGGTGACGAAGCGCGACTGATCGCCCACCGCCGACAGATGCAGGCTGCGCGGCAGGGATTCCTCGATCCTGGGCAACAGCGATTTCACACCGTTGATGACGTCGAGGGTGGAGGCCGAACCCGATTTCATCACCGTCATCAACACGGCATGGCGCCCGTTGACCCGCACCATGTTGACCTGCGGCGGCGCGCCGTCGTGCACGGTGGCCACATCATGCATGTAAACCACGGCGCCGTTGACCTTGCGGACGGGCAGATCATTGAGGTCGGCGATGGTTTGCGGGGCATCGTTCAACTGGTCGATATATTCGGTCGGGCCGACTTTTTCGGTGCCCACCGGCGTCACCTGGTTCTGCGCCGCCAGGGCCCGCGACACGTCGCCGGCGGCCAGGCCGTAGGCCTGCAGGGCCTTCTGGTCGATATCGATCTGCACCTGGCGCACCTTGCCGCCGAACGGCGAGGGAATGGCGGCGCCGGCCACGGTGGACAGCTGCGGACGGATGAAGTTCTGGCCGTAGTCGTAAAGCGATGTCTGCGACAGCGACGGGCTGGAAAGAGCCAGCTGCAGGATGGGCACGCTGGAGGCGTTGAAGCTGAGAATGTTGGGCGGGGTGATGCCCGCCGGCAGCAGCTTCAGCACGGTCTGCGAGGCGGCGGTGATCTGGGCCAGGGCGGCGTTGATGTTGACGCCCGGCTGGAAGAACACCTTGACCAGACCATAGCCCGGCAGCGACTGGGATTCGATATGCTGGATATCGTTCACCTGCGAGCTCAAGGCGCGTTCGTAGTAGTAGACCACGCGGCCCGACATATCGTCGGGCGGCAGACCGTTATAGGTCCAGACCACGCTGACCACGGGAATGCCGATATCGGGGAAGATGTCGGTGGGCGTTTTGATCCAGGACAGAGTGCCGAAAATCAGGATCAGAACGGCCAGGACGATGAAGGTATAGGGACGGCTTAAGGCTATCCGAACGATGGCGAGCATGAGACCTTATCCTGCAAGGGGCAGTTCGAGACGGAAGCGGCTGCCCTGACCGGGCCCGCTGTCCAGGGTGACCGATCCCCCATGGGCGAGACAGATGGATTTAACGATGGCCAGCCCCAGACCGGCCCCGCTTTCACCGCGACTGGCGGCGACGCGGAAAAAACGCTCGAACACCAGCGGCTGATCCTCGGGCGCGATGCCGATGCCGGTGTCCGAGACGGTAACGCGGGCCTTGTCGCCCGCCGCCGCCATCTCCACCCACACCCGGCCTCCGGCCGGGGTGTATTTGATGGCGTTGTCCAAAAGATTGACCATCACCTGCTTCAGGCGGTCGCGGTCGCCCAGAACGGTCAGCGGCACGCCCTCGGCGCAGGTCAGGGCGATGGCCTTGGCCTCGGCCACCAGCTGCATCTGATCGATGGTTTCGATGGTCAGGGCCCGCAGATCCACCCGCTTGTGCTCGCGCTTGCCGCCGATGCTGTCCAGCCGGGCCAGCGACAGCAGGCTTTCCACGATCTGGCCCAGGCGCACGCCTTCATCGAGGGCATTGCCCACCGAGGCCTGGATGTCGGCGGCCACATCGTCGCGCAGGGCGATCAGCTCCAACTCGCCGCGCATGATGGTGAGCGGCGTGCGCAGCTCGTGGGCGGCATCGGCGGAAAAGCGCCGGGCGTGCTGATAGGCGTGATCCAGCCGTTCCAGCATGCGGTTCAGGCTGTGGCCCAGTTCCTCCACCTGATCGCCGGTGGCGGCCAGGGGCAGGCGGTTGTGCGGGCTGTTGAAGGTCAGGGCCTCGGCGGCGGTGATCATGTCGGCCAGGGGGGCGAAGGCGCGGCGTACCAGCACATAGCCGCCGCCGGCGGCCAGCAGCAGCAGGATGGGCAGCGCCACCAGCAAGGTGGCCTCCAGGCTGTCGGAGGCGGCATCAAGGGCATCGCTGGTGCGGCCGGTCTCGATCACCACGTGATGGCCGTCGGCGGTATCGTGGGCCACCGAATAGATCTGCATCGAGCCGCCCGCGGTGAGCGGCACCTCGCGCAGGCGGCCCAGATCGTCGGCCCAGGGCTTGGCGATGGCGGCCGGCTCCTTCAGGCGTCCGTGCAGCGGCCCCGAAACATAAATCACCTGGCCGTCGCGGCTGATGCGCATGAAGCGCTCGAAGGCCTCGGGGGCGAAGCGCTGCTCCACCCATTGCGCCAGCTTGGCCGGATTATCACCAGCCTGGCGCACCAGATCCCAGGCGGCCTCGGCGCGGGCCGACAGGGTGATGCGCAGGGTTTCGCGCAGGTAATGGCCGAAGCCGATATAAACATAGGCGGAAAAAGCGCCCCCCAGCACCATCAGCAGGCCGCAATACCAGAACACCAGCCGAAAGGTCAGCGAGCGGCGGTTGATCATTCCGCGTCGCCCTCGATGGAATAGCCCAGGCCGCGGATGGTGCGGATCAGCTTGGGCTCGAAGCTTTCATCGATCTTGCGGCGCAGCTGGGCCACATAAACATCGACGATGTTGGTCAGCCCCTCGAAGGACTGATCCCACACCCGGTCGATGATCATCGAGCGCGACAGCGCCCGCCCGGCATTCAGCATGAAATATTCCAGCAGACTGAATTCCTTGGGGCTGAGCTCGATCTTCTGCCCGGCCCGTCGCACCTGATGGGTCAGGCGGTCAAGCTCGAGATCGGCCACCCTGAGCAGGCTCGACTTGATGGCCGGGCCGCGCCGCAGCAGGGCGCGCACCCGCATCAAAAGCTCGGCGAAGGCGAAGGGCTTGGTGAGGTAGTCGTCGGCGCCGGTGTCGAAATTCTCGATCTTGCTTTCCAGATCGGCCCGCGCCGTCAGCACCAGCACCGGCAGATCGTGGCGCTGCTGGCGCAGCTTGCGCAGCAGCGCCGTGCCGGAATAATCGGGCAGTTGCAGATCCAGCAGCAGCAGGTCGTAATGGCTTTGCTCCACCAGATCGAGGCCATCGGCGGCGGTCAGGGCGGTTTCCACCTGATAGCCTTCGGCCTTCAGGCCGCGCACCAGAATTTCGGCCAGCTTTTCCTCGTCCTCAACAACCAGTATGCGCATCGCGGGTTCCAGTCCGGGCAGCGTTATGCGGCGCACCATAGCGGGGCAGTCTGAAGGCCGCATAAGAGTTAAATTAAAATTCATTCATCTATATGCGGCCGCCCGCCGTCACCCGCAAGCACCCCTTCCCTTATCCGAATAGGCTCTGCCGCCGGAGCGGCGCTTTGTGCTAGTGTGGCGCATCAGCCCACGGACAGTTTTCCTCCCATGCAGCCCCCCGACAGCAACGACGTGTTCGACAAACTCCGCCATGCCGTGGCGAAGTCGGGTTCGGGGCTGCCGATCCACAAGGAGGAGGACCCGCCGCCGCCGAAGCCGGAGCCGCCGCCCTCCTACGGCGCCGATGCCACGCTTGATCTGGAAACGGCGCGCGGCCGTCTGAACCAGGCCATCAGCGAAAGCCAGCGCGCCGCCCTGCCGCCCCCCGCTCCGGAACCGCCCGCCGCCGCCGCTCCGCCCGCCGAAGCCATCGAGGATGCCCTGGCCCGCCTTCTGGCCCAGCCCGGCCCCCTGCAGCACCCGGTTTTCAATCCCGTTCTGCCCCGCGCCCGCCGGCGGCGCCCCGACAGCACCCGCGAGGAACGGCGCCGCGATCTGCGCAGTCTGGCGCTGCTGGTGCTGGGGGTGGCGGCCCTGCTGGGGGGCGGCGCCCTGGTGGCCGGCAAGGCCGGCTGGCATCCCAAGGGCGACACTCCGGCCAGCCTGAAGCTGGCCGGCGGCGATGAAACCCTGCTGCAGGCTCTGCGCGCGGGCCATGTGAAGATTCTGGAACCGCCGCCCGCCGGCGGCCCCAGCGAGATCGACCTGCGCGAGGCCGCCAAGGCGGCGGTGGCGGCCCATTACGCCGCCATGCCCCTGGCCGCCGATCTGCGCCCCCGCATCGCCTCGCTGCGGCTGATCGCCCGCCAGCCCACCAAGGATCCCTGGCAGTGGCAGGTACTGATGAGCGTTTCGGTGCGGGTGGCGCCTGAGGATGCCAAAACGCCGCCGCCGCAGCTGGAAACCGGCCCGCCCGACCAGAAGGGCGCCAAGATGATCGAGCTGCCGCAAGATGCCGGGGCGGCGGGAGCGCCGCCGCCGGTGCCCTTCATCAGCGCGCCCATCGGCCCCGAGATCGACGCCACCGGCGCCCAGGTGCCCTTGAGCCTGCCGGGCGGCCCCAACACCCCGGTATCCGGCGGCAACCGCATCATCGACAAACCGGCAACACCGCAGCCGCGCTGGGTATCGGTCAGCTGGTCGGGCGAGCGCTGGGTTATCGGCGACTACGAGTTCGACTGATCCAGCATGTTCGCCGTTCTTCTCGGATCTCTGGCCGCGTTCAGCTGGGGCAGCGCCGATGTGCTGGCCCGCGGCACCAGCCGCGCCCTGGGGGCGCAAGGCGCCCTGCTGGTCATGATGCTCACCGGTCTGCTGGGGCTGTCGCTGTGGCTGGGCTTCGGCGAGGCCCGCGGACCGGGCTGGCCGGGCGGCTGGACCATGCTGTCGGCGGTGCTGGCGGCCCTGGCCATGCTGCTGTTCTACGAGGCCATGAAGCGCGGCCCGGTCTCCATGGTCTCGCCGGTGGTGGGGGCCTATCCGGCCTGGATCGTGGCCTATAATCTTCTGGCGGGCATGCCCGCCACCCCGGCCCTGCTGACGGCCATGGCCGCGACCATGGCCGGGGTGGTGCTGGTGGCCCGCGCCGCCCCCGCCGAACCCGACCCCGAGGAAAATCCCCACCGCGCCGCCACCCTGGGCCTGGCCTTTCTGTCCAGCCTGGTCTTCGCCGTCACCCTGCAAACCGGCCAGCTGGCGGTGGCCGCCGACGGCGAAGCCCCGGTGTTGTGGTGGAGCCGCCTGCTGGGGGTGGCGGTGATGGTGGTGGTGCTGGCGCTGCGCCGTCAGCCCATGCGCGTCACGCCGTCGGCCCTGGGCTGGGCCATGCTGCAAGGCGTGCTCGACAGTTCCGGCCTGGTGTTCGTTTATGCCGCCGGACGCGGACTGGACGGCGCTCTGGCCACGGTGGCCAGCTCGGCCTTCGGGGTGGTGACGGTGCTGGAGGCCCGGCTGTTGTACCGCGAACGCATCGCCCCGGCGCAAGCCCTGGGCATTCTGGCGGTCTCGGCCGGCGTGGCGGCCTTGGCCTGGCTGGCCGCCCGCCCCATATGAGCGCCATGACCGATCTTTCCGCCTCCGCCCTGCTGCTGGTGGGCCACGGCTCCAGCAAAAGCCCCGATGGCCGCACCGCCGCCTGCCGCCTGGCCGACGCCTTGCGCCGCCGCCGCCTCTTCGCCGAGGTGGAAACCTGCTTCTGCCGCGACACTCCGCGGCTGTCGCTGGATCTGGTCCGCAGCCCCACCGTCTTCGTGGTGCCGTTCTTCAGCGGCGAGGGCCTGTTCACCCGCCGCCTCATCCCCGAGGCCCTGGGCTTGCCCCCCTGTTCCGCCGAGGGGTTTCAAGGAACCCTGAACGGCCGGCGCATCCATTACACCCCGCCGGTGGGGGCCCATCCCCGCCTGCCGGACCTGCTGTCCGGCCGCGCCCTGAGGCTGTGCCGCGCCCAGGGCCTGGATCCGGCCGCCACCGGCCTGCTGCTGGTGGCGCACGGCTCCTCGCGGCCCGGCGGCGCGGCGGGCACGCCAGAGCGCATCGCCGCCGCCTTGCGCGCCGGCGGCGCTTTCGCCGAGGTGACGGCGGCCTATATCGAACAGGCGCCGCGCGTGGCCGCATGGCCAGCGCA
>JAJZGK010000218.1 GCA_021798485.1 Pseudomonadota bacterium
TCCTATCTCTACATCACCCGGGCCATGGATTATTTCGATCTGGCCGGCGATCACGGCGGCCAGCTGGCCCAGGCCTTCCAGGGCACGCCGGTGCGCTTTTGCGTCATCTCCTTCACCAGCGACTGGCTGTTCCCCACCGCCGAAAGCCGGGCGGTGGTGCATGCCCTGAACGCGGTGGCGGCCAATGTCAGCTTCGTCGAGATCGACTCCGACAAGGGCCACGACGCCTTCCTGCTGGACGAGCCGGAATTCCACGCCACCCTGCAAGGCTTCCTGGACGGTGCCGCCGACCACCGCGGCCTGCCGCGCCCCCCTGATGATCCCGGCCTGCCGCGCCGGAAGGATGCGCCATGACCGCCGTCCAGCCCCCGGACGCGCTCCGCCGCGACGGCATCCGCGTCGATCTGCAGCTGATCGCCGACATGATCGGCCTCGGATCCCGCGTGCTGGACGTGGGCTGCGGCCAGGGCATCCTGCTGGATTATCTCAATCAGTTCAAACAGGTGGATGGGCGCGGCATCGAGCTTTCCATGGCCGGGGTGCGCGCCGCCGTGGCGCATGGGCTGTCGGTGATCCAGGGCGATGCCGATACCGACCTTAAGGACTATCCCGCCGGCGCCTTCGATTACGTGGTCTTGAGCCAAACCCTGCAGGCCACCCGCAATCCCCGCCTGGTGCTGCGCGAACTGCTGCGCATCGGCCGGCGGGCCATCGTCTCGTTTCCCAATTTCGGCTATTGGCGGGTACGGGCGCATCTGCTGCTGAAGGGCCGCATGCCGGTGACCAAGACCCTGACCTATCAGTGGTACGACACCCCCAATATCCATTTCTGCACCATCGCCGATTTCACCGCCCTGTGCCGCGAGGAGGGGGTGCGGGTGGAACGGTCCATGTCGCTGACCGCCGACGGCCGCGTCAGCCACGGCGCCAGCGGACCGCTGGCCAACTGGCTGAGCGAGCAGGCCGTCTTCCTGCTCAGCCGGGATTAACCCCATGTGGCGACAGCTGCGCCATCGTCTGGGCCTGCCCCTGGGACAGCATGCCCTGCGCAGCAGCGAACCCTGGCAGATCGTGCTGTGCGCCCTGATGGGGGCGGCCATCGGCCTGGTGGTGGTGGCCATGCACGAGGTGGTGACCTGGCTGCACCGTGCCGATTTCAGCCTGCCGGCGGGCCGCTCTTTAAGCACCGGCATCGGTATCGATCCCTTGCGCATCGCCCTGGTGCCGGCCTTGGGCGGACTGGCCCTGGGGCTGATGGGGCTGCTGGAAAAGCATTTCCGCGCCTCCGAGATCGTCGACCCCATCGAGGCCAACGCCATCCATGGCGGCCGCATGTCGCTGGCGGAAAGCCTGCGCCTGTCCATCGCCACCATTCTCTCCAACGCCGCCGGAGCCTCGCTGGGCATGGAGGCCGCCTACAGCCAGACCGGGGCCAGCATGCTGTCCAGCCTGGGGCAGGTGCTGAACCTGCGCCGGGCCGACCGCCGCATCTTCGTGGCCGCCGGGGCCGGCGCGGCCATCGCCGCCGCCTTCAACGCCCCGCTGGCCGGCGCCTTCTACGGCTACGAACTGGTGCTGGGCAGCTACGCCCCCGCCGCCCTGGCCCAGGTGGCCATCGCCGCCCTGACCGGCACCCTGGCGGTCAGGGCCACCATCGGCGTCGCCCCCATCTTTCTGGTGCATCCGCCCCCGGTCACCGGTGTCGATCACTGGGACTATCTGTTGTTCGTGCTGATCGGCCTGGGCAGCGCCGGGGTGGGCACCCTGACCATGCGCGCCGCCACCTGGTGCGAAAGCGCCCTGCGCCGCTATCAGGTGCCGCGCTGGCTGCGGCCGGCCCTGGGCGGCGCCCTGCTCAGTTCCATCGCCCTGGCCCTGCCGCAGGTGCTGGGCAGCGGCCACGGCGCCATTCAGATGCTGTTTCAGCATCAGCCGGCGCTGCTGCTGCTGGCGCTGCTGCTGGCCGGCAAGATCGCCGCCTCGGCCATTTCCATCGGCGCCGGCTTCAGGGGCGGCCTGTTCTCCTCGTCGCTTTATCTGGGCTGCCTGTTCGGGGCGGTGATGGAAAAAGTGGCCGGTTTGGGCATCGCGCTCAGTGGCGCCGAGCAGTTCACCTGCATGCTGGTGGGCATGGGGGCCATGGCCGCCTCCATCGTCGGCGCCCCCGTCACCATGGTGCTCCTGGTGCTGGAGGTGACCGGCGATTTCCAGGTGGCCCTGGCGGTACTGGCCGGAGTGGTGGTTTCGGCCACCATCACCCGCCATACCTTCGGCTATTCCTTCGCCACCTGGCGTTTCCACCAGCGCGGCAAACCCATTCGCGGCGCCCACGACGTGGGCTGGATCGCCGAGTTGACCGCCCGGCGGCTGATGCGCGGCGACACCTTCGCCGTGCGCCAGGACCTGCCGCTGATGACCTTGCGCGAACAGGTGCCGCTGGGCAGCCGCAGCCGCGTCTTCGTGGTGAACGAGAACGGCGTTTACGCCGGGCAGATCGATGTGGCCCTGGTCCACGATACCGACATCAATGATGCCGCCGCCGGGCTGGTGGCCATCGATCTGGCCACCAACAGCCACGATTTCCTGCATTCCACCCAGGATATCCGCGCCGTTCTGGCCCGTTTCGAGGATGCCGAGCTGGAGGCGCTGCCGGTTTTAAGCGAGGACCGCCACATTCTGGGCTATGTCAGCGAGGCTTTCGCCCTGCGCCGCTATGCCCAGGAAATGGAAAAACGCCGCAGCGCCGAACTGGGCGAGCGGGATCTGTTCAAGTGATCGCCCTGACGCCGGTCCGCCGCCGTCTGCTGCGCCGGTTGCTGCTGGCGCTGACCCTGGTGCCGCTGGCCCTGGTGCCGCTCTACCGCCTGGTGCCGCCGCCGGCCACCCCCCTGATGCTGATCCGCCTGGCCGAAGGCTTTGGCCTGCACAAGCAGTGGGAGCCGCTGGAACGCATCTCGCCGCATCTGGCCCGCGCCGTCATCGCCTCGGAGGATGCCCGCTTTTGCACCCATCACGGTTTCGACTGGCACGCCATCGACACCGCCATCGATACCTACGAGGACGGCGGCCGCCTGCGCGGCGCCAGCACCATCTCGCAGCAGACCGCCAAGAACGCCTTTCTGTGGCCGGGCCGCTCGTTTCTGCGCAAGGGCCTGGAAGCCGGCTTTACCGTGCTGATCGAAGCCTTGTGGGGCAAGCGGCGCATCATGGAGGTTTATCTCAACATCATCGAATGGGGGCCGGGCCTCTACGGCGCCGAGGCCGCCGCCCGCGCCTATTTCCACAAGCCCGCCGCCGCCCTGAGCTGGGCCGAGGCCGCCGCCCTGGCCGCCGTTCTGCCCAGCCCCCTGCGCTGGTCGCCCAATCATCCCGGCGGCTATGTGGCCCGGCGCATCCATATCATCGAGATGCGCATGGCGGCGGTGCGGCTGGACCGCGATCATCTCTGTCCTTGACCGGCGGGCCGCGCTATTCTACCACCCCGTTTCCCCTTCGCCTTTCATCATCCAGGGTTTCGCAGCATGACCGGCACCATCCCCCGTCCCGTGGTTTTGTGCATCCTTGACGGCTGGGGCTACCGCCCCGAGCGCGAGGACAACGCCATCGCCCTGGCCAACACCCCCACCTGGGACGGACTGCTGGCCGACAGCCCGCACGCCCTGCTGGAAACCTCGGGCCTGGAGGTGGGACTGCCCGCCGGCCAGATGGGCAATTCCGAGGTGGGCCACATGAATCTGGGGGCCGGCCGCGTGGTGATGCAGGATCTGCCGCGCATTGATCAGGCGGTGGCCGACGGCAGCCTGGCCGCCAATCCGCGTCTGCAGGCCTTCATCGCCGCCTTGCGGGCCAGCGGGGGCACGGCGCATCTTCTGGGGCTGCTGTCGCCCGGCGGCGTGCATGCCCACCAGGACCATATGGCCGCCCTGGCGCGCATCCTTGCGGCGGCGGGCCTGCCGGTGCGCGTGCACGCCTTCCTGGACGGCCGCGATACCCCGCCGGCCTCGGCGCGCGGCTTCGTGGCGCGCTTCGCCGCCGATATCGCCGCCAGCGGGGCCCGCATCGCCACCCTCTGCGGCCGCTACTACGCCATGGACCGCGACAAGCGCTGGGATCGGGTGAGCCTGGCCTGGCAGGCCATGGTGGAGGGAAAGGGCGAACCGGCCGCCGATGCCGATGCCGCCATCGCCGCCTCCTACGCCGCCGGCAAGACCGATGAATTCGTGCTGCCCGCCGTGCTGGAGGGCTATGCCGGCATGCGGGACGGCGACGGCCTCCTGATGGCCAATTTCCGCGCCGACCGCGCCCGCGAAATCCTCACCAGCCTGGTGGACCCGGCCTTCGACGGCTTCGCCCGGCCGCGCCTGCCGGCCTTTGCCGCCCGTCTCGGCATGGCTGAATATTCCACCGCCCTGGCCCCCTTCTTCCCGGCGCTGTTCCCGCCGGAAAGCCTGAGCCGCATCCTGGGCGAGGTGGTGTCGGAGGCCGGATTGCGCCAGCTGCGCATCGCCGAAACCGAGAAATACGCCCATGTCACCTTCTTCTTCAACGGCGGCCGCGAGCAGGTCTATCCCGGCGAGGACCGCATCCTGATCGACAGCCCCAAAGTGGCCACCTACGATCTGCAGCCGGAAATGTCGGCCCCCGCCGTCACCGACAAGCTGACGGCGGCGGTGCGCAGCGGCACCTATGATCTGGTGGTGGTCAATTACGCCAACGGCGACATGGTGGGCCATACCGGCATTCTGCCCGCCGCCATCAAGGCGGCGGAAACCATCGATGCCTGCCTGACCCGCCTGGTGGCCGCCGTGCGCGATGCCGGCGGCAGCCTGCTGATCACCGCTGATCACGGCAATGCCGAGCTGATGCGCGATCCCGAAACCGGCGAGCCTTACACCGCCCACACCATCGGCCGGGTGCCGGTGGTGCTGGTGGGCGGCCCGGCCGGAACCGGGCTGAAGGATGGCCGTCTGGCCGATGTGGCCCCCACCCTGCTGGCTCTTCTGGGCATGCCGCAACCGGCCGAGATGACCGGCCATTCGCTGCTGGCCCGTGCCACGGCCTGATCCTTCCCGAACGGCGACGAAGCGGAAGGGCCGCGCCCGCGCGCTGCGCCTGGCCCTGCTGCTGAGCCTGGCCTGCACGGCGGCGGCGGCGCAAACCCCGCCGCCGCCCAAGGCGCCGGCGCCCGGCCAGCGTCTGAAGGAACTGGAGCAGGCCTTGAAGAAAGGCCAGGCCGAGCAGGCCGCCATCCGCCGCGCCGCGGCGGAACAGGCCAAGGAGCTGGCCGGTCTTAAGGGCGATATGATCAACGCCGCCCGCGCCGTGCAGGAGCACGAGGACAGCCTCTCGGACCTGGAACAGAAAATGGCCGATCTCGACCGCCGCGAGCGGCGGGAAAGTGCGGCGCTGGAGCTGAAGCGCCAGCAGCTGAACGGCGTTCTGACAGCCCTGATGCGGCTGGCCTTTCACCCCACTGAGGCGCTGATCGCCCAGCCCGCCTCGCCCGCCGATACCGTGCGCAGCGCCATTCTGCTGCGCGACGTCACCCCGCGCATCCAGCAGGCCACCAAGGATCTGCGCGCCGATCTCGATGCGCTGACGGCGCTGCGCAGCGATGTTTCGCGCCAGCGCCGCCGCATCAAGGCCGCCACCCAGGAGCTCGACGTTCAGCACCGCACCCTGGCGGCCCTTTATCAGCGCAAGGCCCTGCTGCAGGAACAGACCGAGAGCCGCCAGCGCGAAAGCGAAAGCCGCCTGCAGACCCTGGCCGGCGAAGCCCAGGATCTGCGTGATCTGATGGCCCGCCTGGAACAGGAGCGCATCCGCCGCGAGCAGGAGGAGGCGGCCCGCATCGCCGCCGAGAAGGCCCGGCGCGAGGCCGAGCGCGCAGCAGCAGCGGCAGCAGCCGAGGCGGCGCGCAAGGCCGAGATCGCCGCCAGGACGGC
>JAJZGK010000219.1 GCA_021798485.1 Pseudomonadota bacterium
CGGCGCGGCGCGGGTTCGGCGGCTGCCTGCTGGCGCCGGCGCCGGGCGGCCTTCTGATGGGGCGCGAACCGGCCAGGATGGCGCCGCCGGTGGTGCTGGACGGCGGCGGCGGCGCCCTTTGGGACGGGCGCTTCCGGATGATCGGTGGCGTTCCGGGGCGGACATTGGGGGCCTTGGGGGCCGCCGACTGGGCGCGCCTGCGCAAGGATCTGAAAAAAATCCCCCTTCCCGCCGCCATTTGTCCCACACTTCCGGCGCTGCGCGATCAGCAGGGTGTTTGCGCCGTGCCTCACCTGGGGTATAACCGCATGGGGGGTCCGGAGGCGGACGCCGGTGGCAGCCAGGAGGGGCGGATGATCTTCGCGCCCTCGCGGCCGCTGGCGGGCGCCTTTCATTGCCTTGTTTCGGGCGAGGACGGCATTATGTGAAGAAAGCCGGTTTCCGGATTTCATGGAAACCGGCTGGTATGGCGGGACGCCAGAGTTCCCGCTCACGAGGATCGGCATATGAATTTCAGTAAGAATCTGGTGTTGTGGGTGATTATCGCCGTTCTTCTGGCGGCCCTGTTCAACCTGTTCCAGAATTCGAACGCGCCGCACGGCGCGGCACCCTATCCCTATTCGCAGTTCTTGAGCGATGTCGATTCCGGCAAGGTGGCCGACGTGCTGATCCAGGGCGAGCAGGTGAGCGGGCATTTCACCGACAATCACGCCTTCTCCACCTATGTGCCGCCCAATGCCAACCCGGTGCCGGAACTGCGCAAGGCCAATGTGCGCATCTCGGCCCTGCCCAAGAGCGACGACGGCCAGTCGATCTGGAGCTATCTGCTGTCGTGGTTCCCCATGCTGCTGGTGGTGGGGGTGTGGATTTTCTTCATGCGCCAGATGCAGTCCACCGGCGGCAAGGCCATGGGCTTCGGCAAGTCGCGCGCCCGCATGCTGACGGAAAAGACCGGCCGCGTCACCTTCGAGGACGTGGCCGGCATCGACGAGGCCAAGCAGGAGCTGGAAGAGATCGTCGATTTCCTGAAGGACCCGCAGAAGTTCCAGCGCCTGGGCGGCAAGATCCCCAAGGGCTGCCTGCTGGTGGGTCCGCCCGGCACCGGTAAGACCCTGCTGGCCCGCGCCATCGCCGGCGAGGCCAATGTGCCGTTCTTCACCATCTCGGGCTCCGATTTCGTGGAAATGTTCGTCGGCGTCGGCGCATCGCGCGTGCGCGACATGTTCGAGCAGGGCAAGAAGAACGCCCCCTGCATCATCTTCATCGATGAAATCGACGCCGTGGGCCGCCATCGCGGCGCCGGTCTGGGCGGCGGCAACGACGAGCGCGAGCAGACCCTGAACCAGCTGCTGGTGGAGATGGACGGCTTCGAATCCACCGAGGGCGTGATCCTGATCGCCGCCACCAACCGTCCCGACGTGCTCGATCCGGCCCTGCTGCGCCCCGGCCGCTTCGATCGCCAGGTGGTGGTGCCCAATCCCGATATCGCCGGCCGCGAAAAGATCCTCAAGGTGCATATGCGCAAGGTGCCGCTGTCGCCCGACGTCGATGCCCGCATCATCGCCCGCGGCACCCCCGGCTTTTCGGGCGCGGACCTCGCCAATCTGGTGAACGAGGCGGCGCTGCTGGCCGCCCGCCTGGGCAAGCGCGTGGTGGCCATGGCCGAGTTCGAGGCCGCCAAGGACAAGGTGATGATGGGCTCGGAACGCCGGTCCATGGCCATGTCCGACAAGGAAAAGCGCCTGACCGCCTATCACGAGGGCGGCCACGCCATCGTGGCGGCCATGGAGGTGGAGTCGGATCCCATCCATAAGGCCACCATCATTCCGCGCGGCCGCGCCCTGGGCATGGTGATGCGCCTGCCCGAGGCCGACCGCATCTCCATGTCGAAGGCCAAGCTGAAGGCCGATCTGGCGGTGGCCATGGGCGGCCGTCTGGCCGAGGAGCTGATCTTCGGCGCCGACAAGATCACCACCGGCGCCTCGTCCGACATCAAGATGGCCACCGATATCGCCCGCCGCATGGTGACCGAATGGGGCATGAGCGAGAAGCTGGGGCCGTTGTCCTATGGCGAGAACGATCAGGAGGTGTTCCTGGGGCATTCCGTGACCACCCACAAGAACATCTCGGAAGCCACCGCCAAGAGCATCGATGAGGAAATCCGCGGCATCGTCGAGGCGGCCTATGCCCATGCCCGGCAGATCCTGACCGACAATCTCGACAAGCTGCATACCCTGGCCAAGGCGCTGCTGGAGTACGAAACCCTGTCGGGCGAGGAAATCCTGGCCCTGCTGCGCGGCGAAACCATTCAGCGCAACCAGGGCCCCACCGAACCGCCCGCCGACGCCCCGCGCGAAAACGGCCGCTTCACCTCGGTGCCCAGCTCGGGCGGGCCGTTCGGCCCCGGCGTGGAGCCGCAGCCGGGGGCATGATGCAGGCTTTTCCCCACCCTGCCGTAAACGCAAGCCCCGCCCTGCCGCGGGGCTTGCCGCTTGAGAGTCTGGCCGGCCTTTACGTGGCGCCGCTGGGCAGCCTGTCGTCCAGCAGCGCCGCCGCCGCCCTGGCGGCGGGGCAGGGCTGGTCGCTGGCCGGATCGCCGCTGGCCTTTTCTCTCTGCGCCCTGCTGTGGCGCGAGGGCGGCGCGGTGTGGGAGGCGGTGGCCCCCTTCGCCGAGCTGCTGGACTGGTCGGAAGCCGAGGGCGAGGCCGTGGCCCGGCATGTGGGCGGCCTTTTGCAGCGCCTCGGCGCGCCCCGTCCGGCCTTTGCCGGGCTGGCCATGGACCGCCCGCATATCATGGGCATCGTCAACGTCACCCCCGACAGTTTTTCCGACGGCGGCCGCTATGCCGAGACCGGCCAGGCGGTGGCGCATGGCCTGGCTTTGCTCGAGGCCGGGGCCACGCTGCTGGATGTGGGCGGCGAATCCACCCGGCCCGGTTCGGCCGAGGTGGCGCCGGACGAGGAAATCCGCCGTGTGGTGCCGGTGATCCGCGCCCTGGCCGAACAGGGCGCGGTGGTTTCGGTGGATACCCGCCATGCCGAGGTGATGACGGCGGCGGTGGCGGCGGGGGCGGCCATCATCAACGATATCGCCGGCCTGGAAGGGCCGGGGGCGCTGGCGGCGGCGGCGCAAAGCGGCGCCGCGGTGATTTTGATGCATATGCGGGGTGATCCCCGCCATATGCAGCAGGATCCCCGCTACGGCTGCGCCCCGCTCGATGTATACGACTATCTGGCCGGGCGTGTGGCCGCCTGCCGGGCGGCGGGCATCGCCGATCAGAGGCTGGCGGTGGATCCCGGCATCGGCTTCGGCAAGACCGATGCCCATAATATGGCCATTCTGGCCCGCCTGGCCCTCTATCACGGCCTGGGGGTGCCGCTGCTGCTGGGGGTGAGTCGCAAGAGCTTCATCGGCCGCCTGAGCCGGGGCGAGCCGCCGCTGCAAAGGCTGGCCGGATCGCTGGCGGTGGCCCAGGCCGGCTGGGAGGCCGGGGTGCAGATGACGCGGGTGCATGATGTGGCCGAAACCGCCCAGGCCCTGGCGGTGTGGCGGGCCTTGCGCGGATTTTAGACCATGAGGGTGGGACGAGAAGCATGAGTCGCAAGCTGTTCGGCACCGACGGGGTGCGCGGCACCGCCAATATCGCGCCGATGACGGCGGAAACCGCCCTGAAGCTGGGCATGGCGGCGGGGCGCTATTTCACGCGCGGCGAGCACCGCCATGTGGTGGTGATCGGCAAGGATACCCGGCTGTCGGGCTATATGCTGGAACCGGCGCTGACGGCGGGCTTCATCTCGGTGGGCATGGACGTGGTGCTGCTGGGGCCGCTGCCCACCCCGGCGGTGGCCATGCTCACCCGCTCGCTGCGCGCCGATCTCGGGGTGATGATCTCGGCCTCGCACAATCCGTTCGAGGACAACGGCATCAAGCTTTTCGGCCCCGACGGCTTCAAGCTGTCCGACGAGGCCGAGCGCGAGATCGAGGACTCGCTCGATGCCCTCGACGGCATGCTGGTGCCCTCGCATCAGCTGGGCCGGGCCCGCCGCCTGGATGACGCCGTGGGCCGCTACATCGAATACTGCAAGAACACCTTTCCGCGCGGCCTGCGTCTGGACGGCCTGAAGGTGGTGGTGGATTGCGCCAACGGCGCCGCCTACAAAACCGCGCCCCAGGTGCTGTGGGAACTGGGGGCCGAGGTGGTCAAGGTGGGGGTGGAGCCCGATGGCACCAACATCAACCGCCAGTGCGGCTCGCAATATACCGAAACCCTGCGCAGCCAGGTGGTGGCGCACGGCGCCGATCTCGGCATCGCCCTCGACGGCGACGCCGACCGCCTGATTCTCTGCGACGAGCAGGGCATGGTGGTGGATGGGGATCAGATCATGGCCCTGATCGGCCGCAGCCTGCACCGGGCCGGCCTGCTGCGGGGCGGCGGCGTGGCGGCCACGGTGATGTCCAATCTGGGGCTGGAGCGCTTCCTGGCCGGCGAAGGCATCGCCCTCTACCGCGCCAATGTGGGCGACCGCTACGTGCTGGAGCTGATGCGGCGCCAGGGCATCAATTTCGGCGGCGAGCAGTCGGGGCACATGATTCTGGCCGATCATTCCACCACCGGCGATGGTCTGGTGGCCGCTTTGCAGGCCCTGGCGGCGCTGGTGGAGGCGGGGCGTCCGGCCAGCCAGGTGCTGCGTCTGTTCCAGCCGGTGCCGCAGGTGCTGAAAAATCTGCGTCTGTCCAGCCCGGCTCAGGCCGCCGAGGTGTTGGCCGATCCGGCGGTGGGGCAGGCCATTGCCGCCGCCGAGCGCCGCCTGGACGGCAAGGGGCGGCTGCTGGTGCGCAAATCGGGCACCGAACCTTTGATCCGCGTTATGGTGGAGGGCGATGACTCCGCCCTGATCAACGCCGCCGCCGATGATCTGATCTCGCTGTGCGCCACCCTGGCCGGGGTGGGGGCATGAACGGCCGGGTCCTGATCGCCGCCGGTTCCGATTCCGGCGGCGGCGCCGGCATTCAGGCCGATATCAAGACGGTGACGGCCCTGGGCGGCTACGCCATGACCGCCATCACCGCCCTGACGGCGCAAAACAGCCAGGGCGTGTTCGGGGTGGAAGAGGTGCCGCCGGCCTTCATCCGCCGCCAGATCGAACTGGTGCTGGGCGATCTGGGCGCCGATGCGGCCAAAACCGGCATGCTGCACCGGGCCGAGGTGATCCAGGCGGTGCACGAGGGGCTGGCCTCCTACGATTTTCCCCTGCCGCTGGTGGTGGACCCGGTGATGGTGGCCAAGGGCGGGCAATCGCTGCTGGATCAAAACGCCCATCAGGCCCTGATCGCCCTGCTGCTGCCCGCCGCCCGCCTGCTCACCCCCAATCTTCCCGAGGCCGAAGCCCTGACCGGCCTGGCCATTTCCAGTGTCGATGATATGGCCCGGGCCGGGCAGGCCCTGCGCGCCCTGGGGGCGCCGGCGGTGCTGATGAAGGGCGGCCATCTGGACGGTGACGATCTGACCGATCTGCTGCTGACCGCGGATGGCGTCACCGCCTTCCGGGGCCGGCGCATCGCCACCACCAGCACCCACGGCACCGGCTGCACCCTGGCCTCGGCCATCGCCACCGGCCTGGCCCAGGGCCTGAGCCTGACCCATGCCGTGGCCCGCGCCCGCGAGTACGTGCGCCAGGCCATCGCCACGGCGCCGGGCTACGGGCGCGGGCACGGGCCGCTCAATCACGGCCATACCGTGGCGCCGTTCGGCCTGGATCCGGCGCCGTGAGCGGCCAGCAGGGCCTGTTGGCCGAGATCGAACGGACGGCGGCCTGGATGCAGGCCCATCTGCCGCCCACCCCGCAGCTGTCCTGGCCGCGGCTCAACGCCCGCAGCGGCCGCCAGCTGTGGGT
>JAJZGK010000220.1 GCA_021798485.1 Pseudomonadota bacterium
TGGCGGTGGCGGCCTCCTCCGCCTGGCTGGCGGCGCAGGCGGAGTTTCTGGAGCGGACGGCGGCGCTGCTGGAACAGGCGCTGGCGGCGCAGGCCGCCCTGGAGGCCGAACGCAACGCCCTGCGCCGCGATCTCTACAGTTTGCAGAAGCGCGCCGGCGACTGGTCGGCCCTGCCGCAGGTGGTGGCGGTGAGCCGGGCCATGCAGGATGCCCTGGAGCAGGTGCAGCATCATGCCGGCGGGCGGGCGCCGCTGCTGTTCTGCGGCGAGGCCGGCACCGGCAAGGAGCTGCTGGCCCGGCTGACGCACGGCCTGGGGCCGCGCAAGGACGGCCCCTTCGTGGCGGTGGATTGCGGCGAGCGCCCCGAGCCCACCCTGGTGCGCCGCCTGTTCGTGGATGGTTTCGACCGCGCCGGCGGCGGCACCCTGTTCCTGCAGGATGTCACGGCGCTGCCCGCCGCCCTGCGCGAGCGGCTGCTGCGGATGATGCAGGAGGCCGAGCCGGGCGGCCGGGGCGCCCGCCAGGAGGCGCGGCTGCTGTTCGCCGCCGCCGATCCCGACGACGAGGCCATGGCCGCCGATCCCCTGCCGGCCGAGATCATCGCCCGTTTCGGCGGCGTGGCCATCCGCCTGCCGCCGTTGCGCGCCCGGGCCGAGGATATTCCGCTGCTGGTGGACCTGATCCTGCAGGGCTTCAACGCCGAGCATCAGTGCCGGGTGCGCATGGCGCCGCCGGCCCTGGATGCCCTGCTGTCGCGGCCTTTTCCCGGCAATGTGCCGGAACTGAAGCGCTGCGTGCGCCGGCTGGCGGCGGCGGCGGGCGGCGAACTGGTGCGGCTGGAGGATGTGCAGCGGGAAGGGGCGGCGATTGATATCCGTTAAAGAACCGGGCGGCGCGCTGTGCTAAAGGTGGCGCCGTGCCGCATCCCCCTTATGGAATTACCGGGGGGAGATGGAGTATAAATGGTGAACCGGTGGTTCCGGCCGCCGGAAAATCAAGAGGAGTGGGATCACATGTCTTACAAGATCGTGGCGGACCAGTGCACTGGCTGCGGTGCTTGCGAATATGAATGCCCGAACAAGGCCATTTCCGAAAGCGGTGGCGTGTTCGTGATCGATGCCGGCAAATGCACCGAATGCAAGGGCTTCTTCGACAGCGCCCAGTGCGCCGCGGTGTGCCCGGTGGACGGGACCTGCATCCCGGCCTGAAGCCTGGACCATCCGTACGAAAACGGCCACCGCGTTGTTCCGGTGGCCGTTTTGCTTTTGGGGAGGCGGTTTACGGCGCCTCGGCGGGCGCGGGTTTACTCGCCGTCGTCCTCGCCGTCCCATATATCGTCGTCGCGCGGCTTGGGGGCGGGCATGGCTTCGCCCGGCAGCGGCAGGCGCAGCTTGACCACGCCCTTCACATCGTCGGGGTGGATGGGTTCACCCTTGCGCACGAACATCAGAGCGCCGGAGCGGGCCATGAAGGTGGCCTGCTGCTTGATGGCGTTCATGTAGCGGCGCCAGGCGCTGGGGCCGTCGCTGGGTTTGGCGCGGGTGGCATGGAAGGCGCGCGCCAGCTCGTGCGGCGCCTTTAAGGAGCCGTCCGCCAGCGCCGACAGCAGGAACAGGCGGATGGGATCTTCTTTCTTTTCGCTCATGCCGCTGGGTGTAGCAGATTGGCGCGGGCGCGCCAATCCTCTTCGCATCGGGTTTCGATGCGTGAATAAAAGCTCCCCCCTTAACCCTGTACGGAGGTGATCCCCGCCGCCGCAGACGATGTGCCGCAGGCAAGCGCCGTCCTGGCCGGGGCAAAGCCCGGCCAGGACGGCACAGAAACCCCGGATTACGCCGGCACGCAGGGTTCCAGGGTGTGCAGGGTGTGGATGGCGATCATCAGCTCCTCATCGGTGGGGATGACGTAGGCGGCCTTGGCGCCGGGCGGCGAGATGCGGCCCTCCAGGGTGGTGTTGGCCGCCGGGTCCACGGCGAAGCCCAGCCAGGACGAGCGTTCCAGCACGCGGGCGCGCACCGCCTGCGAGCGTTCGCCGATGCCGGCGGTGAACACCACGCCGTCGATGCCGCCCAGGGCCGCCGACAGCGAGCCCAGTTCGCGGCAGATGCGGTAGATGAAGAAATCCACCGCCTCCTTGGCGTGGGGATCGTCGCTGGCCATCAGCACGCGCATGTCGTTGCTGAGGCCCGACAGCCCTAAAAGCCCCGACTGCTTGAACAGCAGGGTTTCGATCTCCTTGGCGCTCATCTTCTTTTCCTGCAGCAGGTAGAGGATGATGCCGGAATCGAGAATGCCGGTGCGGGTGCCCATGGGCAGGCCTTCCAGGGTGGAAAAGCCCAGGGTGGTGGTGACCGAGCGGCCATTGTCGATGGCGCACATCGAGGCGCCGCTGCCCAGGTGGCACACCACCACCTTGCCCTTGGCCAGGGCCGGATCGATCTCCTTCAGGCGGCGGCTGATATATTCGTAGGACAGGCCGTGGAAGCCGTAGCGGCGCACGCCCTCGTCCAGCAGCCAGCGCGGGATGGCGTAGAGGCAGGAAATGGGATCGTTGGTGGCGTGGAAGGCGGTGTCGAAGCAGGCCACCTGCTTCAGGCCGGGATAAAGCCGGGCCAGGGTGCGCATGGGGCTGATATTGTGCGGGGCGTGCAGCGGCGCCAGCGGCGTCAGCTTTTCCAGATCGGCCAGCACAGGCTCGCTCACCACCGTGGGGGCGCGGTAGGCCTGGCCGCCATGCACCACGCGGTGCCCGGCCCCCAGCAGGCGGGCGCCGCCCAGCTGGCCCTTGATCCAATCCATCAGATGGGCGAACAGGGTTTCATGGGTGGCCTCGGCCCCCCAGCGCTCGCTGGCCAGGGGGGTGCCGTCGGGGGCCTTGGCGGAAAATTCCGGCGCCACGCCGATGCCTTCCATCAGGCCCTTGCACAGCAGGTCGGGGTCTTTGTGGCCGTTCTTCAGATAAAGCGAGAATTTGATGCTGGACGAGCCGGCATTGATGACGATGATCCCGTCGCTCATGGGACGTTTCCTCCGGTAATTCTGGGATGCCGGTTTTTTTTACTGGGCGGCGATATGCAGGCGGGTTTCGCGGCGCCGGGCGAACAGCACGGCCACGGCGCAGGAGGCCAGGCGGGCCTTGGCGCTGTCGGCGCGGCTGGTCAGCACGATGGGCACGCGGGCGCCCAGCACGATGCCGGCGGCGTCGGCGTCGGCCAGATAGGCCAACTGCTTGGCCAGCATGTTGCCGGCCTCCAGATCGGGCACCAGCAGGATGTCGGCCTTGCCGGCCACCGGCGAGTTGATCTTCTTGATGCGGGCGGCCTCCTCGCTGATGGCGTTGTCGAAGGCCAGCGGGCCGTCCAGCAGGCCGCCGGTGATCTGGCCGCGGTCGGCCATCTTGCACAGGGCGGCGGCCTCGATGGTGGAGTTGATCTTCGGGTACACCGTTTCCACCGCCGACAAGAGGGCGCATTTCGGCTCGGGGATATCCAGCACATGCGCCAGGTCGATGGCGTTTTGCAGGATGTCCACCTTGTCTTCCAGGGTGGGATAGATGTTCACCGCCGCATCGGTGATCAAAAGGGTGCGGGGATAGGTGGGCACATCCATGATGAAGACATGGCTGATGCGGCGGCTGGTGCGCAGGCCGGTATCCTTGCGGGCCACCTCGCGCATCATCTCGTCGGTGTGCAGGCTGCCCTTCATCAGCACTTCGGCCTCGCCGCTGCGGCACAGGGCCACCGCCTTCTCGGCGGCTTCCAGGCTGTCGGCCACATCGATGATGCGATAATCGGCCAGGGCGATGCCGTACTGGGCGGCCACCGCCTCGATCTTGGCCTTCGGCCCCACCAGCAGCGGCACGATCAGGCCGGCCTCGGCGGCTTCCACCGGGCCGCGCAGGGAGACCTCGTCGCACGGGTAGCAGACCGCCACCGACACCGGCTTCAGGGCGGCGCCGCGCGCCACCAGCTGCTCGAACACATGGCGGCGGCGGCTCAGCTTCACCTCGGGCAGGTCCACCCGCTCTTCGCGGCGCTTGTCGGTGGCGGCGTAAACCTCGGCCACACCGGTGTAAACCACCTCGTCCTTCTGGTTGCGGGCCTGGCAGTCGAAGGTGATGGATTTGTCGGCGTCGTTCTTGGCCGTCACGGTGATGGTCACGGTGATGGTGTCGCCCAGCCCCACCGGGGTTTTGAAGGTCAGGGTCTGGGATTTGTAGAGCGCCCCCGGACCCGGCAGCTCGTTGCCCAGCAGCGCCGAAATCATCGAGGCGCCCCACAGGCCGTGGCCGACGATGCGGTGCTGGCGGCCGGCCTGTTCGAAGTGGCTGGGATTGACGTCGCCCGACATGGCGCAGAACAGGATGATGTCGTCGTTGGTCAGGGTCCGCTTCAGGGTGGCGGATTGCCCGATGGTAATCTCGTCGTAGGTGATGTTTTCGATCGTCGGCATGGTGACCCCTACAAAATGCGGGCGCCGGAAAGCGCGCGGACGCACTTTGGCGGCGATCCTGCTGAACATGGTTCCAAGGCGGAGTTGTTTTTGTTCAACGTACCTTGCTCTTGCGGTAAAAACCGCAAGGCTTCAAGGGAGACTTGCATGACAGACGCCTGTTTCGCTGAACTGTCACCGGGCGGCGGGGTGTTCCTCCCTGATTGGACCCCGCGCCTTCCCTGGAAATTCGGTGCCGCCGTCCTCCGGTTCTTGGCCTGCATGAGGGTAGCAAGGCAGCCCCTTGATCGCAACCAGGGGCGCATTAGAATGCCCTTACTTCCCCCGATTTCTCCCTGGAGTGGCAATGACGGGCAAACGCGCGCGGGATGAAAGCTTTCCCGTGGGATCCTGGCTGATCGCCCGCCCCCTGCGGCCGCATATCCATGCCTTCTACCGCTTCGCCCGCGCCGCCGACGATGTGGCCGACGATCCCGGCCTGTCGGCGCAGATCCGTCTGGAGCGGCTGGCGGCCTTCGCCACCGCCCTGGGCGGCGGCGAGGGACCGCGCCCGGCCCATGCCATGGCCCGCTCGCTGGCGCAAAGCGGGCTGTCCCCGGTATTCTGCCTGGAGCTCCTGGAAGCCTTCCGCCGCGATGCCGCCGGAGCGGTGACGGCCGATTGGGCCGCCCTGCTGGACTATTGCCGCTATTCCGCCATGCCGGTGGGCCGCTATCTGCTGGCCCTGCACGGCGAGGACGAGGCCTGCCGGCCGGCCTGCGACGCCTTGTGCGCCGCCCTGCAGATTTTGAACCATGTGCAAGATTGCGGCGCCGACTACCGCCGCCTGGGCCGCATCTATCTGCCGGCCGATTGGCTGGCGGCGGCGGGCCCGGCCAGCCTGGGCCGGCGCGCCTGCTCGCCGGCCCTGCGCCGGGTGCTGGACCGCTGCCTGGAAGGCTGTCTGGCACTGTTGGACCAGGCGGCGGCGCTGCCGGGGCAATTGCGCCGTCCGGGCCTCAAGGCCGAGGCGGCGGTGACCATCGCCCTGGCCCGGCGCCTGTGCGGGCGCCTTGCCAGAACCGATCCTTTGGCGCACAAGGTGGGGCTGACGAAAATGGACAAGCTGGGCGGCCTGCTGACGGGGCTGATCCTGGCGATGAGGGGATGATGGCGGCGGGAGGAAGCTCTTTCTATTGGGCCATGCGGCTGTTGCGGCGGCGGCAGCGCCGCGCCATCTTCGCCCTGTACGGCTTCTGCTGCCTGCTGGACGATATCGCCGATGTGGGCGAGGCGCCGGCCTATGAGCGGCTGGCGGCGCTGGAGTTTTGGCGGGCCGAGATCGGCGCCCTTTTCGACGGCGTTTCCCCCCCCCCCCCCCCCCCCCCCCCCCCGCCCCCCGGGGGGGGGGCCACGCCCCGGCCCCCCGGGGCTTCTGGGGGGGGCGGATGGGG
>JAJZGK010000221.1 GCA_021798485.1 Pseudomonadota bacterium
GCAGCATCAGCCCCGCACCCCAGACCAGCATCAGCACCAGAAACAGGCGTCGCATCGGCGGCAGCCCCTTAACCCTTGAGCGTTCAGGGGCAGGATGGCCCGGAAACATGTCGGAAAAAAGGCGGCCCCTCCACTGCAGGGCCGCCTTTCAACCTGTTCCGGTCTATACCAACCGGCCAACTGGTCACGTCAACGCTTGGCCGGTTTTACCCCACCGTGTGGTAGATCTCGCCGCCGCTTTCCTGGAACTCGGCGGCCTTGGCGGCCATACCCTGCTCGGCCGCCTGGGCGGCCAGGCCCTGTTCCGCCGCCTGGGCGGCATCGCGCACGTCCTGGCTGATCTTCATCGAGCAGAACTGCGGCCCGCACATGGAGCAGAAATGCGCCAGCTTGGCCCCGGCGGCGGGCAGGGTCTGATCGTGGAAGCTTTCCGCCTTCTCGGGGTCGAGCGACAGGGCGAACTGATCCTTCCAGCGGAACTCGAAACGCGCCTTGGACAGGGCATTGTCGCGGTCCTGGGCGCCGGGATGGCCCTTGGCCAGATCGGCGGCATGGGCGGCCAGCTTGTAGGCGATCACCCCTTCGCGCACATCGTTGCGGTCGGGCAGGCCCAGATGCTCCTTCGGAGTCACATAGCACAGCATGGCGGTGCCCATGGAGCCGATCAGGGCGGCGCCGATGGCGCTGGTGATGTGATCGTAGCCGGGCGCGATATCGGTGGTGAGCGGCCCCAGGGTGTAGAACGGCGCCTCGTGGCACCACTCCAGCTGCAGGTCCATGTTCTGCTTGATCTTGTGCAGCGGCACATGGCCGGGGCCTTCGATCATCACCTGCACGTCGCGGGCCCAGGCCCGTTCGGTCAGCTCGCCCAGGGTTTTCAGCTCGGCGAACTGGGCCTCGTCGTTGGCGTCGGCGATGGAGCCGGGGCGCAGGCCGTCGCCCAGCGAAATGCCGACGTCATAGGCGGCCAGCAGATCGCAGATTTCGTCGAACCGCTCGTAAAGGAAGCTCTCGCGGTGATGCGACAGGCACCATTTGGCCATGATGGAGCCGCCGCGCGAGACGATGCCGGTGGTGCGGCGGGCGGTGAGCGGAATGTGCGACAGCAGCAGCCCGGCATGGATGGTGACATAATCCACCCCCTGCTCGGCCTGTTCGATCAGGGTGTCGCGGAAAATCTCCCAGGTCAGATCCTCGGCCTTGCCGTTCACCTTTTCCAGGGCCTGATAGATGGGAACGGTGCCGATGGGTACCGGGCTGTTGCGCAGGATCCATTCGCGCACCGCATGGATATAGCGGCCGGTGGAGAGATCCATCACCGTATCGGCGCCCCAGCGGATGGCCCAGACCAGCTTGTCCACTTCCGAGCCCACATCCGAGGCGATGGGGGAATTGCCGATATTGGCGTTGATCTTCACCAGGAAGTTCCGGCCGATGATCATCGGCTCGCTTTCCGGATGGTTGGGATTGGCCGGCAGAATGGCCCGCCCGGCGGCGATCTCGGCGCGCACGAACTCCGGCGCCACCCCCTCGCGCTTGGCCACATAGGCCATTTCCGGCGTGATCAGGCCCTGCCGGGCATAGGCCAGCTGGGTGGGGCGGCAGCCGGGCCTGGCGCGCAGCGGCTTGCGGCCGGCGCGGTCGAACAGCGGCACGGTGGCGTCCTGGCCGGGCTTCAGGCCGTTGTCCTCGGGCTTTTCCACCCGGCCCTCATAGGCCTCCACATCGCCTCTGGCCAGAATCCACTCCCGGCGCAGGGCCGGCAGGCCGGCGCGGATATCCACACGGGCGGCCTCGTCGGTATAAGGCCCCGAGGTATCGTAGACGGTCATCGACGGCTCGCCGCCGGTCAGCAGGATCTCGCGCATGGCGACGGAGACCCCCTGCTCGCCCGGCAGATGCACCTTGCGGGAACCGGGAATGGGCCCGGTGGTGACGGAAAGCTCGTGAATGTTCGACACGTTGGCAGTCTCCCCGCCGCGCCGGGCGCGGCCGATGGCAGGATGGTGGGCGGACGGCGAACGAAGGAACAAGGCTCCATCCCTTCGCCGGCATGACCCGGATCAGGTTCGAAGGGTTGCCGCGCCGCCCCGCCATCATGGCCGGGCCAGCGGCCTCTCAGCCCCTTGCCGGGACGCCCCTTGGATTTGGCCCGAAGTGTGCGGGCTTTTCCCGGCTCTTGTCAACCGGTGGCCTTTTAAGGGCATTATGGAAGATATCGGAGATTAAGACGCTGAAGAGGTCTTCGCCACGCCATGATCCTGGATGCCCGCACCCTCGGCCTGTTCACCCTGGCCTCCCTGGCCCTGGCCGCCATTCCCGGCCCCGACATGATGCTGTTCGTCAGCCGCAGCATGGTGCAGGGCTGGCGGGTGGGCGTGGCGGCACTCTGCGGCGCCGTGCTGGGCTGCTTCTGCCAGGCCATGGCCGCCGGGTTGGGGCTGTCGCGCCTGTTCCTGCTGGTGCCGGTGGCCTTCCAGGCGGTGCGGCTGCTGGGCGCCGCCTATCTGCTTTATCTGGCCTGGAGCACGGTGCGGGCCCGGCCCTCCGCCCCGCCCTCGGCCAAACCCCCGCCGCTGCCCTTCGCCACCGCCCTGCGCCAGGGCCTCTTCACCAATCTTCTCAACCCCAAGGTGGCGCTGTTCATGCTGGCGCTGCTGCCGCAGTTCCTGCGCCCCGAACAGGGTCATATGGCGGCGCAGGTGCTGCTGCTGTCGCTGATCCAGATGAGCACCGGCGTGCTGGTCAACCTGCCGATCATCCTGGCCGCCGCCCATCTGGCCCGCTGGCTGGGCGGGCGCGCCCCCAGCCGCTGGCGCCGCCTGCCCACCCTGCTGCTGGGCGGTCTGTTCGCCGGTCTGGCCCTGGATCTGCTGCACGGCGATTTGCGCTGACGCGGCCCCCGCCCGGCCTTATAGTGGCGCCATGTCCCCAGCCCCGCTCTCCATGCCCTTCTTCACCCAGCCCCCCGCCGGGGGGCGCGCCGCCTTCAAACTGGTGTCTGACTTTCAGCCCTCGGGCGATCAGCCCGCCGCCATCGCCGAACTGACGGCCGGCGTGGAAGCCGGCGAGCGCGATCAGGTGCTGCTGGGGGTGACCGGCTCGGGCAAAACCTTCACCATGGCCCATGTCATCGCCCGCACCGGGCGTCCGGCCCTGATCCTGGCCCCCAACAAAACCCTGGCGGCGCAGCTTTACGCCGAGATGAAGGGCTTCTTCCCCGACAACGCGGTGGAATATTTCGTCTCCTACTACGACTACTACCAGCCGGAAGCCTACGTTCCCAAAACCGATACCTATATCGAGAAGGATTCCGCCATCAACGAGCAGATCGACCGCATGCGCCATGCCGCCACCCGCGCCTTGCTGGAACGGCGCGACGTGGTGATCGTGGCCTCGGTCAGCTGCATCTACGGCATCGGCGCCGTGGAAAGCTACGCCCGCATGACCATCACCCTGCAGGCCGGCCAGGAGATCGACCAGCGGGAGCTGATGAAGGGGCTGGTGGAGCTGCAATATACCCGCAACGATCAGGCCTTTCAGCGCGGCACCTTCCGGGTGCGCGGCGACAGCATCGAGATCTTCCCGGTGCACTACGAGGACCGCGCCTGGCGCATCAGCCTGTTCGGCGACGAGATCGAAAGCATTTCCGAGTTCGATCCCCTGACCGGCGACAAAACCTGCGGCCTGGCCGAGGTCACGGTGTTCCCCTCCAGCCACTATGTGACGCCGCGCCCCACCGTTACCGCCGCCATGCAGGGCATCAAGCAGGAGCTGAAGGAGCGGCTGGAATGGTTCCAGGCGCACGGCAGGCTTCTGGAGGCGCAGCGCATCGGCGAGCGCACCACCTTCGATCTGGAAATGATGGCCGCCACCGGCCACTGCAAATCCATCGAGAACTATTCCCGCTATCTCACCGGCCGCAATCCCGGCGAGCCGCCGCCCACCCTGTTCGAATATCTGCCCGCCGACGCCCTGGTGATCGTCGATGAAAGCCATGTCACCGTGCCGCAGATCGGCGGCATGTACAAAGGCGACTTCAACCGCAAGAGCACCCTGGCCGATTACGGCTTCCGCCTGCCGTCCTGCGTGGACAACCGGCCGCTGAAGTTCGAGGAATGGGACGCCATGCGCGGCCAGAGCATCTTCGTTTCGGCCACGCCGGGCGCCTGGGAGCTGACCCGCAGCGGCGGCGTCTTCGCCGAGCAGGTGATCCGCCCCACCGGCCTGATCGACCCGGTCTGCATCGTGCGCCCGGTGGAGCATCAGGTGGACGATCTGACGGCCGAGGCCAAGGCCTGCGCCGCCAAGGGCCAGCGCGTGCTGGTGACGGTGCTGACCAAGCGCATGGCCGAGGATCTGACCGAATATCTGCACGAACAGGGGGTGCGGGTGCGCTATCTGCATTCCGACATCGACACCCTGGAGCGCATCGAGATCATCCGCGATCTGCGCCTGGGCGCCTTCGACGTGCTGGTGGGCATCAATCTGCTGCGCGAGGGGCTGGACATTCCCGAATGCGCCCTGGTGGCCATTCTCGACGCCGACAAGGAAGGCTTCCTGCGCTCGAAAACCTCGCTGATCCAGACCATCGGCCGCGCCGCCCGCAATCTGGACGGCCGCGTGCTGCTCTACGCCGACAAGATGACCGAAAGCCTGACCTACGCCATCGGCGAAACCAACCGCCGCCGCGAAAAGCAGCAGGCCTACAATGCCCTGCACGGCATCACCCCGGAAGGCATCAAGAAATCCATCGCCGACGTGCTGGACAGCGTCTACGAGCAGGATTACCTGACCGTGGCCCCCGGCACCGGCGACTCCCATTTCGTCGGCAAGGATCTGAAAACGGTGATGGCCGATCTGGAAAAGCGCATGAAGGCCGCCGCCGCCGATCTGGAATTCGAGGAGGCCGCCCGCCTGCGCGACGAACTGCGCCGCCTGGAACTGCAGGAGCTGGGGGTCTCGTCGGTGCCGTCCGCGGCCCCCCGCCCCGCCCAGCCGGGCCGCAAGGGCCGCAAGGGACGGCGCTGACAAGGCCGCGCGGGCTTAAGACACCATTTTAATCCGCAGGCCCCCGAGCGGAACATCCTCCAGACGCCGGCGGTCCAGCTCGGTATAGGCCAGCCGCCACACCGCATGATGGCAGGCGCTGGTATCGGCCACGATGCGCCGCAGCTGCTCCAGGGGCAGATTGCGTACCCATTCCTTCAGCATGGCACGCCTCCTTGCGATATTGCACTGCAACATATTTGCTGCGGCGCAACATGAATTGCAAGCCCTTTTCGTCCCGGCAAGGAATTTGCTCCCAGGCCCTCGGGGCGCCATGGCTGGAGGGGGGCACCGAAGACCGCCGATTTCGCTTGCCCTTGATTTGCCCTTATTTCCGGTTACATCTTGTGCATGGGCCGTTGCGGAACGGCCCCTGGTGGTCCAACCCCGACGCTTGGTTCCCACGTGTCGGGATACGTTGGCCCACCACCACTAGACTCAGCGAAAGGCAGACCCATGACCCCGCAGGAACGGGATTTGATCCAAGGCGTGTTCGACCGTCTGGCCCAGGCCGGGCAGATGGGGCGCGATCCCGAGGCCGAGGCCCTGATCCGCGCCCAGCTGGCCCGCCAGCCCGAAGCCCCCTATAGCCTGGTGCAGGCGGTGATCATGCTGGAAATGAGCCTGAACCAAGCCCACCAGCAGATGGCCGAGCTGCAGCGCCAGCTGGCGGCCGGGCGCGCCCCGGCGCCCGCCGGCGGCAGCTTCCTGGGCGGTGCCGCCGGGCCCTGGGGCTCGGTGCCCAACAGCGGCCCGCAGCCCCAGCCGCAGGCCTATGC
>JAJZGK010000015.1 GCA_021798485.1 Pseudomonadota bacterium
AAGCGTCCGGCGAAGCTGCCCTGCAGAGGCGGGGCCGCCGCCGTGCCTCCGGGCCGGAAGGCGCCCAGCGCCCCCAGTCCGCTCAACGGCTGGGCGGCGCGGTGCCCGGCTTCGGCCAGGGCGCTTTTCAGGGCGCCGATGATCAGGCCGCGCACCAGGCCGGGATCGCGGAAGCGCACCTCGGCCTTGGCCGGATGCACGTTGACGTCCACCTCCTCGGGCGGCAGGTCGAGAAACAGCGCCAGCACGGCATGGCGGTCGTGGGCCAGCACGTCCTGGTAGGCGGCGCGCACCGCGCCGGCCAGCTGGCGGTCGCGCACCGGGCGGCCGTTGACGAACAGATACTGCGCCGCCGCCGTGGCCTTGTTGAAGGTGGGCAGGCCGATGCGCCCGGCCAGGCGCAGGCTCTGGCCGTCGGGGCCCTGACGGCGGGCATCCACCGCCAGACTGTTCTGGCCGAACTCGCGGCCCAGCACCGCCGCCAGCCGCTCCAGCCGGGCCGCATCGCCGCCGCCGCCGCAGGGCGGCAGCTTGATCAGCTGGCGGGCCTCGTCGGCCAGGGTGAAGCCGATGGCCGGATGGGCCATGGCCAGGCGTTCCAGCACATCGCGGGCCTGGGTCAGCTCGGAGCGCACCGATTTCATGAATTTCAGCCGCGCCGGGGTGGCGAAGAACAGATCGCGCACTTCGATGCGGGTGCCGAAGGGATGCGCCGCCGGCTCGGGGCGGCCCTTGACGCCGCCCTCCACCAGCAGGCTCCAGGCGCTGTCCGCCCCCCGGGGCCGGCTGGTCAGGCGCAGGCGGGCCACCGAGCCGATGGAGGGCAGCGCCTCGCCACGGAAGCCCAGGGCCTTGATATGGAAGAGATCATCGTCGGGCAGTTTCGAGGTGGCGTGGCGCTCCACCGCCAGCTCCAGCTCGTCCGGGGTCATGCCGCAGCCGTCGTCGCTGACCGAGATCAGCGCCTGGCCGCCTTCGCCCAGCACCACGTCGATACGGGTGGCGCCGGCATCGATGGCGTTTTCCACCAGCTCCTTCACCGCCGAGGCCGGGCGCTCCACCACCTCGCCGGCGGCGATCTGGTTGACCAGGGTGGGCGGCAGCAGGCGAATGGTCATCGAGGCGGGTCCGGGCGGCGGCAGAAACCCCGTCTATAGCACAGTCAGCGGATCGACTTGAAATGGTTGATGAGGCCGTTGGTGCTGGCATCGTGGCCGGCCACCGCCCCCTCCCCCGCCAGCTGCGGCAGGATGGCCTTGGCCAGCTGCTTGCCCAGCTCCACCCCCCACTGATCGAAGCTGTTGATGCCCCAGACCACCCCCTGCACGAAGATCTTGTGTTCGTAAAGGGCGATCAGCCGGCCCAGGGTGCGGGGATCGAGCTGGGTGTAGAGGATGGAATTGGTGGGGCGGTTGCCGTCGAACACCCGGTGCGGCACCGCCGCGTCCAGGGCCGCGCCGGCCAGACCGGCCTTGCCCAGTTCGGCCCCCACCTCGGCGGCGGTTTTGCCGCGCATCAGGGCCTCGGTCTGGGCGAAGAAGTTGGACAGCAGCAGGCTGTGATGCTCGCCCACCGGATTGAGGCTGCGGGCGGCGGCGATGAAATCGCACGGCACCAGCCGCGTGCCCTGGTGAATCAGCTGATAGAAGGCGTGCTGGCCGTTGGTGCCGGCCTCGCCGAAGACGATGGCGCCGGTGTGATAGCCGACGCGGCGGCCGCATTTGGTCACGCTCTTGCCGTTGCTTTCCATGTCGGCCTGCTGCAGATAGGCCGGAAAGCGGTGCAGATACTGATCATAGGGCAGCACCGCCTGGGCGGGGGCATCGAAGAAATCGCCGTACCAGATGCCCAGCAGCGCCAGCACCACCGGCATGTTGGCCGAGAGCGGCGCCTGACGGAAATGCTCGTCCATCTCGAAACCGCCGCACAGCAGTTCCTCGAAGCGGTCGAAGCCGACGGCGATGGCGATGGAAAGCCCGATGGCCGACCACAGCGAATAGCGGCCGCCCACCCAGTCCCAGAAGCCGAACATATTATCGGTATCGATGCCGAAGGCGCGCACCGCCTCGGTATTGGTGGACAGCGCCACGAAATGCCGCGATACCGCCGCCTCGCCCAGCGATCCCACCAGCCAGGCGCGGGCGGTATGGGCGTTGGCCAGGGTTTCCTGGGTGGTGAAGGTTTTGGAGGCCACGATGAACAGGGTGCTGTCCGGGCGGCATTTGCGCAGAACCTGATGAATGTGGCTGTCGTCCACATTGGAGACGAAATGGCTGTTGAGGCCATCCTGGGCGAAGGGCTTCAGCGCCTCGCAGGCCATCACCGGCCCCAGGTCCGAGCCGCCGATGCCGATATTGACCACATCGGTGATGCGCCGCCCCGACATGCCGCGCCACTCGCCCGAACGCACCCGCTCGGAAAAGTCCCGCATCTGCGCCAGCACCGCCCGCACATCGGCCATGACGTCGTGGCCGTCCACCAGCACGGCGCGGCCCGAGCGGTTGCGCAGGGCGGTATGCAGCACGGCGCGGTTTTCGGTGTTGTTGATATGCTGGCCCGAGAACATGGCCTCGCGCGCCGCTTCCACCCCGGCCTCCCCGGCCAGCCGCATCAGCAGGGCCAGGGTTTCCTCGGTGACGCGGTTTTTCGAGTAATCCAGCAGAAAATCGCCGAGACGCAGGGAAAAGCGCTCGAAACGGGCCGGATCGGCGGCGAACAGATCGCGCATATGCAGGGGTTTCACCTGCTCGAAATGCCGGGCCAGGGCGCCCCAGGCGGGCAACTGGGTGAGGTTGGTCATCGGCGGACTCTCGGCACGGAATGGATGCAAATTCAACACCCTACCACTATAGCAGATCTCCGCCGCCGCGCCAGACCTCGCCATCGAACGGCGCCAGATTGCCCAAAAACTGCCGGGTGCAGGCCTCCCAGCTGAAGGTCAGGGCATGGCGGCGGCACAGCTCGGGCGGCACGGCAAGCGCCGCCCGCGCCGCCGCCGCCAGATCGCTGTTCAGCACGCCGGCCGGGCTGTCGCCGATCACATCGAGCGGCCCCGGTACCGGATAGGCGGCCACCGGCACGCCCGAGGCCAGGGCCTCCAGCAGCACCAGGCCGAAGGTGTCGGTGCGGCTGGGAA
Organism: Pseudomonadota bacterium; assembly: GCA_021798485.1. GTDB lineage: Bacteria > Pseudomonadota > Alphaproteobacteria > Rhodospirillales > Magnetospirillaceae > JAJZGK01. Next base: position 3,137 of record JAJZGK010000015.1, read on the forward strand.
AGACGAAGACCGAGGCGGCGGCGTAATGGGCGGCCAGCTCCTCGCCCACCTTGGCGCCGGTGAACAGCACCTCGGGATGTTTGCGGCGCAGCTCCTCCAGCTGCGGGCCGTCGCCCACCACCACCTTGTGGCCTTCGAGCCGGGCCTCCAGGAAGGCGGCGATGTTCTTCTCCACCGCCACCCGCCCCACATAGAGGAAAATGGGCCCGGCAAGCGCCGTAAGATGCGGCACCAGGCGCTCCAGCTCGGCCCGCTCGCGCGGGCGGAACAAGGTGGTGTCCACCCCGCGCGACCAGCGGCGGATATGATGGAAGCCGCGCTGCTCCAGTTCGGCCTGGATGGTTTGCGTGGCCACCATGATGCTGGAGGCCGGGGCGTGGAAATGGCGGATCACCCGGTAGCTGACCGGCAGCGGCACCCGGAAGCGCGCCTTGATATATTCCGGAAACTTGGTGTGATAGGCGGTGGTGAAGGGCAGCTTGCGCTTCAGGCAATAGCGGCGGGCCGCCCAGCCCAGCGGCCCCTCGGTGGCGATATGGATGGCGCAGGGCTGGTTGCTTTCGATCAGGCGGCCCAGGCGGCGCCCCGGCTTCACCGCCAGGCGGATCTCGGGGTATGTGGGGCAGGGCAGGCTGCGGAACTGATCGGGGGTGACGAACACCGTTTCATGCCCCAGCCGGTCCAGTTCCTCGCCCAGGGTGCCCAGCGTGCGCACCACGCCGTTGACCTGGGGATGCCAGGCATCGGTAACGACGACGATCCGCATGGCGCTTCCTTTCGGGGTGATGTCAGACCGGGACCGCGTCGGCCCCGGCGGGCATTTTTTCGAACAGGGACAATTGCCGGGCCTCGGCCCAGTAAATGATTTCCAGGCGGCCGTCGGCATGCTCCACCAGGGCCGAGCAGCTTTCCACCCAGTCGCCGTCGTTGGCGTAGCACACCTCGGGAAACTGCCGGATCTCGGGGTGATGGATATGGCCGCAGATCACCCCTTCCACGCCGCGCTTGGCCGCCATGTCGGCCATGGCCTCCTCGAAGCGGGCGATGAACTGAACGGCGTTCTTCACCCGGTGCTTCAGATAGGCCGACAGCGACCAGTAGGGATAGCCCAGCTTGCGCCGCGCCCAGTTGAACCAGTGATTGACGCCCAAGGCCAGGGTGTAGGCGTGATCGCCGAGATGGGCCAGCCACTTGGCGTATTGCACCACGCCGTCGAACTGATCGCCGTGCAGCACCAGGAAGCGGCGGCCGTCCAGCATGGTATGCACCGCCTCGTCCACCACCTCCACATCGCCGAAATGGAAATCGACGTAATCGCGGGCAAACTCATCGTGATTGCCCGGCACATACACCACCTTGGTGCCCTTGCGCGCCTTCCGGAGCAGCTTCTGCACCACGTCGTTATGGGCCTGGGGCCAATACCACGACCGCTTCAGCCGCCAGCCGTCGATCATGTCGCCCACCAGGTAGAGGTAATCGGATTCGGTGTTTTTGAGGAAATCCAGCAGAAACTCGGCTTTGCAGCCGCGCGTTCCGAGGTGTACATCCGATATCCAGATAGACCGGTAAGTCTGTACGCCGCTGATCATCGTCATGTCTCGATCGCGTCCGTCTGCCGTTGCGCAATCGTTCTTAGTAAAGTCCGCTTCCCCTTGTATAGAGACTTTGTGACAGTGCTTTTAGATTTCACATTCCCGCCGCAAAGCTGTCATTTAATCTTCACGCCCGCCGCCCGGCCCGCGCCTGTATAGAGCAGGGCCATGCATATGGCCTGCCAAGATAATCCCGCCGAAACCGCCACCCGCCCCCGGCGCGTGCTGGTGATCTACAATCCCACCGCCGGGCAGTGGCGGCGGCGCAAGCTGGCCGCCGCCTTGCGCGGCGTGGCCGCCCTGGGCTGCCCCGTCACCCTGCATGAAACCACCCACCGCGGCGATGCCGAGGCCACGGCCCGCGCCCTGACCCAGGAGCGCTGCGACGTGGTGGTGGCCGCCGGCGGCGACGGCACCATCAACGAGGTGGCCAACGGCCTGATCGCGGCGCCGGGGCCGGTGCCGCCCCTGGCCATCATCCCCTTGGGCACCGCCAATGTGCTGGCCCAGGAGATCGGCCTGCGCGGCAGCCCCGCCGCCATCGCCGCCGCCATCGCCGGCGGCCGGTTCCTGGATGTGCATCTGGGCCTGGCCAACGGCCGGCATTTCATCATGATGGCCGGTGTGGGCTTCGACGCCCATGTGGTGGCCAATGTGGATCTGGCCTTGAAGCGCACCACCGGCAAGCTGGCCTATGTGTGGGAAACCCTGAGCCAGGCCCTGCGCTACGGCTTTCCGCAATGCCGGGTCACGGTGGACGGCAAGAGCTTTCAGGCCTTTTCGGTGGTGGTGTGCAACGGCCGCCATTACGGCGGCCCCTTCGTGGCGGCGCCGCGCGCCCAGCTTACCGATCCCCGCTTCGAGGTGTGCCTGCTGAAGCGGGGCGGTTGGCGCCATGTGCTGCGCTACGGCCTGGCCCTGGTGCTGGGCCGCCTGCACAGCCTGCCCGATGTCCGCATCGAAAGCGGCCGCGAGGTGCATATCGAGGCCGAGGACGGCCTGCCGGTGCAGGGCGACGGCGACATCATCGCCGCCCTGCCGGCCAGCATCACGGTCAGCGACAAGACCGTGACCCTGGTGGTGCCTTAGGAGCGAGACAGGCTCCCAAGGCCGCTGGGCAAGGCGTTGACGTCTGTTTGAGCCCGGATTTCCCGGATGACCGCCACCAGGGCCGATCATGGCGCTCAGGATGGCGTATTTTCTGCACCGGATGATTTCACCCCCGCTCCGCCTTCCCATCGGGTAGGGGATGGACTACTCTTACACCAACCAGACGCGGACGGGCCGGTCGAACAGAAAATCTGGATTAAAAAACATGCGCATCGTGATGGCCGATGACGGCATCCGCTTCGACGGACAGGTCAAGAGCGAAAAACCGTTGGGCGGGGCCGAAACCGCCTTTGCCGAATTGGCCGAAGCCCTGGCCGCGCGCGGTCACGATGTCTGCGCCCATACCCGTTGCCAGACCGAACTGACCTGGAAGAACGTCCGTTGGCTGCCGCTGGACGACAGCCGGCCGGATCTGGGGGTGCCGGACCGCGCCGATCTTTACATCGCCAACCGCTCCAACCATCTGATCGGCCTGTGCCCGAAGGCGCAGAAAAGTATCTTCTGGATTCATAACCCGGCGCGCTATCTGCTCAAATGGCGCTATCAATGGCCGTTGCTGCGCCGTCGTCCCATCATCGTTTTTTCCGGACAAAGCCATCTGTCCACCTATCCCGGCTGGGCTTTCGACGGCGGCCGGGCCATCATCCCTTACGGCATCTCGCCGTTGTTCCTGGGGGAGCAGGAGCGCACGCGACCGCCGGGACCGCGCGCCATCTTCCTGTCCAACCCCCTGCGTTCGCTGGATTGGCTGCTGAACGTCTGGGCCGAACGGATTTTCCCGCGCGTGCCGGACGGCGAGCTGCATCTCTTTGCCGGCGCCGCCATCTATGGCGCGGTGGGCGCGGCCAAGGCCGACAAGATGGCCCCAATCCTGAAACGGGCTGAGAAACTGGCCGATCGTGGCGTGATGCTGCGCGGCCCGATGCCGAAACCCCGACTGGTCGAGGAAATCCGCCAGGCCCGAACCTTCCTGTATCGGGGCGATCCCGGCGAAACCTTCTGCAACGCCGCCGCCGAGACCCAGGCCATGGGCCTTCCCGGCGTCATCGAGGATATCGCCTGCATGAAGGAGCGGATCATCGACGGTGAAACCGGCTACGTGGTCAAAGGCGAACACCTCTTTGCCGAGCGGGCCGTGGCTCTCCTGACCAATGACGCCCTGTGGCGGGACATGCACCGCGCCGCTTTGGCGAAACAGAGGCTTTGGGATTGGCCGAAAGCCGCCGAAGCCTTCGAGGCACTGGCCTGAGTGATACCGGCCAACCATTGAAGTGACTCGTTGGCCGGTATCCAGCGAGCCTTGATCGAGCGGCCAAGGCGGCGGATGCCGCCGCCCGGCGAGGGACGATACAACCGGTCAATTCATTGGCCGGTTGGTATGAAACCGGGCCGGCTTCAGGCGGCGCGGACCGTGACGCGGGTGGAGCCTGAACGCCCCACGTCAGCGGCGGCCTGTCCGTGCGCGGAGACACGTCAGGCAGCCGCCAAAGTAGACGTATCGAGTGGTGCCGCAGGGCGACGAGAAAGAGTTGGAGGCTGTTTGAGACTTCGCTTTGGCGTGCTGAATGGCGTGATTTTCGAGAACCGGAGCGGAGCGGACGTCTGTCCGTGAGCACCGGCAGCGCAGACGATCACGTCAGGCAGCCGCCAAAGTAGACGTATCGAACAGCCTCTCAGGCGCCGGCCAGGGTCATGCCCTCTATCCGCAGGGTGGGGGCGTCGGTGCCGTAGCGGAAGGTGAGATCGCTGGCCGGGGTCATGTTCAGGAACATGTCCTTGAGATTGCCGGCCACCGTCACCTCGTTGACCGGATAGGCGATTTCGCCGTTCTCGATCCAGAAGCCGGCGGCGCCGCGCGAGTAATCGCCGGTCAGACCGTTGACGCCATGGCCGAACATCTCGGTGATGTAGAAGCCCTGATCGATGTCGGCGATCAGCTCGGGCACGCTGAGCGGCCCCGGCTGCAGCCACAGATTGCTGGTGGCCGGGCCGGGCGGGCCGCCGGTGCCGCGGCTGGCATGCCCGGTGCTGGCCAGACCGAGCTGGCGGGCCGAACGCAGATCGAGAATCCAGGTGGTGAGCACGCCGTCCTCGACGATGGCGCGGCGGCGGTTGGGCAGGCCCTCGCCGTCGCAGGGCTTGGAGCGCAGGCCCCGCGCCCGGTGCGGATCATCGATCACCGAGAGACCCTTGGCCAACACCGGCTGGCCAAGGCGGTCCTTCAAAAAGCTGGTGCCGCGGGCGATGGCGGCGCCGTTGATGGCCCCGGCCAGATGGCCGACGATGCCGCCCGAAACGCGGGGATCCAGCACCACCGGCACCCGGGCGGTCTTGGCCTTGCGGGCGCCCAGGCGGCGCACGGCGCGCTGCCCCGCCGACAGCCCCACCTGTTCCGGCGCCATCAGATCGGCGGCGTAAACGGTGGCGCTGTAGTCGTAATCCCGTTCCATGCCCTGGGCGGCATCACCGGCCAGCACCGAGGCCGACAGCGAGCTGTGGCTGACCCAGTAGCTGTTGGCGAAGCCGTTGCTGGCGGCCATGGCGATCAGCGAACGGCCCCAGCCGGCATCGGCGCCTTCGGAATTGGTGACGCCGGGCACCGAGCGGGCGGCCTCCTCGGCGCGGCGGGCCAGATCCACCAGATGCTCGGCCGTGGGCTCGGTCGGATCAAAGATATCCAGGGACGGCAGGGTCTGGATCAGCTGTTCCGGCTCGGCCAGGCCGCAATAGGGATCTTCCGGCACCGAGCGGGCCATGGCCACCGCCCGCTCCACCAGTTCATCCAGGGCCAGAGAGCCGCGATCCGACGAGGAGACGAAGGCCTGGCGCTTGCCGATCAGCACGCGCAGACCGATATCGCCCGACTCCGAACGCTCGACCTTTTCGCTGCGCCCCAGGCGCATGGCCACCGACAGCGAGGTGTTGTTCACCAGCACCGCATCGGCGGCATCGGCCCCGGCGCCCTGCGCCTTGGCGACCAGATCGGACAGCAGGGTAAGAGCATTGTTTTCGGCGGACATGGCGCTTCCTTATTTCCAGATGGGTGTGCCGCTGCCGGGCAGGCCGTAAGAGGCCCATTTGCGGCTGACCTCGTCGATCACATCCTGATCCATGCGGATCTGCCGCCCCCATTCGCGCTTGGTTTCCGGCGGCAGCTTGTTGGTGGCGTCCAGCCCCAGCTTGCCGCCCAGGCCCGAGTCCGGCGAGGCGAAATCCAGATAGTCGATGGGGGTGTTCTCCACCACCATGATATCGCGGGCCGGATCCATGCGGGTGGACATGGCCCACACCACGTCCTTCCAGTCGCGGGCGTTGATGTCGTCGTCCACCACGATGACGAACTTGGTGTAGACGAACTGGCGCAGGAACGACCACACCCCCATCATGACGCGGCGGGCATGGCCGGGATAGGCCTTCTTGATGGCCACCACCGCCACCCGGTAGGAGCAGCCCTCGGGCGGCAGCCAGAAATCGGTGATCTCGGGGAACTGCTGCTGCAGCAGCGGGATGAACACCTCGTTCAAGGCCTCGCCCAACACCGAGGGTTCGTCGGGCGGGCGGCCGGTGAAGGTGGAGAGATAAATGGGATCGCGGCGCATGGTGATGGCCGAAACCGTGAAGACCGGGAATTTCTCCACCGAATTATAATAGCCGGTGTGATCGCCGTAGGGCCCCTCGTCGCCGTACTCGGTCAGCGAGACATGGCCCTCCAGCACGATCTCGGCCTCGGCCGGCACCTTCAGGGGCACGGTCTTGCACTCCACCAGCTCCACCTTGCGGCCGCGCAGCAGCCCGGCGAACTGATATTCCGACAGGGTATCGGGCACCGGCGTCACCGCCGCCAGGATGGTGCCGGGATCGGCGCCGATCACCACCGCCACCGGCAGCGGCTCCCGCTTCTCCCGGGCCCAGCGCTGGTGGTGCTGGGCGCCGCCGCGATGGCGCAGCCAGCGCATCAGGGTGGTGTTCTTCCCCGTCACCTGCATGCGGTAGATGCCGAGATTGAAATCGTCGCGCTTGTCCTCGCCCGCCGCCGGGCCTTGCGTCACCACCAGCGGCCAGGTGATCAGCGGCGCCGGCTCGTCCGGCCAGCAGCCCTGGATGGGCAGGGCGCCGAGATCGATGTCGTCGCCGGTCAGCACCACCTCCTGGCAGGGGGCGCGGCCCACGGTTTTCGGGCGCATGGCCATCACCGTCTTCAGCAGCGGCAGCATGGCCACCGCGTCTTTGAAGCCGCCGGGCGGCTCCGGCTGCTTCAGAAAGGCCAGGGTTTCCCCCACCTCGCGCAGTTCCCCGGGCGTGCGGTCCATGCCCCAGGCCACCCGCTCCACCGTGCCGAACAGATTGACCAGCACCGGCACGCCGTAGGGGCCGCCATCGGCGCGCACCACGTTTTCAAACAGCACCGCCGGGCCGTTCTCGGCCAGAAGGCGGGTCTGGATCTCGGTCATTTCCAGATCGGCGCGCACCGGGGCGGCAACGCGCACCAGGCGGCCCTCGGCCTCGAGCCGGGCCATGAAATCGCGCAAGGAGGAATAAGGCATGAAAGATCTGTTCGCTGCAGGACATATCCGGCGGGCCGCCGGACCGGCCCCTATTGGACGAAGAAGCGCCGGGTCCGTCAAGCCTTGAACCGGGGGCCGGGAACATTATGAGCTTTTCATTTGATTAAAGACGATTTCCGGGGAAGATGGTCCGACGGGATGACGACAGTCGGCAGGGGGGACCGCATGACCAACACCACCGGAGGCGCGGCGGCGCGGGATGATGTCCGCCGCCTGATCGAGCTTGGCATCGCCATGTCGGCCGAGCGCAATCACAACAAGCTGATGGAAATGATCCTGCTGGCGGCCAAGGACATCACCCGCGCCGACGGCGGCACCCTTTATCTGGCCGACGACAAGACCGGCAGCCTCGCCTTCGCCATCATGCGCAACGACAGTCTGGCCATCGCCCTGGGCGGCACCACCGGCCAGGCCATCCCCTTTCCGCCGGTGCCGCTGTTCGCGGCCGACGGCAGCCCCAACCACAAGAACGTCTCGGCCTATGCCGCCAACACCGCCAGCACCATCAACATCGCCGACGCCTACGACGCGGTGAATTTCGATTTTTCCGGCACCAAGGCCTTCGACGCCAAAACCGGCTACCGCTCGCAGTCCTTCCTCACCGTGCCGCTGATCAATCATGCCGGCGACGTGGTGGGGGTGCTGCAGCTGATCAACGCCCGCGACGCCGAGGGCCGGGTCATCCCCTTCTCCGACGCCGTGACGCCGCTGATCGAGGCCATGTCGGGGCAGGCGGCGGTGGCGCTCGACAACGCCCTGCTGCTGGAGGCGCAGAAAAATCTGTTCACCGCCCTGATCGGGGTGATCGGCGGCGCCATCGACGCCAAATCCCCCTATACCGGCGGCCATTGCCGCCGGGTGCCGGTGCTGACCACCCTGCTGGCCCAGGCGGCGGTGGCCGCCACCGACGGCCCCTTCGCCGATTTCCACTTAAGCGACGACGAATGGTACGAGCTGGAGGTGGCCGGCGGCCTGCACGACTGCGGCAAGGTGACCACCCCGGAATATGTGGTGGACAAGGCCACCAAGCTGGAAACCATCCACAACCGCATCCACGAGATCCGCACCCGCTTCGAGGTGGTCAAGCGCGATGCCGAGATCGCCTATCTGGAGGCCCGGCTGGCGGGCGGCGACGAGGCCACCCTGCGGGCCGAGCGCGACGCCCGCCTGGCGCAGTTGGACGCCGATTTCGCCTTCGTGGCCGACTGCAACGTCGGCGGCGAATTCATGAGCCCCGATAAGATGGAACGGCTGAAGGCCATCGGCGCCACCCGTTGGCGGCGCACCCTGGACGACCGTTTGGGGCTGTCGTGGGAGGAGGCCCAGCGCAAACCCGCCGAGGCCGCGCCCCTGCCGGCCGAGGAACGCCTGCTGGACGACAAGCCCGAACATCTGGTGCCGCACGACAAGCCGGTATTGCAGGCCGACAATCCCTGGGGCTTCACCGTGCGGCCGCCGGAGTGGAAGTTCAATCTGGGCGAGATCTACAATCTTTCGGTGGGACGCGGCACCCTGACCGCCGAGGACCGCTACCACATCAGCGACCATATCATGCAGACCATCATCATGCTGGAGGCCCTGCCCTTCCCGAAAACCCTGCGCCGGGTGCCGGAATGGGCCGGCGGCCACCACGAGAAGATGGACGGCACCGGCTATCCGAAAAGCCTGCGCGGCGAAGCCATGAGCCTGCCGGCCCGCATCATGGCCATCGCCGACATCTTCGAGGCGCTGACGGCGCGCGACCGCCCCTACAAGGCCCCGAAAACCCTGTCGGAAAGCATCCGCATCATGAGCTTCATGGCCAAGGATCAGCATATCGATGCGGCGCTTTTCAAGCTGTTCCTGAGCTCGGGCGTGTACCGCACCTATGCCGAGCGCTATCTGCTGCCCGAACAGATCGACGCCGTGGACATCGCCCCTTACCTGGCCTGTTAAGGATTCGGCAACCCGAACCCGGTTACTCTCAGGCGTGATTTCAGATTTTGGCAGGGAAACGGCATCATGACTTTTGGCGAAGACGCCGGCACGTCGCGCCTGGTGGTTCTGTTCGGCGGCGTTGGCGATCAGATCCTGTGGCTGTCGCTGCTGCCCGAATTCCGCAAGCGCTGCGGCGGGCCGGTGGTGGTGATGGCCAATCAGGGCGGTTCGCGCCAGATCGCCGATTTCTTTCAGGGCCAGGCCTACGACTGGCTGGAATGTTTCCAACAGCCCCCCAGCCTGCAGATGCCGGCCACCACCTCGCACTTCCAGCCGCTGCGGGTGATCCGCGCCTCGCACATCTTCTTCGACGAGCGGGAGCGCTATCAGCTGATCGGCCGCTTCGGCATCGGCATCGCCGATCTCTTGCGCCTGATCCTGGACATTCCCGCCGATGCCCCCATGACCCGGCCCCGGGTGCCCGATCAGGCCCGTCAGGCCGCGGCGGAGCGCATGCGGGACTGGGATCTGCCGGTGGGCCGCACCGTGCTGCTGTCGCCCTGGGCCCATTCCTGGCGCTGCGCCCTGCCGGAGCAGTGGTGGATCGACGCCGTGCGCGCGCTGACCCGGCAGGGCTACAAGGTGGTGACCAATGTGGCCAACCGCGGCCGCAGCATCGATATGAAGGGCGCCGACCAGCTGGGCTGCATTCCCGGCACCCAGGCCGTCGATCTGCCCTTGAGCGACATGATCCCCTTCGCCGAGCTGTGCGGGCATTTCATCGGCATGCGCAGCGGTCTGTGCGATCTTCTGGCCCGCGCCGCGGCGAAAAAGCTGGTGATCTATCCTTACGGCGAGGGCATCGGCCATTATCTGACCGGCCTGCCCTTCGATATCGCCTGCCGCTTCTGGTCGGTGGCCAAGGCCTTCGACAGCCCCGACGTGCGGGAGGAACAGGTGAATTCCGCCGCGCCGTTCGATCCGGCCCTGCTCGAGGCCTGGCTGGCGGCATAGCTAAGGGGAGCCATCATGAGCAAGCATCATGTGATCATCCAGGCCGGCGGCAAGGGCACCCGTCTTGAGCATTACTGCTGGAACAAGCCCAAATGCCTGGTGCCGGTCTCGGGCAAGCCCATGCTGTACGGCCTGTTCGACACCTTCCCCGGCGCCGATTTCAACGTCATCATCGACTACAAGGCCGAGGTGCTGGAACGCTATGTGGAGGTGTTCCCGCCGCCGGCGCCGCTGCGCCTGACCCATCCCACCGGCAAGGGCACCCTGGGCGGCATCGCCCAGGCCCTGGACAGCCTGCCCGAGGACGAGCCCTTCTGGCTGGTGTGGAGCGATCTGGCGTTCTTCCAGCCGCTGCCGCCGCCGGGCGGCGACATCCCGGTGATCTTTCTGTCGCGCAATTTCCCCTGCCGCTGGTCGGTGGTGGAGGCCGGGGACGGCAGCCGCACCCTGGCCGAGGTGCGCAGCGAAAGCCACGGCATCATGGGGCTGTTCTGGTTCCCCAACAAGGCCGCCCTGGCCGGGCTGCCGGCCGAAGGCGAATTCGTGCGCTGGCTGTCGCAGCATTGCCCGGCCTTCGCAACCCAATATTGCGACGACGCCGCCGAGCTCGGCACCCTGAACGCCCTGCTGAACCATTGGGACAGCGGCGCCACCACCCGCTTCTTCAACCGCATCACCTATCAGGGCGCCACCGTGCTGAAAGAGGCGGTGGTGCCCGAATACGCCCCGATGATCGACCGCGAGATCGCCTGGTATCAGCAGGTTTCGGCCCTGGGCTTCGAGCATATCCCCACCCTGCTGGGGGCCCGCCCCATGCGCCTGGCCCGCATCGACGGCGAGCATCCCTACCAGCTGCGCTGGGGCGCCAAGGGGCGGCGCCATATCCTGGAAAACATCCTCGACGCCCTGGAAAAGCTGCATGGCTTGAGCAGCATCCCCGCCGATGCCGCCGCCGTGCGCCAGGTCTATTTCGAGAAAACCCTGGCCCGCCTCGACAAGGTGCGCCGCCTGCGCCCCGATCTCCAGGCCCTGCCCAGCCTGCAGGTGAACGGCGTGCATGTGCCCAACCTGCTGCATGAGGGCGGCGCCGCCCTGCTGGAGGAGGCCGCCGCCCAGATCCGCGTGGAAACCTTCACCGCCATCCACGGCGACCCCACCTTCTGCAACACCCTGGTGGATGCCGACTGCAAGCCCTGGTTCATCGATCCGCGCGGCGCCTTCGCCACCCCCGGCATCCATGGCGATCCCACCTACGACTGGGCCAAGGTGTATTATTCGGTGGCCGGCAATTACGACAATTTCAACCGCCGCCAGTTCATCCTGACCCAGGACGGCGACAGCGTCGACGTGGAGATCCGCGAAAGCGGCTGGTCGCACCTCAAGGACGCCTTCCGCGAACGCTTCGGCGGCCGGTTCCGCGATATCCGCATCCTGCACGCGCTGATCTGGCTGGCGCTGTCGGGCTGGGTGGACGACGACTACGATTCCATCCTGGGCGCCTATTACAACGGCCTCCACCACCTGCACGACGCGCTTTCGGCATGACCCTGACCGTCAGCCCCCTGCCGAAAACCTGGCTGATCGACGTGGACGGCACCCTCTTCGCCCATAACGGCCATCTGGCCGGCGAAGACCGCCTGCTGCCCGGCGCCAAGGATTTTCTCGCCGCGCTGCCGGCCGCCGACCGCGTGATTCTGCTGACCGCGCGGAGCGAGGCGCACCGCGCCGCCACCCTGGCCGCCCTGGCCCGGCACGATCTGCGCTACGACGATATCCTCTTCGGCCTGCCGGTGGGCGAACGCCTGCTGATCAACGACCGCAAGCCCTCGGGCCTGGCCACGGCGCACGCCATCAATCTCGACCGCGACCAGGGCCCCGCCGCCCTGCTGAACGATATCGTGGTCGGCGATATCTGAGAGTAAGTCGCATTTTCCTCTATGCCTTTAACCATATCTTTACGCCTCCCCTTTAGGGTGGTCTCCTCAGCAGTTTAGTGGAGACCCTCCATGCGCGTTCTTTTCAGCAATCCCCCCTGGTGGCAGGAATTGAAAGATGTGTTGGGGTCCGATGGCCACGTGCATCGCGTGCAGATGAGCGGCGTGCGCGCCGGATCGCGCTGGCCCCATTCGCGCATGTCTCCGCGCACGCCGGATAATTTCGTCTTCGGCGCCTATCTGCCCTATCCCTTCTTCATGGGCTATGCCGCCACCTATCTGAAAAAGATGAGCGGCGCCGACGTGGTGTTCCGCGACAGCGTGGCCCTGGCGGAATCCTACCCCTCCTACTTCCGCTTCCTGTCGGAGAACCGCTTCGACTACATCTTCCTGGAATCGGCGACCCCGTCTTGGGATCACGATGCCCGGCTGATCCGCAAGATCCATGCCTACGCCCCGCATGCCAAAATCGTCATCACCGGCCCCATCACCGCCAATGCCCGCAAGTTCATGGAGGATCTGCCCATCCATGCCGCCATCCACGGCGAGTACGAGAAGGGCGCGGTCAAGGTCATCAACGGCGCCGAGGGCATTCTGGATTTCGATCTCCTCACCACCGAGGAGATGAACGCGGCGCCCTTCCCCTATTTCGACGAGCTGCACGCCTACCGCTACGCCGATTCCAGCCCCAAGGGCCAGATCTTCCCGCATGCCCAGGTGTGGAGCAGCCGGGGCTGCCCCTACAAGTGCATCTTCTGCGTCTGGCCGGCCACCATGACCGGCAACGATCCCGACGGCACCGGCAAGCGCACCGTGCGCTACTATTCCGCCGACTATATGGAAGCCTTCCTCGGCGAGCTGGTGGACCGCTACAAATACAAGAGCATCTATTTCGACGACGACACCTTCAATCTGGGCGACGCCCATGTGGAGCGCATGTGCGGCGTGATGGACAAGATCAAGCTGCCCTGGGCCGCCATGTGCCGCGCCGACACCATCAAGCCGGAAACCTGGCGCAAGATGAAGGATGCCGGCTGCTTCGGCGTCAAGCTGGGTTTCGAGAGCGGCAACCAGGACGTGGTGGACCGCATCGTCAACAAGCGGCTCGACCTCACCAGGGCCAAGCAGGTGGTCTACGACCTTAAAGCCATGGGCATGACCGTGCACGGCACCTTCACCATCGGCCTGCCCGGCGAGACCGAGGCGCAGATGGAAGACACCAGGAAGCTCATCCGCGACCTGCCCTTCGACACCCATCAGTTGTCGGGCTGCGCCGAGATCGAAGGCACGCCCCTGGCCAGCCTGGCGGAAAAGGGCAAGCTGGACCGCTACGCCGACGCCAAGCTGGACGACACCTACGTGCGCAACAGCGACGGCTCGCGCAAGCTGGACACTCTGGGCGGCGCCCAGGCGCAGCAGGCCGGACAGTATCAGGGCCGTCTGGTTTATCTCGACGCCACCTTGCGCCACAACGGCGGCCACTACGCCAATTCCTGCCGCCACATCACCACCGAGGCCCGGCGCCGCGGCATCCAGACCTTCGTGTTCGGCAACAAGGAGCTGGAACCGGCCCTGGCCAAGGAAATCGGCGGCGAGGGTCTGTTCCGCTACGATGCCCTGGCCGCCATCTCCGACGATCCCCTGTCGGGCTGGATGGAAAACTTCTTCTTCTTCAGCGGCAGCCTCTTCGAGGATCTGCAAAAGCTGAAGGGGCTGAACCCCGAGGACGTGGTCTACTGGAATTCCGCCCGCCCCGGCGAGCTGATGGCTCTGATCGACTGGATGCAGTCCAGCTTCAAGCCGGAAACCTGCCCGCGCGTCGTGGTGGAATTCGGCTATCCGCCGGGCTTCCTGCAGGCCAGGGACAAGGACGGAAAAATTCATTTCGTCCCCACCCACAACGATCCCTATCTGGCCCGCTTCGCCAACGATCCCCAGCTCTACCGCTTCGCGGCGCGGCGCCTGCGCCCCGAATTCCGCGGCCGGCTGCAGCTGGGCACCTTCGATCCGGCCTCGTCGCAGGATTATACCGCCATCCTCGGCCTGCCGGTGATCGCCTATCCGCTGCCCCAGCCGGTGGACAAGCCGCTGCGTCTGCGCAGCCAGGATGCGCCGCGCACGGTGACCTTCCTGGGCCACCAGCGCATCGACAAGGGCTATCCCCTGGTGCCGGCCATCGTTGACCGGCTGCTGAAAGACCATCCCGACATCCAGGTGCTGGTGCATAACGGCAACGTGCAGGGCTATCTGGAGCAGACCGCCGAACTGATGGCCATGACCTACGGCAATCCCCGCCTTTCGGTGCGCAACGAGGTGGCCGACGGCCGCATGTGGCAGGAGATCCTGGATCAGTCCAGCCTGATCGTGCTGCCCTACCAGCCGGAACGCTACGTCAACAGCTACTCCGCCGTGCTGTCGGAAGCCCTGGCCCAGGCCATTCCCAAGGTGGAGCCCACCGAAAGCTGCCTGGGCCGCCTGGTGCGCGAATATGGCGACGGCGGCACCGGCTTCGACGCCTGGACGGTGGACGGGGTGTGCGAGGCCGTGGACCGGGCCCTGGCCGATTTCGACAAGATCGCCCGCAATGCCGAAACCGGCGCCAAACTGTGGGCCGCCGAGCACGGCCCGGCCCATACCCTCGACACCATCCTGGGCGAGCGCTGGGCCCAGGCCGCCATGCTGGGAGTGGCGGCATGAGGATCCTGATCACCGGCGGCGCCGGCTTTGTCGGTTCGTCGCTGGCCCTGATGTTCAAACAGGACCGGCCCGAGGCCACGGTGATCGCCTTCGACAATCTGCGCCGCCGCGGCTCCGAACTGACCCTGGCCCGCCTGCAGCGGGCCGGGGTGACGTTCGTGCATGGCGATGTGCGCCAGCCCGCCGATCTCGACAGCGTCGGCCCCTTCGACTGCCTGGTGGAATGTTCCGCCGAACCCTCGGTGCAGGCCGGCTACGGCCAAAGCCCCGATTACGTGCTGCAAACCAATCTGGTGGGCACCATCCACTGCCTGGAGGCGGCGCGCCGCCACCGGGCCCGGGTGCTGTTCCTGTCCACCAGCCGCGTTTATCCCATCGCCGCCTTGCGCGCCCTGCCCCTGACCGAGGCCGCCACCCGCCTGGAGATGTCCGCCGGCGCCGCCGGGCCCGGCTGGTCGGCGCAAGGCATCAGCGCCGATTTCCCTCTGGAGGGCAGCCGCTCCATCTACGGCGCCACCAAACTCTGCTCCGAGCATCTGGCCGAGGAATATGCCGCCCTCTACGATCTGCCGGTGGTGGTCAACCGCTGCGGCGTGCTGGCCGGCCCCTGGCAGATGGGCAAGGTGGATCAGGGCTTCGTGTCGCTGTGGTGCGCCCGCCACCTGTTCGGCGGACCGCTGGCCTATATCGGCTTCGGCGGCCAGGGCCGCCAGGTGCGCGACGTGCTGCATGTGGCCGATCTCTACGACCTGGTATGCCGCCAGATCGACGCCATGCGGCCCGGCCGCTACAGCCTCCACACTGTGGGCGGCGGACCGGAGAACGCCCTGTCGCTGTGCGAACTGACGGCGCTGGCCCAGGCGCGCGGCCGCGCCGTGGAGATCGGCAGCCGGCCCGAGACCCATCCGGCCGATATTCCCTGGTACGTCACCGATATTTCCGCCGTGAGCGCCGCCACCGGCTGGCGGCCGCGCCGGTCCATCGCCACGCTGGTGGACGAGGTTTTCGAATGGCTGCGGCACAACGAGGAGATGCTGCGGCCGGTTTTGCTGGGCGGCTGATCCTGATGACCGGAACCGGCGGCCCTGTTGCCATCGCCGCCCCCGCTCCGGCCCGGCCCGACCCTCCGCTTTTGTCCGTTAAGGGGTGTTCATCATGCCTATCGCACTCGTCACCGGCTCGGCCGGTCTGATCGGCGCCGAAACCGTGCGCTTCGTCGCCGGCAAGGGCCTCGACGTCATCGGCGTCGACAACGACATGCGCCGCTATTTCTTCGGCCCCGAGGCCAGCACCGCGCCGTCGCGCGCCGGCCTGGAACAGGCCCTGCCCGCCTACCGCCACGAAAGCCTGGATATCCGCGATCAGGCCGGCATCGACGCCCTGTTCAAGCGTTACGGCAAGGATATCGTTCTGGTGGTGCACACCGCCGCCCAGCCCTCGCACGATTGGGCGGCCCGCGAACCCTTCACCGATTTCGGCGTCAACGCTCTGGGCACCCTGAACCTGCTGGAAGCCACCCGCCAGCACTGCCCCGAGGCGGTGTTCCTGTTCACCAGCACCAACAAGGTGTACGGCGATGCCCCCAACGTCCTGCCGCTGGTGGAAGGCGAAAGCCGCTATGAACTGGCCCCCGATCACCCTTACGCCGAACACGGCATCGACGAGAGCCTGACCATCGATCAGTCCATGCACAGCATTTTCGGCGCCTCCAAGGTGGCCGCCGATGTCATGGTGCAGGAATATGGCCGCTATTTCGGCATGAAGACCGCCGTGTTCCGCGGTGGCTGCCTGACCGGCCCCGGCCATGCCGGGGCGCCGTTGCACGGCTTCCTGGCCTATCTGGTGAAGTGCGCCGTCCACAACACCCCCTATACGGTGCTGGGCTACAAGGGCAAGCAGGTGCGCGACAATATCCACTCGCACGATCTGGTGTCGGCGTTCTGGGAGGTGTTCCAGGCCCCGCGCAGCGGCGAGGTCTATAACGCCGGCGGCGGCCGCTTCTCCAACTGCTCCATGCTGGAGGCCATCGCCCACATCGAAACCCTGCTCGGCCGCCCCATGACCTGGGAGTACAAGCCGCAGAACCGCCAGGGCGATCATATCTGGTGGATCAGCGATACCCGCAAACTGGCCGCCCACTATCCCGGCTGGAAACAGCAGTACGATATCGGGCGCATCCTGGCCGAGATGGTGGAAACCGAACAGGCCCGCGGCAAAGCCTGAGCCCAGCCGGGCCCCCCGGTGCGGCGGGGCCCGTCAGCTTTTGGGAAAGGCCGACAACAGGCCGGTGCTCTGCGGCAGCACGGTAAGGGTGTGGCTGGCCTCCAGGATCTCGTCGAAGAAATCCAGCGAACGCAGGGCGGCGGGGGGCAGGCTGTCGGGGTCGGCCGGGCCGGCCTCGAAGGGGCCGTCCATATAAAGCCGCACATCGTTCAGCAGAAAAATATCGCGCGACAGATCGCGGGCTCCGGCCAGAAACCGCAGATCGGCCTCCAGCCCCAGGCGGCCGGGCGGCGCATCCTTGCGCAGCGCCGGCGCGTTCAGCCAGAACAGGGCCGGCTGGGCCGGATCCATCTCGGCCAGGGCCTCGGCCAGACCGCGGGTGATCTTGGCGTTGATGACGGTGATGCGGTGGTCGCGCACATGGGCCAGCGCCGCCGCCAGGGCTTTCTTATGGTCGCTTTCGATGGAAAAGATCTGGGAAAAGCCGCTCTTGGCGGCGAAGGCCAGGGCCTCGCCCCGGCCGGTGCCGGTTTCCACCAGCACCCGGCAGCCGAAGTCGCCGATCAGCCGGTCCAGATTGTAATCGGAAAGTTTGCCCATCCGAACCTCCTCGCTGATGCGGCGGCAGCGCCGTTCCCCTACTCGTCGCGGTGCGTGCGCTCCATGCGCTCGTGCCGTTCCTGCGCCTCGATGGACAGGGTGGCGATGGGGCGGGCATCCAGACGGCGCACGCCGATGGGATCGCCGGTTTCCTCGCAAAAGCCGTAGGAGCCGTCCTCGATGCGGCCCAGGGCGGCATCGATCTTCGAGATCAGCTTGCGGGCGCGGTCGCGGGTGCGCAGTTCCAGGGTGCGGTCGGCCTCGGCCTGGGCGCGGTCGGCGATATCGGCCTCCTGCACGCCGCCTTCCTGCAGATGCTGCAGGGTTTCGTCCGATTCGCGCAGCAGCTCCTGACGCCAGTTCAGCAACTTCTGACGGAAATATTCCGTCTGCATCTCGTTCATGAACGGCTCGTCCTCGCTGGGACGGTAATCCGGCGGCAAAGTAACAGTCATCCCTTCCCCACGATCGGCCGGGCACGAAAACCCGCCTCTAGAGACCTGATTCAGCCGCGGAAATATAAGGATGACCGGCATTCCCCGCAAGGCGGGAATGCAAAAACGCCGAAGAAAACCTTCAGAAGGCGCCTTTACGTTTCAGAATCGGCGCGGGCGGCGAGCTTGGCCAGCTCCACCTCGGCCCTGAGTTCGATCTCGTCGAGCACGGCGGCCAGGCGCGGATCGCCCACCGTATCGCGGCGCGTGCGCACCAGCTGGGCCAGGGCCACCAGCTTATCCTTGGGAATGGCGCCGATCAGCAGGCCGTGCCGCACGTCCTCGAGCTTGTCGAGAATATCCTCGCCGCGCTGGATCAGGCGGCGGCGCTGTTCGCGCTCGGTGCTGTCGTCGGCGGCCTGCACGGCCAGCAGGGCATCGATATTGCCAACGGTAACCGTCGCCTCCAGCCCCAGAGCCTCCTCGACCGGCTCCTCGGCCGGCGAGGCCAGATGCTGGGCGAAGGCGCTGGAGGAGGTTTTATCGGTCTTGCCGGTGCGTTTGGCCTGCCCGGTGCCCGATGTCGGACCGTAACCGCTGATCTTCATGCATGCCTGTCAGGAAAGACGCTTCAGCCCGGCACTCTACACCCTGTCGCCGCGCGAGGGAACCCCCTGTTGGGAAAGACCTTCACCTTTGCCCTCTAAGCATTTGTTAGAGAAGCAAACCGCCGCAAGCGCCCTACCGGGAAGAATCTGCCGCGCCGTTCCCGGCAAGGCTTGCCGCCGGCAACGGCATAGCGCTCTGGAATCCCAGCCTTTCCGCCATTTCCCTAGTTGGCACGATCTTCGCATGAAGAGGGCCGGAGATCAGTCCGTCAACGGACGGAGAGGAAAAAATGACCCGCGCCCTGCATATCGATCATCGCCCGCTTCGGCAGTTCCTGCTGATCTGCGGCCTTGCGATCGCCGCCCTGGTCTGGACCCATCCGGCCCATGCCAGTTCGCGCATCAAGGATATCGCCAGCTTCGAGGGCGTGCGCGAGAACTATCTGGTGGGCTACGGCCTGGTGGTGGGCCTGAACGGCACCGGCGACACCATGGACAATTCGGAATTCACCCGTCAGTCCCTGATCGGCATGCTGAACCGCCTGGGCGTCAACACCCTGCCCAACACCACCAACGGCCAGCTGGCCCTGAAGCCGAAGAACGTGGCCGCCGTCATGGTGACGGCCCGCCTGCCCGCCTTCGCCCGCCAGGGCACCAAGATCGACGTGACGGTCAGCGCGCTGGGCGATGCCACCAATCTGATGGGCGGCACCCTGATGGTGACGCCGCTGACCGGCGCCGACGGCGAGGTTTACGCCATCAGCCAGGGCCAGGTGGTGACCGGCGGCTATTCCGCCAGCGGCGCCGCCGCCTCGGCCACCAAGGCCATTCCCACCACCGGACGCATCGCCAACGGCGCCATCATCGAGCGTGAAGTGCCCTTCGACATGATGAACATGCAGTCGGTGCAGGTGGCCTTGCGCAACCCCGATTTCACCACGGCGCGGCGCGTGGCCCAGGCCATCAACGCCTATCTGGGCGACGACGTGGCCCGCCCCACCGATCCCGGCACCGTGCATCTGCAGGTGCCGGCCAAATACCGCGGCGACACCGTGGCCCTGCTGACCGATATCGAACAGCTGCGCGTGCAGCCCGACCAGCTGGCCCGCGTGGTCATCGACGAGCATACCGGCACCATCGTCATGGGGGAGGAGGTGCGCATCAGCACCGTGGCCATCGCCCAGGGCAATCTGACCATCCGCATCACCGAAACCCCGCAGGTGTCGCAGCCCTCGCCCTTCTCGGCCACCGGCAGCACCGTCGTCGTTCCCCGCACCAACGTGCAGGTGGACGAAGGCCAGGGCAACAAGATGTCGGTGCTGAAGAACGGCGTGACCCTGCACGATCTGGTGAGCAACCTCAATGCGCTGGGCATCGGCCCGCGCGACCTGATCAGCATCCTGCAGTCCATCAAGGCGGCAGGCGCCCTGCAGGCCGATCTCGAAGTGATGTAAGAGGAGACCCCGCGTCATGTTGGATCAAACCGCCACGTCCGCCTCCTCCGCCGCTCTGACGGCCCAGGCCGGGTACGCCGCCACCCGCGGCCTGAGCGGCGCCGCCGGCATCCCCGTCGGCCGTCCGGGCGAAAGCCGGGCCGAGATTCGCCAGACCGCCGAGAAATTCGAGACCATGTTCCTGTCGCAGATGTTCAGCCACATGTTCGAGGGCATCAAGTCCGACGCCATGTTCGGCGGCGGCCATGGCGAGGAAATGTTCCAGTCCATGCTGATCAACGAATATTCCCAGCAGGTGTCCAAGCACGGCGGCCTCGGCATCGCCAACGCCGTCATGCGCACCCTGATCGCAGAACAGGAGAAGGGCCAATGAGCACCCCCCAGAACCTGCCCAAGCCCCCGGGCCTGCCGCCGCGTCCCGGCGCCGCCCCTCAG
>JAJZGK010000222.1 GCA_021798485.1 Pseudomonadota bacterium
TGCCCGGTTGTATCGTCCCTCGCCGGGCGGCGGCATCCGCCGCCTTGGCCGCTCGCTCAATGCTCGCTGGATACCGGCCAACGAGTCACTTCAATGGTTGGCCGGTATGAATTGCCCGGTTGTATCGTCCCTCGCCGGGCGGCGGCAGCCGAAAGCCTTGGCCGCTCGCTCAAGGCTCGCTGGATACCGGCCAACCCGTCACTTCACTGGTTGGCCGGTATAAGACCGGTCGGCTTGCCGTAAGGCTTTCCCGGCGCCGGTTTCACTCTCCGGCGCCGGTTTCACCAGCAGGGGTTTACGCCGGTTTCACCAGCAGATGGCGCTTTTTGCCGGCGGTCAGTTTGATCTGGCCGTCCTTCAGGTCGGCGCTGCCGATCAGCTGGCCCTCGGCGGTGACGGCGGCATCGTTCACCTTGGCGCCGCCGCCCTTGATCAGGCGGCGGGCCTCGCCGTTGGAGGCGGCCAGGCCGGTGCGGGCGAAAAGGGCGAAGGCGGGGATGCCCTGGTCCAGCTCGGCGGCGGGCAGGGATACGGTGGGCAGGGTTTCGGCGGCCTGGCCCTGCTCGAAGGTGCGGCGGGCGGTTTCGGCGGCCTCCCGGGCCGCCTCCTCGCCATGGGCCAGACGGGTGGCCTCGAAGGCCAGCACCTTCTTGGCTTCGTTGATCCCGGCGCCGGGCAGGGCGGCCAGGCGGTCGGCCTCGTCCAGCGGCAGTTCGGTGAACAGGCGCAGGAAGCGGCCCACATCGGCATCCTCGGTATTGCGCCAGAACTGCCAATAGTCCCAGGCCGACAGCCGCTCGGCGTTCAGCCACACCGCCCCTTGCGCGGTTTTGCCCATCTTGGCGCCCGACGCGGTGGTCATCAGCGGCGTGGTCAGGCCGTACAGCTCGCGGCCCTCGACGCGGCGGCCCAGCTCGACGCCGTTGACGATATTGCCCCACTGGTCCGAGCCGCCCATCTGCAGCAGGCAGCCGTGCCGGCGCCCCAGCTCCAGGAAGTCGTAGGCCTGCAGGATCATGTAATTGAATTCCAGGAAGCTCAGCGGCTGTTCCCGGTCCAGCCGCAGCTTGACGGAATCGAAGCTCATCATGCGGTTGACCGAGAAATGGCGGCCGTAATCGCGCAGAAAGGCGATGTAGTTGAGCTGATCCAGCCAGTCGGCGTTGTTGACCATCAGGGCATCGGTGGGGCCGTCGCCGAAGGTGAGGAACTTGGCGAACACCCGCTTGATGCCCTCCATGTTGCGGGCGATATCCGCATCGGTCAGCAGCTTGCGGGCCTCGTCCTTGCCGGAGGGATCGCCCACCCGGGTGGTGCCGCCGCCCATCAGCACGATGGGCTTGTGGCCGCTCTTTTGCAGATGGCGCAGCATCATGATGGGCAGCAGGCTGCCCACATGCAGGGAATCGGCGGTGCAGTCGAAGCCGATATAGGCCACGGCGGGGCCTTCGGCCAGCCTGGCGTCCAGCGCCGCCAGATCGGTGCACTGGTGCAGATAGCCGCGTTCGGAAAGGGTACGGACGAAGGCGGAGCGATGGGAGGTCATGAAACGTCCTGGTATTGCTGCAGCTGGGCCTTGCAAGGCCGCGCGTCCTTTAGCACGATTGGGCTTTTCTGACAACGGACAGCCCCGCCATGCCTTCTTCGCTGCTTAGTCTCGGCCTGATGTCGGGCACCTCCCTCGATGGCGTGGATGCCGCCCTGATCCGCACCGACGGTGAAACGGTGGCGGCGCTGGGGGCGGCGCTGACCGTGCCCTATCCGCCGGAGCTGCGCCAGGGCCTGCGCGGCGTGCTGGGCGGCCAGGGGCCGGTGGCGGCGGTGGAGCGGGCCCTGACCCTGTTCCATGCCGAGGCGGTGCGGCGCCTGCTGGCCGAGGCCGGGCTGACGGCGCCCCAGGTGGATGTGCTGGGCTTTCACGGCCATACCATCCTGCACCGGCCGCAGCAGGGCGAAACCTGGCAGATCGGCGATGGCGCCCTGCTGGCGGCGCGCACCGGCATCAGCGTGGTGCATGATTTCCGTAGCGACGACGTGCGCGGCGGCGGCCAGGGCGCGCCCCTGGTGCCGGTGTTTCACCGCGCCCTGGCGGCGGGGCTGGAACGGCCGCTGGCCCTGCTCAATCTGGGCGGGGTGGGCAATGTCACCTGGATCGGCGAAGGCGAGGATCTGCTGGCCTTCGATACCGGCCCCGGCAACGCCCTGCTCGACGATTGGGCCCTGCGCCATACCGGCCAGCCGCTGGACCGGGGCGGCGCCCTGGCGGCGCAGGGAACGGTGCAACAGGCGGCGGTGCGGGCCTTCCTCGATCATCCCTATTTCGCCCGCCGCCCGCCCAAATCCCTGGACCGCGATGATTTCGCCGCCCTGGCCGGGCGGCTGACCGAGGGGTTGTCGCCCGAGGACGGCGCCGCCACCCTGGCCGCCCTGACGGTGGCGGCGGTGGCGGCGGCGGCCGGCCATCTGCCGCAGCCGCCGCGCCGCTGGCTGGTGTGCGGCGGCGGCCGTCATAATCCGGTGCTGATGGCCGGATTGGCCCAGGCCCTGGCGGCGCCGGTGGCGGCGGTGGACGGCGAGGGCTGGAACGGCGACGCCCTGGAGGCCCAGGCCTTCGCCTTTCTGGCGGTGCGCAGCTTGCGCGGTCTGCCGCTGACCTTTCCCGGCACCACCGGCGCCCCCCGGCCGCTGGGCGGCGGGCGACTGAGCAAGGCGGGGTAAGATTGGCCAATTCATATCAACCGGCCAATGAATTGACCGGTTGTATCGTCCCTCGCCGGGCGGCGGCATCCGCCGCCTTGGCCGCTCGCTCAATGCTCGCTGGAAACCGGCCAACCCGTCACTTCAAGGGTTGGCCGGTATCATTGGCCGGTTGGTATGGACCGTGCACATGAAAAAGCCCCCGGCCTGGCGGGCGGGGGCTTTTTTGCGGCACGGGCGCCCGCTTAGCCGGCGGCGGCGGCGGCCAGGGGGCGTTCCAGGGGGATGCCGCCCAGATATTCGTCCAGGGTCTGGGTCAGATGCTCCAGCTTGTTGACGAAGGAATGGTTGGCATCGGCCAGGGTGCGGTACTGCACGGTGATGTTGCGCTGCCCGGCCAGCTTGGTGGCCAGTTTGGCCACGCTGGGTTCGGGCACCAGCTCATCGGCGGTGCCGTGCACGATCAGGCCCGAGGAGGGGCAGGGGGCCAGGAAGGTGAAGTCGTAGACATTGGCCGGCGGCGCCACCGAAACGAAGCCGTCGATCTCCGGGCGGCGCATCAGAAGCTGCATGCCGATCCAGGCGCCGAAGGAAAAGCCGCCCACCCAGCAGCTCAGGGCGTTGGGGTTGTAGGATTGCATCCAGTCCAGCGCCGAGGCGGCGTCGGACAGTTCCCCCTGGCCGTTGTCGAACTTGCCCTGCGAGCGGCCCACGCCGCGGAAGTTGAAGCGCAATACCGAAAAGCCGCGGCGCACGAACGCGTGGTACATGGAATAGACCACTTTGTTGTTCATGGTGCCGCCATGCTGGGGCTGGGGATGAAGAAGCAGCGCGATGGGCGCGTTCGGAGCCTTGCCGTGATGGTAGCGGCCTTCCAGGCGTCCATCCGGTCCGTTGAAAATCACTTCGGGCATGGTGTTCCGTAGCACCTGTTTTTGGCCCTACCCGCCATGGTTGACGGAAAGGGTATGGATTGAAATGCAACAAATCCGCCCCGCCACGGCCGATACTTGACCCAGACAGTCGGGCTTCATATATTCACGTCAGGCAGTGATCTGCCGGCTTGCGCCACGGCGTCCCCTTAAAGGCGCCATCCCCGACGCAAGCGGCGTACAATAGCATACTGATGGCAATGATTTTCAAGAGAATACGGGAAGAGATCGACTCCATTCGCCAGCGCGATCCGGCGGCCCATTCCGGCGCCGAGGTTCTGCTGTGCTATCCCGGCCTGCATGTGCTGATGTTCTATCGCGCCGCCCATTGGTGCTGGGATCATCATTTGCGTTTGGCCGGCCGCTTTCTGTCGCATCTCGGCAAACTATTGACCGGCATTGAAATTCATCCGGGCGCCCGTATCGGGCGGCGCCTGTTCATTGATCACGGCACCGGTGTGGTCATCGGCGAAACCGCCGTGGTGGGCGATGATGTCACCCTTTACCACGGCGTTACCCTGGGCGGCACCTCGCTGCACAAGGGCAAGCGCCATCCCACCCTGGAGGACGGGGTGATCGTGGGGGCCGGGGCCCATGTGCTGGGTCCGGTCACGGTGGGCGCCCAGGCCCGCATCGGCGCCAATGCCGTGGTGCTGACCGATGTGCCGGCGGGCGTGACCATGGTGGGCATTCCGGCCCGCATCAGCGGCGCCTGCGGCAAGAGCAAGGAGTTCCTGGCCTACGGCCTGGAGGGCGATCTGCCCGATCCTGTGGTGCGGGCCATCGAGGCCATGCGCCAGGAGGTGGCCGGGCTGAAAAGCCGGGTGGCCGATCTTGAACGGGAGGCCGGTCAGGCGCAGATGCAAATCGAATTGGTGGAAGAACAGACAAAAACGGGAGTCCGGTCGTGAAACTCAGCACTAAAGGGCGCTATGCCGTCATGGCGATGGTGGATTTGGCCTGCAACAGCGGCGGCTCGCCCGTCGCCCTGGCCGATATCGCCGACCGTCAGGAAATTTCGCTGTCCTATCTGGAACAGCTGTTCGGCCGTCTGCGCAAGGGTGGTCTGGTGAAAAGCGTGCGCGGCCCCGGCGGCGGCTATCTGCTGGCCCGTCCGGTGCAGCAGATGCGGGTGTCGGATATCATCCTGGCGGTGGACGAACCGATCCAGACCACCCGTTGCGCCCCCGGCTCGCCGGCGGGCTGCCACAATCACAAGGGCCGCTGCCTGACCCATGATCTGTGGGAAGAGCTGGGCAATCAGATCTATCTCTACTTGAGCTCGGTGTCGCTGGGCGATGTGGTGGACCGCAAGCTGCTGGGCACCAGCGGCATGTTCCATGGCGGCTCCGGGGGATCGGCCGCCGCCGAGTAGGGTTCCCGTCATGTCTGTTTATCTGGACCATAACGCCACCACGCCGGTGCGTCCCGAGGCCGTGCGCGCCATGGTGGCGGCCCTGGGGCTGGTGGGCAATCCCTCGTCGGTGCATGGCGCCGGGCGGGCGGCCCGCAAGCTGGTGGAGGAAGCGCGCGAGCGGGTGGCCGCCGCTGTCGGCGCCGCGCCGGGCGGGGTGGTTTTCACCTCGGGCGGCAGCGAGGCCAACGCCCTGGCCCTGGCCGGTCTGGGCCGCAAGGTGGTGATCGCCTCGGCGGTGGAGCATCCTTCGGTGCTGAAGGCGGCGGCCTGCCATCTGCTGCCGGTGGACGGCAACGGCGTGGCGCAGCCGGCGGCGCTGGAACGGCTGCTGGACGGCCTGCCCGGCCGCGATGTGGTGGTGGCGGTGATGCTGGCCAACAACGAAACCGGCGTGGTGCAGCCCATGGCCGAGCTGGCGCGCATCGCCCATGCCCGCGGCGCCCTGGTGCATTGCGACGCCGTGCAGGCCTTGGGCAAGCTGCCGGTGGATGTGGCGGCCCTGGGGGCCGACAGTGTGGCCCTGTCGGCGCACAAGGTGGGCGGCCCGCAAGGCGTGGGCGCCCTGGTGCTGGCCGATGGCGCCTTCGATCTGGCGCCGCTGATCAAGGGCGGCGGCCAGGAGCAGCGCCGCCGCGCCGGAACCGAGAATGTGCCCGGCATCGCCGGGTTTGCCGCGGCGCTGGCCGCCGCCCTGGCCGCCCGCCAGGACGAGGCCGCCCGGCTGGCCGATCTGCGCG
>JAJZGK010000223.1 GCA_021798485.1 Pseudomonadota bacterium
TTAAGCCCTGGGCGGCATGACGGGCGGCATAGGCCGACAGCAGCGGCAGTTCCTGCTGGCAGGGTGCGCACCAGGTGGCCCAGAAGGCCAGGATCACCACCCGGCCGCGCAGGCTGTCCAGGGGAATGACGCGGCCATCCAGGCTGTGCAGCGTCAGCGGCGGGGCCGGCTGGCCGAGGCTGAGATCCTCGGCCAGGGCGGCGCGGCTGCCGCCGCCGCACAGGCACCAGGCCGTCAGCAGCAAGGCGGCCAGGGCGCGCTTAGAAGGCATAGCTGAGGCCGGCGCTGGCGGTCCAGCGCGGGAACAGCTGATAGCCGTCGAGGTGGCTGAACACCGGCACCTGCACAAAGCCGTAGGCATGCAGCCCCTGGCCCAGGCGCAGGGTCAGGCCGGGACTGAGATAGCCCACGGTGCCGGCGGTATCGGTGGTGTCGGCCAGGGCGCCCTGGTCGGCGCTCCTATGCGTAAGATTGAGCTGCAGCTGCGGCACCGCCAGCGGCGAATGCTCGTAGCGCAGCCCCAGGCTGATGGTGGTGGTGTTGCCGGGGCGGTAGGTCTCGTTGGCGCTGTTCAGCTCCTGCAGCAGGGCGGCCTGGAAGCGGCCGTTGATATAGGCGTCGAAATCCTGGCTGATGGCCTGGGCATAGGAGGCGCCGAGGATGATGTCGGTGCTGCCGGTGCCCGGTTGCAGGCTGGTATCCATGGGCGAGCCGGCATTGGGGCCGGAGCTGAAATTCACCGGATGGCCCACGGTGGCTCCGGTCCGGGTGTCCTGGCCGCCGTAAGCGCCGGTGGGCAGCTTGACGCCCAGTTCCAGACCCAGGGCGTGGGTGGGCAGCAGGCCCTGATAATTGCCGACAACGCGGACATCGCCCAACTGGGCGAAATTGGCGCTGCTGAGGCTGTCGGCATTGAGCTGGTCGCGGCTGGCGTTGCCATAGGTGCTGTGGCCGCGGAACACGTAGGGCAGCTGGGTGGCGATGCTCCAGTCCGGGGTGGGGCTGTAGGCCAGGCCCAGGGTCAGATAGGTGTTGCGGGTATCCTGCTCCACCTCCTGGCTGCCGCCGTTGTCGTTGATGGCGGCCACCGCGCCCGAGGATACGGCATGGCCGCCGCTGCGCAGCTGGCTCTGATCGATATAGGTATATTGCAGATCGGCCCGCCATTGGCTGGCGCCGCCGCCGGCGCTGAGATCGTCGGTATCCAGGGTGCAGCCGCAGGTGGCGCAGGCCAGGGCGGCGGTGGGCGACAGAACGGGCGCGGCCAGCAGGGCGGCCGCGGGGATAAGCATGCGCATGCGCATCAGGAAAAGCTCCCGCGAAAAAGCGTTATGTCGGAAAAACCGGGTGTCTGATCGAGAGGGGGATCAGACGGCGGGAGGGCCGCGGGCGAAGGCGCCGGCGGTGGGATGGATCAGGGCGGGGCCGGGACTGCGCGTTTGCGCCAGCCGTTCCGCCGCGGCCTGGGGACGCGGCGCCACCAGTTCGGCCAGCGGCATCAGGCTGCCGTGCAGGGCGAAGGGCAGGCACAGCGGGCAGATCTGGCCGCCGCTGCCGCTGTGGGCCGGGGTTTGGTCGCCGGGGGCCGGCGCGGCGGCCTCGCCGCAGATCTGCACCTGTCCGGCCGCCACCGTCAGCGGGCGGGCCGGCAGCAGCAGGGCCGGCAGAACGTTGGACAGCAGCAGAAACACGCCCAGCCACGCCGCCAGCGCGGCCCGCAGCGGCGGGCCGGCACGGCGAAGGCGGAAGGGGCGTGGGCGGCGGCGCATCAGGGGTTAGCGGGCGGCGCCCAGCCAGGGGGTGAAGATCTGGCCGATATTGGGATCCACCTGGGCGTTGAAGCCCATCAGCAGATCATCCACCATGGCATAGAGCACCTGATCGCGCTGGTTCAGGGTCTGGCCCTCGGGGCGGGTGCGGTCGCGTTCCGATTTTCCGGTCACCTCGGCCACCACGAACTGATGATCGTCGAGCATCTGCAACGACACGTTCAGGGTCATCTGCACGCGCGAGGCCTGTTCCTTCTTGAACAGGCCGGTGAAGCCGTGATCGGTCTTCAGGGCCACCTCGGTGGCCGAGGCGTCGTGGATCACCACCCGCAGGGTGCCGGTGCGGCCGACGGGATGCAGGCGGGCCTGCACCCAGCGCTTCAGGGCATCCTCGGGCGACAGCGGCATGTCGTATTCGATATGCGGATATTTACCGTCCGACTTGAAGTCCGACACCACCTCGATGCGGCCCACGTTCAGTTCGTAGGGCGGCAGGTTGGTGAAGGACAGCGGCGGAAACTGCTCGGTGGGCGGATTGACCGAGGAGCAGGCCGACAAAGCGAGGCCAAGGCCGAAGGCCAGAGCCAGAATGCGCAGGGTGGCTTTAAGCATGGCAAACCCGTTCTGTCTGGAGAAGCCGGAAAGACAGCGGCGATTGTGGCATGGCCGCGCCCAGGGTCAAGCTCTTCTCAAGCGCCGTAGAGGCGGTCGAGATCCTGGGGGGCGTAGCGGTAGGCGGTTTTGCAGAACTCGCACACCACGGCCACCATGCCCTGATCGTCCCGCATGTCCTCCACCTGCTGGCGGGGGAAGGATTTCAAGGTGGCCTCCACCCGCTCGGCCGAGCAGCGGCAGCGCGCCTCCAGCGGGCGGGGGGCGAACAGCTGCAGGCCGTCGGCGTGATACAGGCGGTGCAGCAGGGCCTCGGCCGGCAGGGCCGGGTCGAACAGTTCGGCGTCGCGGGCGCTGGCCATCAGGATGTCGGCGCGCCGCCAGCCGTCCTCGGCCTCGTCGCTGGTCAGGATGGGGCTGGACGGGGCGCTGGGCATGCGTTGCACCATGATCACGGCGGCGCCCCAGCCCTGGCCGTCATCGGGGCGCACCGCCAGGCGGAAGGCGGTGTCCAGCTGTTCCGACTGGCGGAAGTAGGCGCGGGCGCACTCGGCCAGATCGGCGCCGCTCAGGTCCACGATACCCTGATAGCGGTCGGTTTCCGGGCCCTGATCGACGGTGAAGGCCAGATGGCCGTGGCCGAAATAGCGCGGCACCACCGGCAGATCGCCGCCTTCGGCCGCGGCGAGTTTGGCCGCGTCGAAACGGGCATAGCCGCGCAGGGCGCCGGCGCTGGTGATGTCGGCCACCACCAGCGGGATGGCGCCGTCGGCCTGGATCTGCAGGGTGAAGATGCCGTCGAACTTCAAGGATCCGGCCAGGGCGGCGGCCAGGGCCAGGGTTTCGGCCAGCCGTTCCGCCACCGGGCGGGGATAGCCGTGCCCGGCCAGGATGGCGTCGAGCGCCGGGCCGAGGCGCACCAGGCGGCCACGCACGGCCCCGGCCTGGATCAGGAAAGGCTGGATCAGATCGGGGGCGGCGCCGCTCATGGAGATCAATCCTGCCCCAGGCACCAGGACAGCACGCCTTTTTGCGCATGCATGCGGTTTTCCGCCTCGTCCCACACCACCGACTGCGGGCCGTCCATCACGGCGTCGGTCACCTCCTCGCCGCGGTGGGCGGGCAGGCAGTGCATGAACAGGGCGTCGGGGTGGGCGGTGGCCATCACCGCCTCGTTGATTTGATAGGGCGACAGCAGGGCGATACGGCTCTGGTCCTGGCAGCCCATGGAGAGCCAGGTGTCGGTCACCACCAGATCGGCACCCCGCACCGCCCAGGCCGGATCGGGGCGGATCTCCACCAGGGCGCCCCTGGCGCGGGCCCAGGCCACCACCTTGGGATCGGGGAACAGGCTTTCCGGGCAGGCCAGGCGGATGGCGCAGCCGAAATGGGCGGCGGCCTGAATCCAGCTGGCCGCCACATTGTTGCCGTCGCCGCTCCAGGCCACCACCTTGCCGGCCAGGCTGCCGCGATGCTCCTCGTAGGTCATGACGTCGGCCATCACCTGGCAGGGGTGGGTGGTGTCGGTCAGGCCGTTGATCACCGGCACCGTGGCATAGGCCGCCAGTTCGGTCAGTTTGGCCGGGGCGTTGGTGCGGATCATGATGGCGTCGACATAGCGCGACAGCACGCGGGCGGTGTCGGCGATGGTTTCGCCGCGCCCCAGCTGGGTTTCATGGCTGGTGAGCACGATGGTCTCGCCGCCCAGCTGGCGCATCCCGGCCTCGAACGACACGCGGGTGCGGGTCGAGGGTTTTTCGAAGATCATCGCCAGGGTTTTGCCCTGCAGGGGCCGGGTGGCCGCCGGGATGGCGCCGCTCTTGTAGGCTTTGCCGAGATCAAGGATCCGGCGCAGGGTCGGGGTGTCGAATTGGTCCAGGTCGAGAAAATGCCGGATGGTCATAATTTACGCCGCCAGTTCACCGCAGGAACGGTGCAGAATGCTCAAAGCCTCGTCGATTTCCGCCGGTCCGACGACCAGGGGCGGCAGAATGCGCACCACATTGTCGCCGGCGCCCACGGTCAGAAGGCCGTTGTCGCGCAGTTTGGCGCCCACCTCGGCGGCGGGCGGCACGCATTTCAGGCCCAGCATCAGGCCGGCGCCGCGCAGCTCGGAAAACACGCCGGGATGGCGGCGCGCCACATCCTCAAGGCCGGCCCACAGGCGGGCGCTCATGGCCTGCACATGCTCCATGAAGCCCTCGGCCAGCATGACGTCGAGCACGGCGTCGGCCACGGCCATGGCCAGCGGATTGCCGCCGAAAGTGGAGCCGTGCGTGCCGGCCACCATGCCGACGGCGGCCTTTTCCGTGGCCAGGATGGCGCCCACCGGGAAGCCGCCGCCCAGGCCCTTGGCGGTGCCCATGACGTCGGGGGCGATGCCCGCCCACTGATGGGCGAACAGCTTGCCGGTGCGGCCCATGCCCGACTGCACCTCGTCCATGGCCAGCAGGATGCCGGCCTCGTCGGCCAGGGCGCGGGCGGCGCGCAGATAGTCCAGCGAGGCCGGGCGGATGCCGCCCTCGCCCTGGATCGGCTCGATGAGGATGGCGGCGGTGTCCGGGGTGATGGCGGCTTTCAGCGCCGCGATATCGCCGTAGACCACCCGGTCGAAGCCCTCCACCATGGGGGCGAAGCCCTTCAGGTGCTTGGCCTGGCCGCCCGCCGCGATGGTGGCCAGGGTGCGCCCGTGGAAAGCGTCGATGGCGGTCAGAATGCGGGTGCGCTGCGGGTTGCCGGTTTCGTAGTGGTACTTGCGGCAGGTCTTGATCACCCCTTCCATGGCTTCCGCACCGGAATTGCAGAAGAACACGGTGTCGGCGAAGCTGTTGTCCACCAGCCGGCGCGAAACCTTTTCCTGGCCGGGCACCCGGTAGAGATTGGAGCAGTGCCACAGCTTGTCGGCCTGGGCTTTCAGCGCCGCCACCATGTGCGGATGGCAGTGCCCCAGGGCGTTGACGGCGACACCGGCGGCGAAGTCAAGGAATCGTCGGCCGTCCGTCGCGTACAGATAGGCGCCTTCGCCCCGCTCGAAAGCAAGGTCGGCGCGCGCGTAGGTCGGCATAACGGTGGGTATCATGACTTGCTCTCCCGAACGCTGGGCCCGTGGGGCGATGGACGGCCATCCCCTGGATGTTGAAGGGCGCTCTTCAAGGAAAGCGGCAGAATATCTACGGCTTTCGCCGGATTGTCAACCGCGAGGCGGTCATTTTCTAAGGAAAGGCCGCCGTGTTGCCCTGGGCGGCGGCATAGGCGAGGCCGCTTTGCACAACCTGGGCGATGGCCTGGCCGATGGGGGTGCCGGCCAGGGCGGGCGGCAGGGGGCCGGGGGGCGGCGTGCCGGCGAGGAGGGTGGCGATCAGGGCGTTGCCGGCGGCGCGGGCCGCCTCG
>JAJZGK010000224.1 GCA_021798485.1 Pseudomonadota bacterium
GTCCGCGGGCACGGGCGTGCACAGCGCATCACCACCCGGCAGACGGCGTCTCCCCCCACATGGACAGCCGTGGGTCAAGCCCGAGGGGGACGGATTGGACGCATCGGCGAGTCATCCCGGCCAACCCTTGAAGTGACGGGTTGGCCGGTCTCCAGCGAGCCTTGAGCGAGCGGCCAAGGCGGCGGATGCCGCCGCCCGGCGAGGGACAATACAACCGGATGCAGGGGGATCCGCCATAGAAAGGGATTCGGCCTGCCGGCCTTCCCTTTAATCTTCTCCGGCCATCAGCTTCAGGCGGTCGAGATCGCTGATCACCAGACCGCGCGTGCGCCGCCGCACGATGCCGTTGCGGGCCAGATCGCCGATGGCGCGGGCCACGCAGTCGCGGCTGGTGCCGGCCCAGGTGGCGATTTCGCCGTGATTGGGCATATCGCGGATGATGCCGCCGCCATGCACGGGATCGCTCTCGCTCAGTTTCAGGAGCTGGCACCACACCCGCTGGCTTTCGCTTTGCGCCAGCAGGCGGATGACGCGGTGATCGAGATCGCGGACGATGCGGGTCAGCCGGCCCATCACCTTCAGGGCCACGCCGGAATGATCCCGCATGACGCCGACGAAGGCCGGGCCGCCGAGGGAGGCCAGCAGGCTCTCTTCCAGCGCCACCACGCGGGCGGTGCGGCGCTGGCGGTCGATGGCGGCGATCTCGCCGAAATATTGCCCGGCGCCCACATCGGCCAGGGCCACCTCCCGTTCGGGACTGACGGTGCTGCTGATGCGCACGGTGCCCTCGACGACGAAATAAACGTCCAGGGTGTCGCTGTCGCGGTCGAACACCAGCTGGCCTGGGGCGTAGCGCTGCCAGCGGCAGGCCTGGGCGATGCCGTGCAGAGCCTCGGCGGGCAATTCCTCGAACAGCGTGATGCCTTCCAGGGACGCAGGGGGCATGGGCGGAAAACTCCGGCGAAATGGTGTGCCGAGCATGGCAGACGCCGGGGCGCCCGTCCGTGATCCTGTTCACAGAAAAAAGGGCGACTTCCGCAAGCCCTCTAAAGCCAGGCGGCGCCGCGCACGCCGCTGGAATCGCCGTGGCGGGGCGGCAGCAGGCGGGTATCGACGCGGTCGGAAAACACCCAGGCCCCCCACAGGCGGGGTACGGTGCGGTAGAGCCGCTGCAGTTTCGACAGGCCGCCGCCCAGCACGATGACATGGGGATCGAGGATATTGATCACATGGGCCAGGGCGCGGGCCAAACGCTGTTCGTAGCGGACCAGGCTGGCCTCGGCCACGGGATCGGTCGCGGCGGCGGCGGCAATATCGGCGGCGGCCAGGCCGCGCCCGTCGTCGCGGCTTAAGGCCGGGCCGGAGAGAAAGGTTTCGATGCAGCCCCGGCGGCCGCAGTAGCAGAGCGGGCCGGGCCGTTCCTGGTCCTGCGGCCAGGGCAGGGGATTGTGGCCCCATTCCCCGGCGATGGCGTTGGGGCCGGACAGCGGCCGCCCCTGCACCACGATGCCGCCGCCCACACCGGTGCCGAGGATCACCCCGAACACCGTGGCGGCGCCCGCTCCGGCGCCGTCGGTGGCCTCGGACAGGGCGAAGCAGTCGGCATCGTTGGCCAGCCGCACCGGACGGCCCAGGCTTTGCGCCAGATCGCGGTCGAGGGGTTTGCCGATCAGCCAGGTGGAGTTGGCGTTCTTCACCAGGCCGCTGGCCGGCGACAGGGTGCCGGGGATGCCCAGCCCCACCCGGGCCGGGGCGGCGCCGGGCGGCAGATGCCTCTCCAGCGCCGCCACCAGATCGCGCAGGGTGTCGAGGCAGGCGGCATAGCTGCCGGGCACGGTGGGCACCCGCAGACGGGCCAGTTCGGTGCCGCCGGGGTCCAGCAGCAGACCCTCGGTCTTGGTGCCGCCCAGATCGATGCCGATACGAAAGCTCATGCCGCCTGTCCAGTCCGGTTGCGGGGGGTTAGGGAAACAGAAACTCGGCCACCAGCGGCGCGTGCATGCTGTCGGGGGCGCCCCTGACCAGGGCGGGCGACAGCAGCTCGTCGCCCAGGGTTTCGTTGTGCAGTTCCCCGGCCGCATAGTGGCCCAGCAGCGGCCGCGACACCAGAATATGATCCAGCATCACCGGACGGCCGGCATGGATCACCGAATGGCGGCGCGCCGGCGGCAGGGCGCGGTCCACCGGCACCAGGGTTTGCGCGGCCAGATGGCCGTTGCCGGTATCCTCCTGGTCGGCGCACAGCAGGCGCACCGGGGTTTCGTGATCGTCGGCGTTGAGATCGCCGCAGGCCGCCAGCAGGGCGTGCGGTTCGGCGGCGAACAGGGCGTCGATGGCCAGCCGCGCCTCCAGGGCCTGCCCCGCCGCCTTCATGGCGGCCAGGGCGAACCCTTCCGCCCAGCCCCCCGCCGAGCTCCAGACCCCGTGTTCCTTGTCGCCGGCGATATAGGCGGCGCGGGGGGCGCGCAGATGCAGGTTCATCACCCACAGCGTTTGCTCCGCCCCCAGATCGAGCCGGGCCAGCAGCAGCGGGCGGTCCCACTCCACCACCATGTCGCGGGCGGTGCCGGTCACCGGGCGGTAGCGCTGCGCCGGCACCAGATCGTGCCAGATCTGGCGCTGTTCCAGGATGGGCAGCCGCGACAGGATCACCAGATTGTGATGATCGGCAAAACGCTTGCCCTTGCGGTTCAGCGACACCACGCGGTGGCAGGCCTCGTAGCCGGTGCCGTCCAGCAGGCGGTCCAGCGCCGACAGGCGGCGCGGGCCGTGCCGGGCCTCCTCGCGGGCGTTCACCTCCTGCAGGCACAGCACGTCGGCGCGCAGGCGCCGCAGCTGCGGGCGCAACAGGTCCAGCCGGTCGCCGAAGCCATCGGCCGCGCGGTCGTCGAGATTTTCCAGATTGAAGGTGGCGAGGCGCAAAGGGGGCATGGCGGAGCGGCCTTGATCGGGAGGTCGACACTGACACTATAGCATGTCCCCAGGCGCGTGGAGGGGCGGGCGCCGCTTCGGGGACAAAAGGAAGCGGAATTTCAGAGGTTTGGCAATGTGACGATCGTCATCAGATGAATTTTCCCGGTCAAGAGTTGCGAGAGTACATACTTTCGGTAAATACTGTTCTCAAGCTGTGGGGTGATAAAATGCCTCCGGCAGGAAAGATCCTTTTGCTCTGGCGGAAAAACGACCATGGATAGCGGCAACCGGAAACTCTTTACGGCGGAACTGCAAAGACTGAAGGCCAAGGGGCAGGCGCTGCCGCTGAAGGATGCCGAGCCCGCGGTCGCGGTCGACAACAGTCAGGTGCTGGAGGCCATCAGCGCCCTGCGCGAGGAAATGCGCGGCCTGGAGCGCATGGTGCGCGGCGATGAGATGGATGCCTCCCTCTCCACCAGCAGCGACGAGGTCGACAAGAAGCGCGCCGAAGTCAACATGCTGAAGACCGAGCTGCGGGCCCTGTCGGTCTGCATCCAGCAGACCAAGGCCGAAATCGCCGCCCTGCGTCCCTCCAATTCCAGCGACGATCGCCTGGTGGCCGTCACCAACGAGCTCGACGCCATCGTCACCGCCACCGAGCGGGCCACCCACGGCATTCTGGAGGGGGCCGAAAAGATCGACAATCTGGCCACCCAGCTGAAGGCCCAGGCCGGCGACAATTTCGCCGGACGCATCGCCGACGAGATCTCGGAAACGGTGGTGGCCCTGTTCGAGCAGTGCAATTTCCAGGATATCACCGGCCAGCGCATCACCAAGGTGTGCAACACCTTGCAGTATATCGAAGACCGCGTGAACAAGATGATCGAGATCTGGGGCGCCGAAAACTTCCTGGATCTGCCCACCCCGCCCGAGGTGAAGGTGGACGACGACCGCAAGCTGCTGAACGGCCCGGCCCTGGAAAACCAGGGCATCAGCCAGGCCGACATCGACGCCCTGTTCGGCTGAGCGGCGGAGCATCGCCCCGGTGCCGGCATATCCCTTTGCCGAACCGCCGGCCTTCGGGCAGGGGCTGCTGGTGGCGCCGGGCCTTTACTGGCTGCGCATGCCGCTGCCCTTCGCCCTCGATCATGTCAATCTGTGGCTGCTGGAGGATGAGGGCGGCTGGGCCCTGGTGGATACCGGCGTGCCCGACCGCGCCACCCGCACCCTGTGGGAGGGGCTGTTCGGCGGTCTGATGGCCGGCCGCCCGCTGACCCGCCTGCTGGTCACCCATTTCCATCCCGATCACATGGGCCTGGCCGACTGGCTGGGGCGGCGCTTCGGCCTGCCCATGCAGGCGCCCCTGGCGGAATGGCTCTATGGCCGCATGCTGTCGCTGGACGCCAGCCCGGATTTTGTGCGCATCAGCCTGGAGTTTTACCGCGAGGCCGGGTTTCCGCCGGCGCTTTTGGATCTGGTGGCGCGGCGCGGCAATGCCTACGGCGCCCGCATCCGCCATATTCCGCCCGCCTGCACGGCCCTGCGCGACGGCGAGTTGCTGCGTTTCGGCGGCGAGGCGTGGCGGGTGCTGCTGGCCGAGGGGCACAGCCCGGCCATGGCCTGTTTTTACGGCCCCGGGCGCAAGATCCTGATTTCCGGCGATCAGGTGCTGCCGTCCATCAGTCCCAATGTCAGCCTGTGGCCCAATCAGCCCGATGCCGATCCGCTGGGGCTGTTCCTGGACTCGTTCGCCGCCTTCCGCGCCCTGCCCGACGATGTGCTGGTGCTGCCCTCGCACGGGCGGCCGTTTCATGGCTTGAAGCCGCGCCTGGACGAGCTGGAGACCCATCATCAGCAGCGGCTGCGGGCGGTGCGCCAGGCCTGCGGCACCCCGCAAAGCGCCTATGATCTGCTGCCGCTGCTGTTCAGCCGCGCCCTCGATGATCACCAGCTGTTTTTCGCCATCGGCGAAAGTCTGGCGCATCTGCGCTTTCTGGAGCGGCGCGGCGAACTGGTGTCGGCGCTGGGCGAAAGCGGGGTGCGGTTTTACCGGGCGGGGTAGGCCGGCCTCAGCAGGCCGGGGCTTCGCCGTCCTGGCCGCCGCAGTAGATCTTGTACAGGGTTTCCAGCACCGCCGGGATCTCTTCGCCCTGCAGCGAGTAATAGATGGTTTGGGCGGCGCGGCGGGTGCACACCAGATCGTCGCGGCGCAGGCGGGCCAGATGCTGCGACAGCGCCGACTGCGACAACCCGACGATGCGTTCCAGTTCGCCCACCGATTTCTCTGAACTCAGCAGCTGGCACAAAATCATCAGCCGGTGTTCATTGCTCATCGCCTTCAGCAGGGCGCTGGCGCGGCGGGCATTGTCCTGCAGGCGTTCCAACTCCATGTCGCTTCATCCCAAAAGATACAATAAGAATATTAGGGAAATGCTATTTAACCCGACTTTTCCCGTGGGGAGTCAAATGTTTTCGCAGTCCCGGCACAAGGTTTTCCGCCTATGCCCCGGTGGCCTGGGCCAGCCCTTCCGGCATGCCCAGCGCCGCCAGGGCCTGGGCCACGATGTGGCGGGCGTTGAGCCCGGCGGCATCGTATTGGGCGCGCGGGGCGTCGTGATCGAGGAAACGATCGGGCAGGGTCATGGGGCGGAAACGCAAGGCGCCGTCCAGCAGGCCGTCGTGCGCCAGGAAATGCGCCACCTGGGCGCCGAAGCCGCCCATGGAGCCTTCCTCCACGGTGATCAGCACGGCGTGGTGGCGGGCCAGCTGGCGGATCAGCTCCTGATCCAGGGGCTTGGCGAAGCGGGCGTCGGCCACGGTGGC
>JAJZGK010000225.1 GCA_021798485.1 Pseudomonadota bacterium
AGGCTGTTATCGCCCTTCTCTTGCCGGGGGCATCTGTGTTTCAATTCCCCCAGCGCCGATTTTTCCCGCCGGCCGCAGGAGATCCCCCATCATGACGAAAAAGCAGATGATCACCGTGGATGGCAACGAGGCCTGCGCGTCCGTCGCCTTCCGTTGCAGCGAGTTGGCGGTGATCTATCCCATCACCCCGTCCTCGACCATGGGGGAACTGGCCGATCAGTGGGCCTCGGAGGGGAAAAAGAACATCTGGGGCGTGGTCCCGGAAGTGACCGAGATGCAGTCCGAGGGCGGCGCCGCCGGGGCGGTGCACGGCGCCATCCAGGCCGGGGCCCTGGGCACCACCTTCACGGCCTCGCAGGGGCTGCTGCTGATGATCCCCAACATGTACAAGATCGCCGGCGAGCTCACCCCCTTCGTCATGCATGTTTCGGCCCGCACCATCGCCACCCACGCCCTGTCGATCTTCGGCGATCATTCCGATGTGATGGGCGTGCGCCAGACCGGCTTCGCCATGCTGGCCTCCAACGCGGTGCAGGAGGCGCAGGACATGGCCGCCGTGGCCCATGCCGCCACCTTGCGCTCCCGCGTGCCGTTCCTGCATTTCTTCGACGGCTTCCGCACCTCGCACGAGGTGGCCAAGATCACTGCCTTAAGCGATGCCGATCTGCATAAAATGATCGATGAGGCCGACGTGCACGCCTTCCGCAAGCACGCCTTGAGCCCCGATCATCCGGTGGTGCGCGGCACCGCCCAGAACCCCGACGCCTTCTTCCAGTCGCAAGAGGCGCGCAATTCCTTCCACGCCGCCGTGCCCGGCATCGTCCAGGCCGAGATGGACCGCTTCGCCGCCATCACCGGGCGGCGCTACCAGCTGTGCGAGTATGCCGGCGATCCCGAGGCCGAGGAGGTTCTGGTGATCATGGGCTCGGGCGCCGAAACCGCCGAGGTCACCAGCGCCTGGCTGAACCGCCACGGCCGCAAAACCGGCGTGATCAAGATCCGCCTGTTCCGCCCCTTCCCGCTGGATGCCTTCATCGCCGCCCTGCCCCCCACCACCCGCGCCATCGCCACCCTGGACCGCTGCAAGGAGCCGGGCGCCCTGGGCGAGCCCCTGTTCCAGGATGTGGTGACCGCCCTGGCCGAGGCCCGCGCCACCGGCCTGCGCCCCACCGGACGCGATCCCCTGGTGATCGGCGGCCGCTACGGCCTGTCGTCGAAGGAATTCAACCCCGGCATGGTCAAGGCGGTGTACGACGAACTGGCCAGGGAAACCCCGAAGCGCCGCTTCACCATCGGCATCCGCGACGATGTGACCGGGCTGTCGCTGGACTGGGACGCCACCTTCTCGCTGCACTCCGAGGGCATGCGCCGCGCCGTGTTCTTCGGCCTGGGCGCCGACGGCACGGTGGGGGCCAACAAGAACTCCATCAAGATCATCGCCGACGCCACCGATCATTACGCCCAGGGCTATTTCGTCTACGATTCCAAGAAATCTGGCGCCGTGACCATCAGCCATCTGCGCTTCAGCGATCACCCCATCCAGGCCCCCTATCTGGTGCGCAACGCCGAATTCGTGGCCTGCCACCATTTCGTCTTCCTGGAAAAGTACGATGTGCTCGATTACGCCGCCCCCGGCGCCACCTTCCTGCTGAACGCCCCCACCCCGGCCGAGGCCCTGTGGGACCAGCTGCCGCGCCCGGTGCAGCAGACCATCATCGACAAGAAGCTTTCGGTCTACACCATCGATGCCCGCGCCGTGGCCCAGGCCGCCGGCATGGGCCAGCGCATCAACACCATCATGCAAACCTGCTTCTTCGCCCTGGCCGAGGTGCTGCCCAAAGACGAAGCCATCGCCCATATCAAGAAGGCCATCGAAAAAACCTACGGCCGCAAGAGCCGCGCCATCGTCGAGAAGAACTTCGCCGTGGTCGATCAGGCCCTGGCCCATCTGCAGAAGATGCCGGTGCCCGCCGCCGTCACCTCCACCGCCGAGCTGCCGCCGCTGGTGCCCGACGACGCCCCCGACTTCGTGCGCACCGTCACCGCCATGATGCTGGCCAACAAGGGCGATCTGCTGCCGGTATCGGCCTTCCCCGCCGATGGCACCTGGCCGGTGGGCACCGCCCGCTTCGAGAAGCGCAACATCGCCGACGAGATCCCGCTGTGGGATCCCGCGCTGTGCATCCAGTGCAACAAGTGCGTGCTGGTGTGCCCCCATTCGGCCATCCGCGCCAAGGCGGTGCCGGAAGCGGCGGTGACCAACCCGCCGGAAACCCTGAAGCACATGCCCTACAAGGGGGTGGAGGTGAAGGGCGGCACCTATCTGTTGCAGGTGGCCCCGGAAGACTGCACCGGCTGCAGCCTGTGCATCCACGCCTGCCCCGGCAAGGCCAAGGATGATCCCAACCGTCTGGCCCTGGCCATGGTGCCCAAGGCGCCGCTGCTGGCCGACGAAAAGCGCAACTTCACCTATTTCCTCACCCTGCCCGATATCGAACGGGCCGATCTGCGCATGACCATGAAGGCCTCGCAGCTGGTCACCCCGCTGTTCGAGTTCTCGGGCGCCTGCCTGGGCTGCGGCGAAACCCCCTATATCCGCACCCTGACCCAGCTGTTCGGCGACCGCACCCTCATCGCCAACGCCACCGGCTGCTCGTCGATCTTCGGCGGCAACCTGCCCACCACGCCCTATTCCACCGACAGCCACGGCCGCGGCCCGGCCTGGTCCAACTCGCTGTTCGAGGATAACGCCGAGTTCGGCCTGGGCTTCCGCCTGGCCCTGGATCATCACAGGAACCATGCCCGCCAGCTTTTGCAAACCCTGAGCGGCCGCGTGCCCGAACCCCTGGTCAACGCCCTGCTGCACAGCCCGCAAGACACCGATATGGCCATCCGCGACCAGCGCTCCCGCGTTGACGAACTGCGCCGCCTGCTGGCCGGGGCCGCCGACGATGCCGGCATCCGCATGCTGGAACTGGCCGACTATCTGGTGGACAAGCTGGTGTGGATCGTCGGCGGCGACGGCTGGGCCTACGATATCGGCTATGGCGGCCTCGACCATGTGCTGGCCTCGGGCCGCAACGTCAATATCCTGGTGCTCGATACCGAGGTTTACTCCAACACCGGCGGCCAGCAGTCCAAGGCCACGCCGCTGGGCGCCACCGCCAAGTTCGCCATGGCCGGAAAATCGCGGCCCAAGAAGGATCTGGGCCTGATCGCCATGGCCTACAGCAACGTCTATGTGGCCTCGGTGGCCTTCGGCGCCAAGGATGCCCAGATGGTCAAGGCCATGCAGGAGGCCGCCTCCTACGATGGCGTGTCGCTGATCATCGGCTATGCCCATTGCATCGCCCACGGCTTCGACATGGCCGCCGGCCTCGGCCAGCAGAAGGGGGCCGTGCAATCGGGCTACTGGCCGCTCTACCGCTACGATCCGCGCAAACTGGGCGGCGGCCAGCCGGCCCTGGAGCTGGATATGGGCGAGCAAAGCCTGAGCCTGGAGGAGTTCATGGCCAGCGAAACCCGCTTCCGCGTCACCGACAGCCACGACCACGCCCTTTACAAGCACATGCTGGCCGACGCCGAGATGTGGGTGCGCCGCCGCCATGATCTGCTGAAACGCATAGCCGGAAGCCCGGCGGCGGAGTAAGGTGATGGCAGCCCCCTGAAGCCATCCGGCTCCGGGGGGCCGTTCCGCTGACAAATGAAGGCTCCGAGATGACCGGCTCCCACGCCCGATATCCCGAGATCGTGCTGCTGCGCCGCCCCGACGGCAGCGGCTACGGCTTCTTCTTCCACAGCGAGGATGATTTCATCCATGCCGCCGACAGCTTCGCCACCCCGGTGCTGCGCAGCTTCGCGGGCGAACCGGTGCCCGGCCAGCCCGAGCCGCGGGAGCATCTGAAAACCGCCATCGCCACCTTCATCGGCCAGGCCTTCGACAAGGCCGTGCCCGGCGAGGTGGGGGCGGAAGGGGTTTCCCGCGCCGCCGCCGCCTGCGTGCGCACCATCTTCGGCGGCGCCATCCCCCGCGTGGTGGTGATCGAACGGCGCGAGGGCAAAACCTCGGCCCGGCCCGGCATCGAATATATGCGCCATCCCGGCCATCCCCTGGTGGTGATCGTGGATGCCGACGCCCATGGCGGCGAGGCGCATTTCTTCACCTCGGCCGATCAGTTCCGCGATGTGGGGGAAAGCCACCCCGATGCCCAGTGCTGGCTGCCGCAGATCATTTACCGGCTTTACGCCAGAACCCCCTCGGTCATGGCGGGCAAACCATTGACCGACCGCGCCACCGGCAAGCACAGCGTGGCCTGCCGCGGCATCAGCTTCGGGCTGCCCGCCCCCCTGGAGGAACGCCCCGAAGGGCAGGCCGCCCGGGCCGGGGAATAGGGCGCCGCCGCCCCGAAGCGCTTAACTGCCGCCCAAAACCCGCCGGATGGCGGCAATGTTCCAGCCGCGTGCCGTCTGCACCAGCAGATCGCTGCGGCCGATATCGCTGCCTTCGATCTGCAGCAGCACACGGTCGGACAGCAGGATCATGATCTCGCCCACGCGGTCGGCGGCATCGTAGCGCATCAGGGCATCCTCGCCGCCGATCTCCAGGCGGCTCCATCCCGGATTCAGAGCGCCGGTCTGGCGGAACAGGGTGGAATTGGCCATCACCGCCGGATTATCCACCACCAGCGAGGCGTTGAGGGTGGAATCGCCCTTGCTGTAGCCCCGCGTCACCGTCATGCCACCGCCGATGCTGTCCAGCGACTGGCTTTCCGGCGGCGAGGCGTCCCAGCCGGCGGGGGCGGGCGGCATCACCTTGGCGAACTGCTCGGTCAGGCGGCCGAACACCAGGGTTTGCGCCGCCTGCAGCGCGGTCAGGGTATGCAGGGCATCGCCCCGCACATTGGCGGCGCCGGCCTGGCCGATCTGCAGCGCCACATCGTCGGCCCGGGCGGCACCGGCGCCCAGCAACACGGCGGCAAGCGGCAAAATCAGCAGGGAGCGGCGAAGGCGGACAAACATGAGAGCAACCCGTTTTTAAACACAGTCTTATCCGCCACACTATCAGCCGCCCTTGCCGCCGACAACCAAAGCCCCATAAACTTTTCTCCGGTCTGACTTTTCCGGTGACTGCCCCCGTGTCTCTTCCCCCGCCCCGCGTCTTCCTCCTCGATCTTTTCCACGCCGCCCTGGCCGCCGCCGATCCGGCGCGCACCCTGGCCGCCCATCTGCCGCCCCGCCCCAAGGGCCGCACCGTGGTGGTGGGGGCCGGCAAGGCCGCCGCCGCCATGGCCGCGGCCCTCGAAGCCTGCTGGGACGGCCCGCTCTCGGGCCTGGTGATCTGCCCCTACGGCTACGGCCAGCCCACCGGGCGCATCGCGGTGGCCGAGGCCGGGCATCCGGTGCCCGACGCCGCCGGCTTCCGCGCCGCCACCCGCATGCTGGCGCAGTTGGAGGGCCTTGGCGCCGAGGATCTGGTCATCGCCCTGATCTCGGGCGGCGGTTCGGCCCTGATGGCCCTGCCCGCCCCCGGCCTCACCCTGGACGACAAACAGGCGGTGACGCGCGGCCTGCTGCTGTCGGGCGCCTCCATCGCCGAGATCAATTGCCTGCGCAAGCACCTTTCGGCGGTCAAGGGCGGACGGCTGGCCCTGGCCGCCTGGCCGGCCCCCATCCAT
>JAJZGK010000226.1 GCA_021798485.1 Pseudomonadota bacterium
GACCCGGCCATCCACGTCTTTCCGCTTGGCACACGGCCAGACGGGGCCACGTGGCCCCTCGGGTCAAGCCCGAGGGTGACGAATCAGACGCATCGGCGAGCCAACCTGATGCAGGGGGATAAGCCATTACGGCGAAACGAGGCGGAGCACCTCATATTTTAGACATATTTCTCTTCTAAACAGGACCATAAGAGGTATGACGCCGAAACACGCCATCATAAGGACGCCGCGCCTTTCCTACCGCCGCGATACTTGACTGCAAGGGTCTGGTTGTCGGACAATATGGAGGAAAGCGCGGTGGCCCGATGACGGGGGCCGCGCCCATGTCCGGCCGCAAGGCGGGCAGTCGTCATATTGCTTCGAGATGGAGGATGTGACCATGACGGCGATCAATGCCACGGTTCCCGTTCTGACCGCCGACGGCGGCTTGGTGAAGTATCTGCGCGAGATCCGCGCCTTTCCGGTTCTGTCGCAGGAACAGGAATACATGCTGGCCAAGCGCTGGCAGCAGCACGAGGATGTGGAGGCCGCGCACCAGCTGGTGACCAGCCATCTGCGTCTGGTGGCCAAAATGGCCCTGGGCTTCCGCCATTACGGGCTGCCGCTCCCCGATCTGATCAGCGAAGGCAATCTGGGGCTGATGCGGGCCGTGAAGAAATTCGATCCGGATAAGGGCTTCCGCC
Organism: Pseudomonadota bacterium; assembly: GCA_021798485.1. Lineage (GTDB taxonomy): Bacteria > Pseudomonadota > Alphaproteobacteria > Rhodospirillales > Magnetospirillaceae > JAJZGK01. The sequence continues at coordinate 684 of JAJZGK010000226.1, forward strand.
TGGCCACCTACGCCATGTGGTGGATCAAGGCGGCGCTGCACGAATATGTTCTGAGCAGCTGGTCGATGGTGCGTCTGGGCACGCTGTCGGCGCACAAGAAGCTGTTCTTCAATCTGCGCAAGGTGAAATCCAAGCTGCAGATCATGGAAGGCGGCGATCTGAAGGAGCAGGACGTCGAGCGTATCGCCGTCGAGCTTTCGGTTCCGGCCAGCGAAGTGCGCCTGATGAACCAGCGTATCGCCGCCCGCGACAGTTCGCTGAACGCCCCGGTGGCCGCCGATATCGCCATGGAGCGCCAGGATCTGCTGGTGGATGAAAGCCCCGACCAGGAAACGCTGCTGGGCGAGCGCGAGGAACGCCACCTGCAAAACCGCTGGCTGGCCGAAGGCCTGAAGGTGCTGGACCGCCGCGAACTGGATATCCTGACCGAGCGGCGCCTGCGCTCCGATCCCATGACCCTGGAGGAACTGGGTGTGCGCTACGGCATCAGCCGTGAGCGGGTGCGCCAGCTGGAAAACCGCGCCTTCACCAAACTGCAAAGCGCCGTCAAGGCCGCCGCGGCGGCGTAACGGAAAAGCCGGGCCCGCATGGCGGACCCGGCTTTCATACCAACCGGCCAATGCATTGACCGGTTGTATCGTCCCTCGCCGGGCGGCGGCATCTATCACGCCGCCCGAGGCGTGGGTTATTCCTTGCGCGGGCAGGTGCGCACGCCCAGCAGGGTGTAGGCCGGGCAGAACGAGATCAGGGCGGTGGCCAGCGGCACAACGCCGATCCAGGCCCAGATGGGGCCGCCGGTCAGCGCCCAGACGATAAGGGCGATGCCGACAACGGCGCGGGCGATACGATCGAGGGTTCCAACATTCTTCGGCATGGTCTTGATCCTTAGGAGAGCACGGTTGCGGGTGGTCTGAAGGCGATTTCAGACTTTTTTCCGCGTGCGGTCTGTGACCTAGTTACACGTCGCGCAGATTTTCCAGGGCGGCCGGGTTCAGCAGGCTGAGCTGGCCGCGGGCCAGGGCGATCCAGCCCCGGCGTTCGAACTCCTTCAGCTGACGGCTGATCACCTCGCGGGCGCTGCCCAGTTCCACGGCCAGATCCTGATGGGTGGCGCGCACCGTGCCGGCCTCGGCCTGATCCAGCAGCAGGCCGGCCAACCGTCGGTCGATACGGCCGAAGGCCACCTCCTCGATCAGCGACAGCAGCCCGGCCAGCCGGGTGGAATAGGCGGTGAAGATGAAGCGGCGGAAGGGATCGGACTGGGCCAGCAGGCGGTGAAACAGCATGCCGGGCAGGGCCACCGCCTCCACCGGGCTTTCGGTCAGGCCCTCGGCGCCGTAGGGCAGGTCGCCCAGCAGGCAGGCGGTGGTCATGATGCAGCTTTGGCCGGCCTCCACGCGGTAGAGCACGATCTCGCGCCCGGATTCGGCCACCTTCTGCACCCGCACCTGGCCCTCCAGCACCAGCAGGAACGCCTGGCACAGATCGCCGTCGCGGAACAGGACGCTGCCCGCCGGAATACTCACGCGGCGCCCCTGTTCGGCCAGGGCGCGGCGGGCCTCCGGATCCAGCCGTTCCAGATCGGGAAACGCCTCCAACCAGCCGTTGCTCACCCTTGCTGCTCCCAACTGCAGGACAGTCCCAGCTCGCCGGCGGTGTTGGCCACGGTATTCAGGCAGGCCGGACGACTGGAGGGCGGCACCCAGACGGCGAAACGGGTGATATAGCGGCCGCCTTCGGCCAGGGCCAGGCGCTGGGCGTCGAGGCGGACGATATTGGCGCCGTACTGGGTGAAGGCTTCCGAAAGGCGGGCGATCAGGCCGGGCCGGTCGCCGCCGCTCACGGTGACGGTATGGGTGATGGCGGCGCTGGGGCCGTGCTCGGCGGCCAGGCCGAAGGGCCGCACCGTGACGGTGGCGCCGGCAAGCTCGGGGTGGTCGGCCAGTTCGCTCTGCACCTCCTGGCTGGTCAGATGATCGGGCACGCGGCAGACGCTGGAAAATTCCGCGCCCGCCCCCAGCACGGCGAAGCTGGTATCGCCCAGGTCGGCGCCCAGCTCGAAGAGGCGGCCGGTAATGGCTGAAACCAGACCGGTACGGTCGGGCGAAAAGATGGAAACCAGAACGTTCGACATGACGGTCCTCCGCTGCGCTCCAGGAGACGCCGCGACTATGCGGCATTCCTGTCGATTTGCAAAGAATCCGCCCGTTGCGGGACCGCCGCCCCGGCACAAAATGATGGGGGAGCGTTAACCGGACGGAAATATATTTACCGATATGGTGGCCGGATGGGTACAATACCCATGGGGTTGAAAGGGTGTCGTTCATGTCAACCGCATCGAAGGTGACGTCGTCTGTCGCGTCTTCGGTCGGCGCTGCCGTTGGCAACGCCGGCACGGGGCAGCGCGCGACTTCGTTCGATGCCGTGGAACGCATCACGCCGCCCTTCCTGTCGGTGAAGGATCCCTGGCGGCACAGCTACGACGAAGAGGCCTCGGACGGTTTCGGCGCCATCCCCCGCAAAAAAAAGCAGGATCCCGACAACCCGCAAAGCCAGTTCACCCAGCTGGTCAAGATGGCCGCCGCCTCGTATCCGGCCAGTGAAAGCATGCAGGATTTCCGCAGCTCCGCTCCCATCCTGGTGGCCGATCTCATGCATGGCCTCGGCGTTTACGAGATCAATATGAAGATCTGCTCGGGCATGTTCCGTAATCAGGGCTCGGTCATCAACCGCTTTTCCTGATGTTGCGCGGCGGGCGAAACCGCCCCATCTTCTCAAGGCAGGGCGTTTAAGTGACAGCAGAGGTGGCAAGGTGGCGATCGCGGCGGTGGAGTCCAGTTTCGATGTGGCCTATTGGTTCGTCGACCGGGCTCTGAACGACAACGAATATATTCAGCCGCAGAAGCTGCACCGGCTGATGTATCTTTCCCAGGCCTATTTCGCCGTGGCCTATCACGGCCGCCGCCTGATGCCGGCGCTATTCGTGGCCGACGAGTTCGGCCCCATCGAACCCGGCGTGTTCCGCGCCTGCGCCATTCAGCGCCCCCCCATCGATCCCCGGCCCATGCCCGAGGCCGTCAGCCATTTCCTCGACAGCATCTGGCGCCGCTTCGGTTCGCACACGGCCGAGCATCTGAACCAGCTGGTGCGCGGCCATCAGCCCTACAAGGATGCCCTGGCCCGGGGCGAGCGCAGCGAAATTCCCCTGAAGGACATGATCGCCTTCTATGCCAGGAAAAATTCCCCCGTCAACGAGGCGGTGGGAGCGCCGCCGGTCACCCAGGTGCTGCGCCCCAAGGTGATGCGTTCGCAAAGCGGCAAGCCGGTGTCGGTGCAAAAGTGGATGCCGCCGGTGAAGGGCGGAGGGGAGCGTTAATCGTCACTTGCGCCGGCGGGGGGGCTCTGGCTATCCTCCGCCTCTGTTTTTTCATCATATAGAGGTCCGGAAACATGGCCGAAGGTGCCAGCGAAGCCATTGGCGGCATTGCCGCGGAAGCTCTTCAACAGTACGTCGATCGCATCGAGAAGCTGGAGGAGGAGAAGAAGGCCCTCGCCGAGGATATCAAGCAGGTGTATTCCGAGGCCAAGTCCACCGGCTTCGACACCAAGATCTTGCGCAAGATCATCGCCCTGCGCCGTGTGGAAGAGCACGAGCGCAAGGAGCAGGAGGAACTGCTGGATCTTTATAAGCGCGCCATCGGCATGGAATAAACCAGGCGAACGCAGACCCCGCTTCCGGCGGGGTCGGCTGTTTTTGGGGGAGGCTCATGAGCTATCTCGTCACCGGCGCCGCCGGTTTCATCGGCTTTCACACCTGCCAGCGCCTGCTGCAGCGGGGCGAACGGGTGATCGGCCTCGACTGCATCAACGATTACTACGATCCCGCCCTCAAACAGGCGCGGCTGGCCCGGTTGGAGGGGCAGCCCGGCTTCACCTTCCTGAAGGCCGATCTGGCCGACCGCGAGGCCATGGCCGATCTCGCCGCCCGGCATAAGGACATCACCCGCATCATCCATCTGGCCGCCCAGCCGGGGGTGCGCTACTCGCTGGTCAACCCTTACGCCTATACCCGCTCCAATATCGACGGGCATCTGGCCATCCTGGAACTGGCGCGCCATCTGCCGCGCTGCGAGCATCTGGCCTATGCCAGTTCCTCGTCGGTCTATGGCGGTAATACCAAACTGCCTTTCGCGGTGGAAGACCGGGTGGATACGCCGGTGTCGCTCTACGCCGCCACCAAGAAATCCAACGAACTGATGAGCCACTGCTACAGCCATCTGTTCCAAATCCCCACCACGGGGCTGCGGTTTTTCACGGTGTACGGCCCCTGGGGCCGGCCCGACATGTCGGCCTTCCTGTTCACCTCGGCCATTCTGGCCGGCAAACCCATCCGGGTGTTCAATCACGGCGATATGCGGCGCGATTTCACCTTCATCGACGACATCGTCAGCGGTGTGCTGGCGGTCAGCGACCGGCCGCCTTCGGGGCCGGGGGTGCCGTACCGTGTCTACAATATCGGCAACAACCGCTCCGAACCGCTGATGCGCTTCATCGCGGTGATCGAGGCGGCGACCGGGCGCAAGGCCGAAATCCAGTTCGAGCCCATGCAGCCCGGCGACGTCAAGGACACCTACGCCGATATCGAGGCCATCCGCGCCGATTGCGGCTACCAACCCACCACCAGCATCGATCAGGGGGTGCCGCGCTTCGTGGAGTGGTACCGCTCGTTCTACGGGGTGTGATCGCCAGGGGCCGGAGAGGGGCGGCGACAAAAAAATGACACAACGCATTTTTTGCTGTTGACGACCCTCCGGCCCAAGGCTATAAGTCCGGCCTCCCGACGACGCAGCAAGCGCCGCGCCGCCGGAAACGAAGAGAAAAGCTCTCTTCCGCTCTTTGACAAGTGAAGACGATGGAAGGGATGCGCAGGCGGCGAGTTGACCGGTTACGACGGGTCTGTTTTTAGCCTCGCATCTC
>JAJZGK010000016.1 GCA_021798485.1 Pseudomonadota bacterium
GCCGCCCGTGCCGGGGCGGCGGGCGCGGAGGCCGGGCTATGCAGCGGTTTGGGCGGGGCGCTGGCCAGGGGCAGGCTGAACGCCGCCGCCGCCGCGGGGCGGGGCGGCTGGTACGTTACGGCGCGGGGATTGCGCGCCACCGAGACCAGAGCCTTCATCAGCAGATCGCCGCTCAGCGGCTTTTTCAGCACGCCTTGGATGCCGTAGACGCTGGCCTGTTCCAGCACCGCCTTGTCCACATCCTTGATCATCAAAATCACCGGCAGCTGCGCCAGGGTGGTTTCGGCATGCCCCCGCAGCCAGTGCAGAAAGGCGAACAGAGCGGCCCCGTCGCCGTTCAATTCCAGCAGGGCCAGGCTGGGGCCCTGCCGGCACACCTCTTCTTCCGACCCTTGCACCGCACCCAGGCTGAGCACCCCGGCGGCCCGCTGCTGCAACAGCAGCCCGCGCACCCAGAAGCGGAACTGGTCATCGCCATCGACCAGCAGAACACGGTGCTTGCGCCAGTCGAAGAGCATGTTTTTATGTGTCCCTCAGGCGCCGGGCGCTGGCGCGGCTTCCAAATTTATGTCCCTCAGGCACCGGGTGGCGGCATCAGCCTACCGTGACGGCGGGGGCGAATTTGTAGCCGTAGCCGTGCGAGGTCTGGATCATGGTCGGCGATTTGGGATCGGCCTCCATCTTGCGGCGCAGGCGGCTGACCAGCACGTCGATGGTGCGGTCCACCGGGGTCCAGAACTGGCTGCCGATGGCGTCCAGCAGCTGCTCGCGCGACAAAACGCGGCCGGCGCTGTTGACCAGGGCGGTCAAGAGATCGAACTCGGCGCGGGTCAGGCTGACATCCAATCCCTCGGCGTTCAGCAAGGTGCGCTTGGCCATGTCCATTTCCCAGCCGTTGAAACGGCGCAGCTCGCTGCCGCCCGCCCCGTCGGCGCGACGGGTGGCGCGCGGCTGATTGAGACGGCGCAGCAGGTTTTTAACCCGGGCCACCAGCTCACGCGGAAAGAAGGGCTTGGTCACGTAATCGTCGGCGCCCATCTCCAGGCCGATCACGCGGTCGATATCCTCTTTGCGGGAGGTCAGCATGATGATGCCGACATCGGATTTCGCCCGCAGCTCGCGGGCGATATAAAGGCCGTCATCGTCGGGGAGATTGAGGTCGAGCAGCACCAGATCGAAGCGGGTTTGCGCCACCGCCTCCTGCGCCTGGGCGCCGCTGGCCGCCGTTGTGACCCGAAACCCTTCGCCTTCCATCAGCGAGGCCAGCATGGCCTGGGTTGCGGGCTCGTCTTCCAGCACCAGGATGTGATAATCGCGGCTAATATTCACGGTGATCCCTCGCGCATGCTTGTTACGGCGCGCGCCGAAGGCGGCCATCCCATCGCCACGCGCGCACAAACAGACACCCCCAATACGGCGTCGGCCCCAACTATGCCATCGACATATGGGGCACGCAACCCAGCCCAAGCGAAAATGAAAGATCCGATACGTCGCAATGGGGGAAACTGCCCATTTTGAAGGCATGAACACCGATTGTGCCTTGCAGCATCCGGCAATAGCGTCAATGATCGAGGCGTCAGAGGCCGTTCGGGGAGATCGTCCATGAGTATCCAGGTAGCTCTTCACCACCTGACCTCCTACCGTTACGACAAGCCCGTCACGGTGTCTCCCCAGGTGGTGCGGCTGCGCCCGGCGCCCCATGCCCGCACACCGGTTCTGGCCTACACCTTGAAGGTCAAGCCCGAGGGGCATTTCGTCAACTGGCAGCAGGATCCCCAGGGCAACTGGCTGGCCCGCTTCGTTTTTCCGGAAAAAGTCAGCGAACTGTCGTTCGAGGTGGATCTGGTGGCCGAGATGGCCGTCCATAATCCGTTCGACTTTTTCCTGGAGCCCGAAGCCGAGCGCTGGCCTTTCGCCTATGATCCGGTGCTGACCAACGAACTGGCCCCCTTCCGCGCCGCCGAAACCCCCGGCCCGGCCCTGACTGCCTATCTGGCGGGCATTTCCCGCCATGAACAACCCACGGTGGACATGCTGGTGGGGCTCAATCAGGCCTTGCAGCAGCGGATCGGCTATCTGATCCGCATGGAACCCGGCGTGCAGTCTTGCGAGGATACCTTGAGCCGGGGCACCGGCTCGTGCCGCGACAGCGCCTGGCTGCTGGTGCAGATCCTGCGCCATCTGGGCTTTGCCGCCCGCTTCGCCTCGGGCTACCTCGTCCAGCTTGCCCCCGACCAGAAACCGCTGGACGGCCCGCCCGGCCCCGCCGACGATTTCACCGACCTGCATGCCTGGACCGAGGTTTATCTGCCCGGCGCCGGCTGGATCGGGTTCGATCCCACCTCGGGCCTGCTGGCCGGCGAAGGGCATATCCCCCTGGCCTGCACCCCCGATCCGGTGTCGGCCGCCCCCATTTCCGGGCTGGTGGAGCCCTGCTCGGTGGAATTCGGCTTTCATATGGGGGTGCACCGCATCGCCGAAACGCCGCGCGTCACCAAACCCTACACGGAACGGCAATGGCGCGAGATCGATGCCCTGGGCCGGCATGTGGACGCCCGGCTGCACAGCGGCGATGTGCGCCTGACCATGGGCGGCGAGCCCACCTTCGTCTCCCTCGACGACATGGAGGGGGCGGAATGGAACACCGCCGCCACCGGCCCCGGCAAGCGCGAGCGCGCCTTCGATCTGATGCAGCGGCTGCGCCGGCGCTTCGCCCCGGACGGGCTGCAAACCTTCGGCCAGGGCAAATGGTATCCCGGCGAAGGGCTGCCGCGCTGGGCCTTCGCGCTTTATTGGCGCGGCGACGGCAAGCCCTTGTGGACCGACCCCGCCCTGGTGGCCGAGGAAAGCCCCGGTCAGCCCCCCGACGAGGACGCCATCCGCCGGTTCGGCGAAACCCTGGCCCTGCGCCTGGGCCTTCCACCGGAAAACCTGCTGCCGGCCTATGAGGACCCGCTTTATTTCACCGAGCAGGAGCTGGCCCTGCCGGTCAATCTCGATCCCCGCGCCCTGACCCTCGACAGCGAGCCGGAGCGCGCCCGCCTGGCCCGGGTGCTGGAGCACGGCCTGCAGCGCCCGGCCGGCTTCGTGCTGCCCATCCAGCGCTGGAACGGCCGCGACGGACGGCGCTGGACCAGCAGCCCCTGGCCGCTGCGGCGCGAGCGGCTTTATCTGCTGCCCGGCGATTCCCCTCTGGGGTTCCGCCTGCCGCTGGAGAGCCTGCCCCATATCCCCGCCGCCGATTATCCCTGGCATATCCCGCAAGACCCCTTCGCCCCGCGCGGCCGCCTGCCCGATCCCCGGCCGCGCGCCGCCGCCAGCCGGGTGGAGCGGCAAACGCCGCTGCCCACCGGGGACGCATCGCCGCCGCCGGCCGCCGCCCCGCCTGTGCGCACCGCGCTTTGCCTGCAGCCGCGCGACGGCAAGCTGTGTCTGTTCCTGCCGCCGCTGACCGATGCCGACAGCTTCGTCGAACTGGTGGCCGCCATCGAGGACACCGCCGCCGAACTGTCGCTGCCCTTGCATCTGGAAGGGTATCCGCCGCCCGACGATCCACGCCTCAACGTCATCAAGGTTACCCCCGATCCCGGCGTCATCGAGGTCAACATCCACCCCGCCACCGATTGGCCGCAGCTGCGCGACACCACCGTCAGCCTGTACGATCTGGCCCGCGAATCCCGCCTGGGGGCCGAGAAATTCATGGTGGACGGCCGCCATGTCGGCACCGGCGGCGGCAATCATATCGTGGTGGGCGGGGCCTCGGCCGCCGACAGCCCGTTTCTGCGCCGCCCCGATCTGCTGGCCAGCCTGATCCGCTATTGGCAGACCCATCCCTCGCTAAGCTATCTGTTCTCGGGCCTGTTCATCGGCCCCACCAGCCAGGCGCCGCGCATCGACGAGGCCCGCGACGACAGCCTTTACGAGCTGGAAATCGCCCTGGGTCAGATCCCGCGCCCCGGCATGGAGTGCCCGCCCTGGCTGATCGACCGCATTCTGCGCAACGTGCTGACCGACGTTTCCGGCAATACCCACCGCACCGAGATCTGCATCGACAAGCTCTATTCCCCCGACGGCCCCACCGGCCGGCTGGGGCTGGTGGAGTTCCGCGCCTTTGAAATGCCGCCGCACGCCCGCATGAGTTGCGCCCAGATGCTGCTGCTGCGCGCCCTGATCGCCCGCTTCTGGTTCGAGCCCTACACCCGGCCGCTGGTGCGCTGGGGCCACGCCTTGCGCGACCGCTTCATGCTGCCGCATTTCGTCTGGCAGGATTTCACCGAGGTTCTGGCCGAACTGCGCGCCGACGGCTACGGCTTTCAGGACAGCTGGTTCGAACCGCATTTCGAATTCCGCTTCCCCCGCTTCGGCGAGGTGCGCTACGGCGGCGTGGGCGTGGAACTGCGCCATGCCCTGGAACCCTGGCACGTCATGGGCGAGGAGCCCGGCGCCGGCGGCACCGTGCGCTATGTCGACAGCTCGCTGGAACGCCTGCAGGTGCGGGTGGACGGCCTGATCAGCCAGCGCCATGCCGTCACCTGCAACGGCGTGGCCCTGCCGCTGGCCGCCACCGGCCGCAGCGGCGAGTTCGTGGCCGGGGTGCGCTACCGCGCCTGGCAGCCGCCATCGTGCCTGCATCCGCTCATCGGCGTGCACAGCCCCCTGGTGTTCGACGTGGTGGACCGCTGGTCGGGCCGCTCACTGGGCGGCTGCACCTATCATGTGGCCCATCCGGGCGGGCGCAACTACACCAGCTTTCCGGTCAACGCCAACGAGGCGGAAAGCCGCCGCCTGGCCCGCTTCCAGCCCTTCGGCCACACCCCGGGCGCCCTCCACCCCGCCGCCCCCGCCCTCAACCCCGATTTCCCGCTAACCCTCGACCTGCGCCGCGCGATGGGCTAAGCATGGTTCGGGAGCAACAGGGCGGATCGGAACGGCGGATGAGCACGCAAGCCAGCGAACAGGGATGCCTGCCGGGCGCATTCCGCCTGGGCTATCCGCTGCTGCGCGGCCGCTGGGACGAAATGGTGGGCGAGGACGGCGGCCTGCGCCCGCACTGGGAACCGCTGATGAGCGCCCTGGCCACCCTGCCCGCCGCCGAAATGGAGCGGCGCTGGACCGGCGGCCTGCGCCTGATCCGCGAGAACGGCGTCACCTACAATGTCTACGGCGATCCGCGCGGGCTGGACCGCCCCTGGCAGCTGGACCCGGTGCCGATGATCCTGCCGGCGCGGGAATGGCGGGGCATCGCCGCGGCGCTGGCCCAGCGCGCCCGCCTGCTCAACGCCGTCCTGGCCGATCTTTACGGCCCGCGCACCCTGCTGGCGCAGGGGCTTCTGCCGCCCGCCCTGGCCTTCGCCCATCCCGCCTATCTGCGCCCCTTGTGCGGCGTGGCGCCGCAAAACGGCATCCATCTGCATCTCTACGCCGTGGATATCGCCCGCGACCCCGATGGCCAGTGGCGGGTGATGAGCGACCGCTGCGAGGCGCCCTCCGGCGCCGGTTACGCCCTGGAAAACCGCGTTATCATCTCACGCACCTTGAACGATGTGATGAAGGCCTACGCCGTCGAGCCGCTGACCCCGTTCTTTCAAACCCTGCGCGACGATCTGGCGGCCTTGAGCCCGCGCAGCCGCGAAACGCCGCGCACCGTGCTGCTGACCCCCGGCCCCTACAACGAAACCTATTTCGAGCATGCCTATCTGGCCCGCCACATGGGCTTCACCCTGGTGGAGGCCGAGGATCTGACCGTGCGCGACGGCCGGGTGTTCCTGAAAACCCTGGACGGCCTGCAGCCGGTGGATGTGATCCTGCGCCGCACCGATGCGGTCTTTTGCGATCCGCTGGAACTGCGCGGCGATTCCGCCCTGGGCGTGGCCGGGCTGGTGCAGGCGGTGCGGGCCGGCACGGTGGTGGTGGCCAACATGCTGGGATCGGGGGTGGTCGAGGGCGGCTGTCTGGCGCCGTTCCTGCCGGCCTTGTGCCGGCATCTTCTGGGCGAGGAGCTGGCCATGCCCGGCGTGCCCAGCTGGTGGTGCGGCCATGACGCCGACCGCGCCCAGGTGCTGGAGCGTTTGGACAAGCTGGTGATCCGGCCTTTCCTGGCTTCGGGCGGGCGCGGCGCCTTGCGTTTCGGCGAACATCTGAGCAGCGATGGGCGCGCCGATCTGGCCCAGGCCATCCGCCGCCGCCCCGGCGATTTCCTGGCCCAGGCCCGGCCCCGTTTCTCCACGGCGCCGGTGTGGAGCAAGGGCGAGCTGGACCCCCGGCCCATGATGCTGCGGGTGTTCCTGGCCGCCCACGATGGCGATTACGCCGCCATGCCGGGCGGATTGGCCCGCATCGCCTCGGAACGGGGCGGGCTGATCGTCTCCATGCAGCAGGGCGGCGGCAGCAAGGATTGCTGGGTTCTGGGCGAACGCCAGGCCCGGCCGGCCGCGATCAGCCGGGCCAAGGCGGCGCCGGTGCGGCTGGTGCGCGGTTCGCTGGATCTGCCCAGCCGCGTCGCCGACAATCTGTTCTGGTTCGGCCGCCATGTGGAACGCACCGAGGACATGGCCCGCCTGCTGCGCGCCATCCTCTCGCGCGTCGGCGAAGGGGCCGATGGCGGCGCCGCCGATGAATTGCCCATGGCCGCCGAACTGCTGCGCCGGGTGTTCCGGCCGCAGCGCAAAACCCCCACCATCGGCGCCTTCGCCCTCATGGCCTTCGATCCGGCCCATGCCGACGGTCTGGCGGCCACGGTGCGGCAGGCCGGGCGCATGGCCTCGCTGGTGCGCGACCGTCTTTCGGCGGATACCTGGCGCGCCGTCGGCCGTCTGGCCGAAACCGTCGATGCCCAGGGCGACGGCAACCGCCTGAACCACGAGGACGCCCTTTCGGCCCTGAACGACGTGGTGCTGGCCGGCGAGGCCTTGAGCGGCCTGGCCATGGAGAACATGACGCGCGGCCTGTCCTGGCGCTTCGTCGATATCGGCCGCCGCCTGGAGCGGGCCGTGCATGTGGTGGAAACCCTGTCGGGGGCCCTGGCCTACAAGGACGGCGTGGCCGGACCGGAGCTCGACGTGCTGCTGGAAATCTCCGACAGCACCATCACCTACCGCTCGCGCTATTTTTCGGCGCCGCAGTTCGCCCCGGTGCTGGATCTGCTGCTGGCCGACGAAAGCAATCCCCGCTCGCTGGCCTTCCAGATCATCGCCCTGAGCGCCCATATGGACCATCTGGCCGCCACCCGCCGCTCGGTGTTCTATGGCCCCGAACAGCGCCTGGCCATCTGGCTGAGCGGCGCCTTGCGCACCGCCGATCTGCTGGCCCTGTGCCGCCCCGACGAGGATGGCGGCTACCATAATCTGGAAGGCTTCCTGGAAAGTTTGCGCTCCAGGCTGTGGGAGCTTTCGGAAACCCTGACCCGCGACTATTTCACCCATGCGGTCAGCCGCAGCTCCGCCCCCGCCGCCCTGCGCGAGCCTCTGCCATGATTTATCTGGTCCGCCACGCCACCACCTACAGCTACGCCGAACCGGTGCTGGTGGCCCACCATCACGCCCATCTGGCGCCACGCAGCTTCGACGGCCAGACCTGCCGCCGCAGCGCCTTGCGCATCCAGCCCGCCCCCACCCTGCTGAATGAGGACGGCCGCGACTATTTCGGCAACCGCGTGGCCTTCTTCACCCTGCAGGAAGCGCACCGCACCCTGACGGTGGAGGCTTCGAGCCGGGTGGAGGTGCATCCCCGCGCCCTGCCGGCGCCCGGCGAAACCCCGCCCTGGGAAACGGTGGCGGCCATGCTGCGCGCCGCGCATGGCCCCACCCTGCTGGAGGCCATGGAATTCACCTTCGACAGCCCCTTCATCCCCTGCGGCGACGCCGCCTTGCGCGCCTACGCCGCCCCCAGCTTCCCGCCCGAACAGCCCATCCTGGCCGGTCTTCTGGATCTGATGCACCGCCTCTTCCGCGATTTCACCTACGATCCCGCCGCCACCACCCTGGCCACGCCGATCCTGCGGGTGCTGGCCGACAAGCGCGGGGTTTGCCAGGATTTCGCTCACCTGACCATCGGCTGCCTGCGCGCCCTGGGGCTGGCGGCGCGCTATGTTTCGGGCTATCTGCTGACCCGGCCGCCGCCCGGCCAGGAAAAGCTGCGCGGCAGCGACGCTTCCCACGCCTGGGTCTCGGCCTGGGTTCCGGGCGCCGGCTGGATCGATCTCGATCCCACCAACGACTGCATCCCCGGCAAGGAGCATATCACCACCGCCTGGGGCCGCGATTACGGCGATGTCAGCCCCTTGCGCGGCGTGGTGCTGGGCGGCGGCGACCACAGCCTGAAAGTGGCGGTGGACGTCGAGGCGATTTGAGAACCAACCGGCCAATGAATTGCCCGGTTGTACCGTCCCTCGCCGGGCGGCTGCAGCCTTAAGCCTTGGCCGCTCGCTCAAGGCTCGCTGGAAACCGGCCAACACGTCACGTCAACGGTTGGCCGGTGTGATCACCCCCCGGCTTCGGGTAGGGCCGCACGCTCCGGCGGCATCCAACCGCTGCCCACCCGCGCCATGCAGCGGGCGATTTCGGCGGCGGCGGCGCGGCAGCCCTGCGACAGTTCGTCCAGCAGCGGCCCCATGGCCGCCCGGCCGGCATCACCCACCCGGTGCGCCACATCCTGCATCTGGCGGCAGGCCTGCTCCAGCGCCTTATCCTGCCAGGCGGCGCTGCGGGCCAGCACATCCTCGGCGATATCGGCCAGATGCAGGCTGTGCAGCCTGATCAGGCGCTCATCCGGCTGCTGGGCCGAAAACAGCTGCAGCAGCTGTTTTTCCAGCCAGGAAATTTGCACGCCGTGCCGTTCGATCTTCAAAAGGTTCAGACGCTGGCGCACCTGCAGGATGTCGCGCTCCAAGCCGGTTTCATCGATGCGATACACCTTGGCCGCCACCGGATTGGGCACCTCCAGCATGGGCGCCGATTCGCCGCCCACGCTGGGGCGGTGATTTTTGCGGCGGTCGGGGCCGACATAATCGTGGGTGACGACGAAGGGCTTGCGGGCCAGCACCAGGGTGCGCATGCGCGACAGCATGCTGTCGGGGGCCACCGGCATCAAAAGCACATCGTCGGGGCCGCAATCCACCAGCCGGCGCACATAGTCGAACTCGGCCATGGTGGACAGCATGACCACCAGCGGAAAAGGGTGCCGCCCCAGGCGGTTATGGCGCAAGTCGCGCACCAGTTCGCCCAGGAACAGGTTTTCCATCTCGCTGACCATGACCATCAGATCGAAGGCGTTTTCGGCCAAGGCCCGCTGCACCTGCAAACCGTTGACGGCCTCGACGATCTGCTTGCAGCCGATCCGGCGCAAGGCTTCACGCAGGCCCTGGCGCAAACCTGGATTATCCACGGCCACCAAGGCCTCAACCTTGCTGAAGTCGCCGGCCGGGATCACGACACAAATCCCATCTCAATGCCTCAAGAAACATCATTATATTGCGTATTTTACATCACTGTATCACGCTCTCAGAAACTTATCATCGGAAAATGTAAAAAATTTCAATTCATTTCCAGGAAAAACATAAATTTAAAAACAGAAAATGCGAATAAATGCCGCAAGATGCAGAAAAAATGGAAAAAATACCATAAGGATGCTTCAGATTTACTTGAATACGCCTGCAGCTAGAATATGCCCATTCACCATCTTCACGAAGCTCGTCTTCATCTGAATCAGGCCGTTTATCGGATTTTTCCATTTATAATCCACAACCCCTTCGCCATGCGCCTGGGCCGTGGCGATCATCTCGCGGACGAAGGCCTTGCCGTCCACATCGGTCAGAGACAGCAGACTAAGCCCCGCCGCCGAAGGCTTGGGGGGGTAGCATTCCCACACGCCATCCTGGCTGAGGACGAAGACATACACTTCGCCCACCCAGTAGGGGCCGGGTTTTTGCAGGAAATCGGCGCACGCTCCCTGCAGGCCCTTGGCGGTCAGATCATCGGCCGCCTTCAGAACCAGGGCGCGGGCATCGGTCAGGGTGGGATTGGCTTCCAGCGACATTGCCGCCGCCATCAAGGGAAAGGACAGGAGAACAGCCCAAAATACCCTGACCAAACGCGGCATCGAAGCCTCCTTTCCTGACACGAACCTTACTTCGCGGTCAAGAATGCAGGAAGCCTCCGGTCATGGCAATGACATAGGCATCAGCGCGGCAAAAACCATAAATTTATTATGGTTGAATTGTGAAGAGCTGATCAAAATGGAACAGTTCAAACGTCTTCTTCACATGCCCCTGCAGGCGGCGGATGCTCATGGCCAGGCCGCGGTCGTTGACGGAATCGCGGGCCAGCACCAGCAGGCCCAGGGCGGCGGAATCGACAAATTGCAGGCCTTGCAGATCGAAGACGACACCGCTTTTCCCGTCGAGGGGAAGATCCTCGATCACCTTGCGGAACATCGGCGTGTCAACCGCCGTGAAGCGGCCGGACAGGGAAACCACGAGCAAGGCGTCTTCGGTTGACAGATCGCAGTTCATCGAGGCACCCCCGGAATTTTCCATTTGTTGCTTCTTGTAATCATTAGGAATACCCCCATTCCCGATCCCCGACAAGAGGGAAGAGGAATGACAAGGCGAAAGCGCCGCAAGGTTTCACGAAGAGAGCATAAACGAAAACCCGCCCCACCTGCAAAGGTGGAGCGGGTTTTTCAAAAACACCCTTGAAGCAAGGATCTAGAAAAGGAAGCGGGCCCGGATGGTGCCGTCCAGCGCCGTAAGATCGGCCATCATTTCCGCCTCGTCCACCTCGCCGTCCACGTCCACCACCACATAGCCGATTTCGGGATCGGTCTGCAGATACTGGGCCGAGATGTTGAGATCGCGCGACGAGAAGATTTCGTTCAGGCGGCGCAGAATGCCGGGGGCGTTTTTGTGGATGTGCAAAAAGCGCGTGCCCCCGGCCTTCACCGGCAGCGACACCTCGACGAAGTTGACGGCGCCAACGGTGGAGCCGTTGTCGGAATACTTGATCAGCTTCTCCGCCACCTCAACGCCGATATTGGCCTGCGCCTCCAGAGTGGAGCCGCCGATATGCGGGGTGAGGATGACATTGGCCAGATTGCGCAGCGGGCTTTGGAATTCCTCGCCGTTGGCGGCCGGCTCCTTGGGGAACACGTCGACGGCGGCCCCCAGCAGACGGCCTTCCTTCAGGGCCTCGGCCAGGGGGTCGATCACCACCACATTGCCGCGCGAGGCGTTGATGAGGTAGCTGCCCGGCTTCATGGCGCGGATTTCCGCCTCGCCGATCATGTTCCTGGTTTGCGGCGTGGCCGGCACATGCAGCGACACCACGTCGGAGGTGGCCAGCAGTTCCTGCAGCGAGCTCACCGGACGGGCATTGCCGATGGCCAGCTTCTTCTCGATGTCGTAGTAGCGCACCTGCAGGCCCATGGCCTCGGCCAGCACCGAAAGCTGGGCGCCGATATGGCCGTAGCCGACGATGCCCAGGGTTTTGCCGCGCAGCTCGAAGGCGTTGGTGGCCGACTTGTCCCACTTGCCCTGGTGGCAGGCGGTGGATTTTTCAGGGATGCGGCGCATCAGCATGACGATTTCGCCGATCACCAGCTCGGCCACCGAGCGGGTGTTGGAATAAGGCGCGTTGAACACCGGAATACCGGCCTTGTGGGCGGCCTCCAGGGCCACCTGATTGGTGCCGATGCAAAAACAGCCGATGGCCATCAGGCGGTTGGCGGCGGCCAGCACCTTTTCCGTGATGCGCGTGCGGGAGCGGATGCCGACGATGTGCACGCCCTGGATTTTTTCGATCAGCTGATCCTCGTCCAGCGCGCCCTTCAGAAGTTCGACATTGGTATAACCAAGCGCCTTGAACTCCTGGACGGCATTTTCATGCACGCCTTCCAGCAGCAGAATGCGGATCTTGTCTTTCGAGAGAGAATGCTTAACCACGGGATTTCGCCTTGGTGCAACGATTGGGCCGGGAAGCATACGAAAATCGGGGCCTCTCTGTATAGTCGGAGTTCGAGAATAATTGTTCTGAATAGGCGATCGGTCGTCCGTCCCCCCTATGAACCCCCAGGACTTTGGGGTAAAAGCCGGGCGGAGTTCCCTGTCTTACCCCCCTCCCTGACGTCAAGGAGTGATCATGTCCCTATGCCCCTGCGGCAGCGGCAAAACGCTGGAAGCCTGCTGCGGTCCCATCCTCGACGGCGGCCCCGCCGCCACTCCGGAAGCCCTGATGCGCTCGCGCTATGCCGCCTACGTGCTGTGCAACATCGATCATCTGGAACGCAGCCTGGCCCCGGAAGCCCGCACCGACCACGACCGCGCCGCCGCCGAGCAATGGGCGAAAGCGGTGGAATGGCTGGGGCTTGCCATCCTCGCCACCTCCGGCGGCGGCGCCGGCGAGGAGACCGGCACCGTGGAATTCGAGGCCCGCTTCCGTCAGGGCGGCCTGGAGCAGACCCACCGCGAAACCAGCAATTTCCGCCGCGAGAACGACAGCTGGGTCTATGTGGACGGCAAGCTGCACAACAAGCCGGTGGTGCGCAGCCACCCCAAGGTGGGCCGCAACGATCCCTGCCCCTGCGGCAGCGGCAAAAAATACAAACAGTGCTGCGGGAAGTAGGCCCGGCTTGAAAGGCCGCGCCGCGCCGGTTACCTAACACTGTATAGGGGGCGGCACTGCGCCCCCGCCCCAGGGGGCTCCCCTCGATATTGGGCGACGGGAGCCCCGGCAAGAACAAACCCAATCGAAACAAGGTGGTTCCCATGTCTCCCAAGATCGACGGCCCCTTCCCTTCGGCCCGCGACGACGCCAAACTGGCCGAGCAGGTCGACAGCAATCCCGCCTACCGCCTGGCCTTCAAGGATGAGGATTTCATCCTGCGCGACGATCTGCGCGCCGTGCGCCTGCAACTGGAGCAGATGAAGCCGGAAATCCTGTTGCGGGAGCATGGCATCCGCTCCACCGTGGCGGTGTTCGGCTCGGCCCGCATCCCCGAACTGGCGGTGGCCGAACAGCATCTGGCCGAGGCGGAAAGCGCCGCCCGCGCCCACCCCGACAACGCCGAGATGGCCCGCAAGGTGGGCGTGGCCCGCCGCATGCTGGCCAACGCCCGCTATTATCAGGAAGCCCGCCGCCTGGGCGAGATCGTCTCCACCTGCTGCACCCATCCCAATGAATGCGATTTCGTCATCCTGACCGGCGGCGGCCCCGGCATCATGGAGGCGGCCAACCGCGGCGCCCACGAATCCGGCGCCAAGTCGGTGGCCCTCAATATCGTTCTGCCCATGGAGCAGAAGCCCAATCCCTTCGTCACGCCGGAATTGTCGTTCCGCTTCCACTATTTCGCCATGCGCAAGATGCATTTCCTGCACCGCGCCAAGGCCCTGGTGGTGTTTCCCGGCGGCTTCGGCACCCTGGACGAGATGTTCGAGGCCGCCACCCTGATGCAGACCGGCAAGATCGAGCGCATCCCGTTCCTGCTGTTCGGCAAGGAATACTGGGAGCGGGTGCTCAATCTCGACACCATGGTCAGCGAGGGTATGATCTCGCCCGAGGACAAGGGCATCTTCCAGTTCGTCGAAACCGCCGAGGAGGCCTGGCACCATATCGCCACCTTCTGGAGCCTGAACGGCAACGGCGGCGGCGCGGTACCGGCGCCGCAAGCCCCCTCCGGCCCGGCCGACTGAATTATGGCGCCCCCCGGACGGCATTATGTCTTGCCGTCCGGAGCCCGGAGTGCTGGAATGCCGGCCGCACGTTCCGTCATGAAACGAGGCATCGCCGTGAAATTTCTGGAGTCCCCCCTGGCCACCCTGGCCGCCATGGCCCTGGCCATTTTCGTATTCGGCCTCGGCCTGACCTCGCCCATCTGGTTCATCGTCGATGGCCGCCAGCCGCTGGACGCCATCCACGCCGGCACCCCCATCGTGGTGATTTCGGTGATCTGCCTGATCGTCACCGCCGGCTTGGCCATGCTGGCGGGCCGCCTGCGCGGCCCGGTGGTCAGCGAAACCCCCACTCTGGCCAGCACCTCGGCCGCCAGCAGCGGCCGCCACCATCAGATCGTGGTGCATGCGGTGGTGGCCCTGATGTTCCTGATGCCGCTGCTGACCATCATCCTCGGCGTGATCTTCCGCCATCTGATCACCCTGGACCCGCAATAGGCCCCGGAGACAAAAAATGCGCGGGCGTTCGGAAACGCCCGCGCAAGCTCCAAGATGCGGCGTAACCGCATCGCCGGACCATGAAATGCAAGACAGCCCGGCGAGATCTTCATCCGCTCCCTGAGGGATGCGACAATCTTACCAATCGGTAACATGCCCATTTTGTAGCAAAGCCGCCGGCCCGGCGCAACAGGAACCGCTTGCCTTTTGCCCGATCCCGCCGGATAAGCGTGGCAACCGCCGTGCGAGGAAATATGCGCTGCCTGATCATCGAGGATGACGCCGAAACCGCCCAGTATGTCGCCAGCACCCTGTCGGGCGCCGGACATCAGACCGCGATCGCCCCCGACAGCCGCAGCGGCTTGGACCATTTGAGCCAATCACCCTGCGACCTGCTGGTGCTGGACCGGCTGCTGCCGGGCGATATGGACGGGCTTGCGCTGCTGCGCACCCTGCGCAACAGCGGCAATGCCATCCCGGTGCTGATCTTGAGCGCGCTCGCCACCCTGGAGGAACGGGTGACCGGCCTGCGCCGCGGCGCCGACGACTATCTGGCCAAGCCGTTCGCCGCCGAGGAGCTGCTGGTCAGGGCCGAGGCCCTGCACCGCCGCGCCGCCCCCGCCGACAGCGGCAGCGAGCTTTGCGTCGCCGATCTGGTGCTGGATGTGCAGCGCCGCTCGGCCAGCCGCGGCGGCCGCGGCATCGCCCTGCAGCCGCGCGAGTTCCGTCTGCTGGAATATCTGGTGCGCCATCAGGAGCAAACCGTTTCACGCGCCATGCTGCTGGAAAATGTCTGGGACATGCCCGCCGATCCGCAAAACGGCCTGATCGACGTTCACATCAGCCGCCTGCGCCACAAGGTGGACCGCGACGGCGAACCGCCGCTGATCCACACCGTGCGCGGCCTGGGCTACAAGGTTTCGGCCCGTTCCTAAGGCCATGCGCTTCGGCTTACGCTCCTTTCACAGCGTTACCGCCCGCCTGATCCTGGGCTACAGCCTGTTGGCCCTGGCCTCCATGGCGGTGCTGTCGCTGACCATCTATTTCGACATCACCGGCAGCCTGTCGGCGGAAAGCAGCGTGGCCACCCGGCATCTGTTCGCCCGCCTGGATCACACCTACCGCGCCCAGGGCGGCCGCGCCCTGGCCGCCACCATCGATCAACTGCTGCAGGACGGCATCGACACCGACCGCGAGATCTATCTGTACGCCGCCCCGGATCACACCCTGCTGGCCGGCAATCTCACCGCCTATCCCGCCGCCGTCGGCATGAACCGCATGCAGCGCGCCCTGGTGCAGCGCAACGGCCAGCCCTCGCACGCCCTGATCCTGGCCACCCGCTACCCCGACGGCGCCGTGCTGATGGTGGGCTGGGATCTTTCCAATCAAACCGACATGCGGCGTATGCTGACCCAGGCCATGATCGCCGGATCGGGGGTGGCGCTGCTGTTGAGTTTCCTCGGCGCCGGCATCTTCCGCCGCCTGATCTCGGCCCCCATCATCGCCATCCGCCAGACCGCCAACCAGATCGGCCCCGGACGGCTGGACCGCCGCCTGCCCCCCAGCCGCGACGAATTCGCCAAGCTGAACGACGATATCAACGCCATGCTGGACCGCATCCAATCCCTGGTGGACGGGGTGCGCACGGTCTCCAACGCCGTGGCCCACGATCTGCGCACGCCGCTGGGCCGCATGCGCGCCCGCCTGGAGGCCGCCCTGCAACAGCCCGGCGATGCTAAAGCCTTAGCCGCCGCCGCCGGACAGACCATTGCCGACATCGACGGCCTGATTCAGATTTTCGACAAGCTGCTGACCATCGCCCAGGCCGAAACCGGAGCCCCGCGCAGCCAGTTCATCGCCCTCGACCTCAACCGCCTGGCCCATGACCTGTTCGAGTTCTATGATCTGGCCGCCGAGGACCAGGGCATCGCCCTGCATCTGGATCCATGCCCCCAGGCCCCGGTGCTGGGCGACCGCCAGTTGTTGATGATGGCCGGAATCAATCTTTTGGAAAACGCCCTGAAATACACGCCGGCGGGCGGGGCGATCCATCTGGAAACCCGCCTGGAAGAGACTCGGGCCGCCCTGATCGTCAGCGACAACGGCCCCGGCATTCCCCCCGCCCTGTTCGACGCCGTGCGCCGCCCCTTCATCCGCCTCGATCCGGCCCGGCAAACTCCCGGCAACGGCCTGGGGCTGGCCATCGTCAGCGCCATGGCCCAGCTGCACGACGGCGAATTGCGCCTTGAGGACAACGGCCCCGGCCTGAAGGCCAGCCTGCTGCTGCCCAGCGCCTGAGATCAGATCCCGCTGCCGCTTTCGATCTCGCCGGTCAGCCGTTCCACCGTGCGCAGCAGCTGATGCAGCTCGGGCTCGACGAAGCCGTTGCCCTCCAGCTCGCGCACGGTGTTGATCAGGTAGTCACGGTTAAGGCCGGCCTTGCCCTCGGCGTCCATGATGATGGCCGCCGCCGCTTCCACCGGCAGATCCCCGGCATAGTGGCGGTGGCCGCAATCGGCCACGAAGCAATAGGCCTCCACCACCCGCTCATCCTCGAGAACGACCGGAAGATAATGCGCGGCGTAGGCGTAGCCGCACAGCTCCCGCTCGTTCAGATATTCCAGCGCCTCCTCGCGCCGTTCGGCGGCAACGCGGAAGGCCGCCCCCCGGCAGCTGCCGCCGGGGGTCAGGCCCAGCACCAGGCCGGGCTGTTCCGGGGTGCCGCGCCAATAGCGGGAATATATGCAAAAACTGCGGTGAAACCCTTCCAGCAGGGCCGGGCGCACCTCCAGATAGGCGAAACCCGGCCGCCACATCAGCGATCCATAGCCATAGACCCAAAGATCGCTCACCGCCGCCGCTCCATCAGCATCCGCACCACACCGGATGCCGCTTGTTGATGAAGGCGTCCACCCCTTCCGCCGCGTCCTTGGCCTGCATGTTCTTCACCATGACGGCGGCGGCATAGGCATAGGCCTCTTCCAGGCCCATTTCCGCCTGGCGGTAGAAGGCCTCCTTGCCCAGGGCCAGCGTGTAGGGCGACTTGGAGGCGATGGTTTCGCACAGCTCATGCACCGCGATATCCAGCTGCCCCGGTGTGACCACGCGGTTGATCAGACCGATGCGCTGGGCCTCGTCGGCATGAATGGGCAGGCCGGTCAGCAGCATTTCCATGGCCGGCTTGCGGCCGACGGCGCGGGTCAAGGCCACCATGGGGGTGGAACAGAACAGGCCGATATTCACCCCCGGCGTGGCGAAGCGGGCGCAATCGGCGGCGATGGCCAGATCGCAGGTGGCCACCAGCTGGCAGCCCGCCGCCGTGGCCATGGCATGCACCCGCGCCACCACCGGCTTGGGCAGCCGGGTGATGGTCATCATCAGCTTGGCGCAGGTTTGGAACACCCGCTCCGAGGCTTCCACCGAGCGGTCGCTCTGCAGTTCCTTCAGATCGTGGCCGGCGCAGAAGGCCGGGCCGTTGGCGGCCAGCACCACCACCTTCACCGCCGGATCGCCCCCCACCGCCTCGAGGGCGGCGGTCAGGGTGGTCATCATCTCCAGCGACAGGGCGTTGCGCGCCTCGGGGCGGTTCAGGGTCAGGGTGGCGATGCCCCCGGCATCGTGGCGCAAAACAATCTCGGGCTTGACGTCTGACATGGAACTCCTCCGGCTTTTGGTTGTTTATATTAGGGCATTGCGTCTTGGCACCGTCAACCGCGACAACACATCGGGCGTCCGGCGTGTTCAGGACAAAACACCAAGCAGGGTGAGCGCGCGGACGCTCATCCGGGAGGATGGGAATGAGCGGATGGGGCTGCCCCCATGAGGACAAGGGCCAGTGCGCCCGCCTGAAAAAACCCTGCGATCCCGGCATGAAGGGCTGCGTGCTGCATGGCCGCTTCCGCTTCGCCAACGAGGAGAAGAACCGTCAGCCCGCCAAACCGGCGGAGGAGGCGGAAAAAGACTCCTGAGCCTGGCGCAGCAGGGCGGCGCCGAAGGCGGCGGTATCGTCGTCGGCCTTCAGCACCGAGAGGGCGGCCCGCAGCAGCAGATCCGCCTGCCGCCAGGCCTGTTCCGGCCGCAGCAAGGGCCGCGCCGGTTGCTGGCAGCGCGAAACGGCGCCGGAAAGATCCACCGGCAGGCCGCTCAGGCGCCCGATCTCGGCCTCCATGGCGGCGGCATAGGCGGCATCCGCGGCCAGACGGCTGGCGTCGAGGCAAAGATGCGCCGCCCGCCGGGCCGCCATCGACAGATAAAGATGCAGGCCGCAAAAGACGATGAACAGGGCATCGTTATGCTCGGGCGCATCCCAGGCGCCGACAACACGACCGCAATGGCTGGCCATGTAAAGGCGCAGCAGGCGGAAGAAGGAATCCGGGCCGTCCTGGGCGATCAGGGTGATGAGGGCCTGGACGAAATAGGCATTGCCGTTGCCCTGCTGCCAGGAAAACGAGGCCCATTGCCGCCACAGATCGCGGTATAAGAACAGATGCACGCCGCCCAGGGCTTTGCGCATGGCCGCCATCCGGCCCAGGCTGCGGGTGGAGGACAGCACCGCCTGGCGCCCCCGCCCCGCCGCCAGGGCCAGCAGCCCTTGCAGATAGACCGCCTCGCCGTCGGGCAGAGGGCCATTCAGGCCGCCCTCGGGCAGGAAGCCGGGCAGCGACATGGCGATATCGTAGCCCATCACCCCGCCGCCGGGGCGGAGCAGCGGCAGGAACTCCAGGAAATAGGGGGCGGTTTCCGGGTGGTGCGACTCCCAGCCGTCGTAAGACCAGCCTTGCGCCCGCGCCGCCGTCAGATCACGCAATTCCTCGTTATAGATCTCGTTGAAGCAGCAGGTGCCCGGCAGCAGCCGGAAGCGGCTCCACAGCCAGGTGCTGGAGGTGCGGAAACCGGAATGCAGAAAGACGGGCGGCGCGGCAGACACCGATTGAAACCTCTTCGAAAAGATACGACGCCACCCGGTCCAAGGGTAACCGCCTACCCCAGATCGAACAACAGGAATTCCGCCTCGCCGCTGGCGGCCAGGCTCACCGCGCTTTCCCCCTCCACGGCGGCGCCGTCGCCCGCCATCAGGGCCACGCCGTTCACCTCCAGGCCGCCCGACACCATCTGCAGCCACAGGCCGCGCCCGTGCGCCGGCGCATAGTCCAGGCTATGCCCGGCCGTGAGCCTGGAGGCGTAAACGCGGGCGTTCTGGCGCAGGGTCAGGGCGCCCTCGGCATCGCCGGCGCCGGCGGGGGCGGCGATCAGGCACAGGCGGTTGCGCTTCGCCGATTCGGGAAACAGCGTCTGCTCGTAGCCGGGTTCCAGGCCCTCGCGCTCGGGCAGCAGCCAGATCTGCAGCAGCTTCACCGCCTGATCGGACGAAGGGTTCATCTCGCTGTGGCGGATGCCGCTGCCGGCGGTCATGCGCTGCACCTCGCCGGGGCCGATCACCGAATGACCGCCCGAACTGTCGCGGTGCTCCAGCCGTCCCTCGATGATGTAGGTCAGAATCTCCATATCGCGGTGGCCGTGCTGGGGAAAGCCGGTTTTCGGCGCCACCACATCCTCGTTGATCACCCGCAGCGAGCGGAAGCCCATATGGCGGGGATCGAAGTAATGGGCGAAGGAGAAGGTGTGCCAGGTATCGAGCCAGCCGTGATGGGCATGGCCACGGGCGGACGACGGACGAACGGTGATCGACATGGCGGCCTCGCGCAGGAAGAGCGTTTTTCTTCCCTGCAAAATGGCTTGCGGGGCCGCCAGGAACAATCCAACATCGGCACACAACACTGTTGCATGCGAGGCAACGACGTTATGGACCGCCTGGACAGTATGGAAGCTTTCGTGCGCGTGGCCGAAAGCAAGAGTTTTTCCGAAGCCGCCCGCCGCCTCAACCTGTCGAAGTCGGTGATCAGCCGCCAGGTTTCGGCCCTGGAAACCGATCTCGGCGCCCGGCTTTTGCACCGCACCACCCGCAATCTGACCCTGACGGAAGTGGGCGCCGCCTATCTGGAGCGCTGCCAGCGCATCCTGGCCGATATCGAGGAGGCCAATCAGTCGGTCAGCACCCTGCAGGCCACGCCGCGCGGCAAACTGCGCATCAGCGCCCCGGTGCCCTTCACCACCACCCATCTGGCCCCGGCCCTGCCCGATTTCCTCACCCGCTATCCCGATATGGAGATCGATCTGGTCTTGAACGACCGCTTCGTCAATCTGGTGGAGGAAGGCTTCGATCTGGCCATCCGCATCGGCAAGCTGGACGATTCCAGCCTGATCGCCC
Source organism: Pseudomonadota bacterium (assembly GCA_021798485.1). Lineage (GTDB taxonomy): Bacteria > Pseudomonadota > Alphaproteobacteria > Rhodospirillales > Magnetospirillaceae > JAJZGK01. Next base: position 20,427 of record JAJZGK010000016.1, read on the forward strand.
GCTTCCTGGCCCCGGCCCGCATCGCCGCCGTGGCCAGCCCCGATTATCTGGCCCGCCACGGCACCCCGGCGGCCCCGGCCGATCTCGCCCGGCACCGCTGCCTGTGCTATTCCAACCTCACCAGCCCCGATGAATGGACCTTCCAGGCCGCCGATGGCAGCCGCAGCACCGTCAAGGTCAGGGGGCGGGTGCGGGCCAACAACGGCGACGTGCTGCGCCAGGCGGCGATTTCCGGCCTTGGCGTCACCGTGCTGCCCACCTTCATCGTCGGGGCCGATCTGCAGGCCGGCACCCTGGTGCCGGTGCTGGAGGACTATCTGCCGCAAACGATCGGCATCTACGCCATCTACCCCCATGCCCGCCACCTGTCGCCCAAGGTGCGGGCCTTCGTGGATTTCCTGGCCGACCGCTTCGGCCCCCGCCCCTACTGGGATCTGGTGGAGTGAAAGAAAAACGCCCCCGGTTGTCCGTCGGCGCGTCTTGCGCTACTGTGGGCGCGATAGAGGGCGTGAGCCGTAATTACGTAATTATATGAATATTTTAAGACCGTTCCGGAACGATTGCTTCACGCCGGGCCCAAGGCCCTTTCCGCCAGAAGGACGCCGCACGCGATGACCATCTCCGCCAAGCTTCTCGCCGACATGCAGGCCCGCCGCGCCACGGCCATGGCCGGCGGCGGCGACGACAAGATCAAGGCCCGTCACGCCAAGGGCCTATGGACGGCGCGCGATCGTCTGGCCGCCCTGTTCCAGGAGGGCACCTTCCAGGAAACCGGCACCCATGTGCGCCATTCCTGCCGCAATTTCGGCATGGAGGGCAAGGACCTGGCCGGCGACGGCGTGGTGGTGGGCACCGGCTATGTCGACGGGCGGCCGGTGGCGGCCATCAGCCAGGATTTCACCGTGGCCGCCGGCTCGCTGGGCAAGATGCATGCCCAGAAGATCGTTTCCACCATGCAGGCGGCCGGGCGCATGGGCATGCCCATGGTGGCCTTCAAGGATTCCGGCGGCGCCCGCATCCAGGAGGGGGTGGACGCCCTCTCGGGCTACGGCCACGTGTTCTATCAGAACGTGCTGCTCTCGGGCGTGGTGCCGCAGATCGCCGTGGTGTGCGGGCCCTGTGCCGGCGGCGCCGCCTATTCGCCGGCCCTGATGGACTTCATCATCATGACGCGGTCCAACGCCCACATGTTCATCACCGGCCCCGAGGTGATCAAGGCGGTGACCGGCAAGGCGGTGACCATGGATCAGGTGGGCAGCGCCGAAATGCATGCCTCGGTGAGCGGCAATGTGCATTTCCTGGCCGAGGACGATCAGCACGCCGTGGAGCTGGTGCGCCGTCTCTTAAGCTATCTGCCGGCCAACAATTCCGAGGATCCGCCGCACCGCCCCTGGGCCGACATGTCGCTGCTGGGCGACGAGGGCCTCTACGATCTGATCCCCGAACAGTCCAACCAGCCCCTGGAGGTGCGCGCCATCATCGCCCGACTGGTGGACGACGGCAGCTTCCTGGAGGTGCATGCCGATTTCGCCCAGAACATCGTGGTGGGGCTGGCCCGCATCGAGGGCATGGTGGTGGGGGTGGTGGCCAACCAGCCCGCCGTGCGCGCCGGCGCCCTCGACATGGACGCCGCCGACAAGGCCGCCCGCTTCGTGCGCTTCTGCAACGCCTTCAACATTCCGCTGCTGACCCTGGTGGACGTGCCCGGCTTCCTGCCCGGCATCGAGCAGGAGCGTGGCGGCATCATCCGTCACGGCGCCAAGATGCTGTTCGCCTACGCCTCCTCCACCGTGCCCAAGATCACGGTGATCCTGCGCAAGGCCTATGGCGGCTCGTACCTGGCCATGTGCAGCCAGGAAATGGGCGCCGATTTCGTCTTCGCCTGGCCCACCGCCGAAATCGCGGTGATGGGGGCGGAAGGGGCCATCAACATCCTTTACAACAAGGAATTGAAGGCCGCCGACGACCGCCGCGCCAAGGCCGCCGAACTGGCCGCCGACTACCGCGCCGAGTTCGCCTCGCCCTACATGTCGGCCGGCCAGGGCTATATCAGCGAGGTCATCGACCCGGCCATGACCCGCGCCACCATCGCCCTGTCGCTGCGCAAGTCGCTGAGCAAGCGCGAGGTGCGCCCGCCGAAGAAACACGGCAACATTCCGCTTTAAGGCCGCCATCATGACCCTGGACCAGGATACCCTCGTCAACGGACTGGCCGTGATCGGCGCCGTCACGCTGCTTTACGCCGTGGTTCGCGTGCTGGCGGCCATCGCCTCCTGGGCGCAGAGCATGCCCGATCCCGGCGCCGGGGAAGACCGCCCCCCCGCCGCCCGTGCCGGCGCGCCGCGCCCGGTTCCGGCCTCGATGCCGGCCCTGGACGCCGATATCGTGGTGATCGCCGCCGCCGTGGCCGCCACCCTGGGGGCCGGCCGCATCGTGCATATCGAAGATCCCAATACCGGCCATGCCTGGTCCGCCGAGGGCCGCTGGCTGCACCAAACCTCCCACCGCCCCCATTAGACCCTTCCAGCCGTCAGGATAGAGCGTCATGCACAAGAAATTCCGGATCAGCGTCGATGGCCGCAGCTACGATGTGGTGGTGGAGGAAATCCCCGATTTCCCCCACGCCGACAGCCCCGCCGCCCTGCCCGGCACCCCGGCCCCGGCCCTGAACGCGCCGCCGCTGGC
>JAJZGK010000227.1 GCA_021798485.1 Pseudomonadota bacterium
GGCGGCGCGGCGCGCCGCCAGCGCTTCGTCGGACAGACGGACGGAAATGCTGCGGTTGGGAATATCGATATCGATGATGTCGCCCTGCTCCACCAGACCGATGGCGCCGCCCTCGGCGGCTTCCGGCGACACATGGCCGATGGACAGACCCGAGGTGCCGCCCGAGAAGCGGCCGTCGGTGATCAGGGCGCAGGCCTTGCCCAGGCCGCGGCTTTTCAGATAGCTGGTGGGATAGAGCATTTCCTGCATGCCGGGGCCGCCCTTGGGGCCTTCATAGCGCACGATCACCACATCGCCGGCCACCACCTCGCCGCCCAGGATCTTGGCCACCGCCTCCTCCTGGCTTTCGCAGACCACCGCCGGGCCCGAGAACACCAGATTGGCGGCATCCACCCCGGCGGTCTTCACGATGCAGCCGTCCAGGGCGATATTGCCGAACAGCACCGCCAAACCGCCATCCTGGCTATAGGCATGGGCGTGGTCGCGGATCACGCCCTTTTCGCGGTCGGCGTCCAGCGTCTCATAGCGGGCCGCCTGGGAAAACGCCTCGGTGGTGCGGCGCCCGCCCGGCGCGGCGCGGTACAGCACCTCCACCGCCGCCTCGTTGGCCTGGGTGATATCCCACTTGGCGATGGCGGCGCCCAGCGACGGCGCATGCACCGTCTTGACGTCGCGGTTGAGGAGACCGGCGCGGTCCAGTTCGCCCAGAATGCCGAAAATACCGCCGGCGCGGTGCACGTCCTCCATATGGATATCGGCCACCGAGGGCGCCACCTTGCACAGATTGGGCACGCGGCGGCTCAAACGGTCGATATCGGCCATGGTGAAATTCACCCCGGCCTCGTTGGCGGCGGCCAGCAGATGCAGCACCGTGTTGGTGGAACCGCCCATGGCGATATCCAGGGTCATGGCGTTTTCGAAAGCCTGGAAGGTGGCGATGGCGCGCGGCAGCACGCTCTCGTCATTCTGTTCGTAATAGCGGCGCGCCAGTTCCACCGCCAGCCGCCCGGCGCTCAGGAACAGTTCCTTGCGGTCGGCATGGGTGGCCACCAAGGAGCCGTTGCCCGGCAGCGACAGGCCCAGGGCCTCGGTCAGGCAGTTCATGGAATTGGCGGTGAACATGCCCGAACAGGAGCCGCAGGTGGGGCAGGAGGATTCCTCGTAGGCGGCGACATCGGCATCGCTCACCTTGTCGTCGGCGGCGGCGATCATGGCGTCGATCAGGTCGACGGCGTGGGTCTTGCCGTCCGACAGCTTCACCTTGCCCGCCTCCATCGGCCCGCCCGAAACGAACACCGTGGGAATATTGAGGCGCAGCGCCGCCATCAGCATGCCGGGGGTGATCTTGTCGCAGTTGGAAATGCAGACCAGGGCATCGGCGCAATGGGCGTTGACCATATATTCGACGGAATCGGCGATCACCTCGCGCGACGGCAGCGAATAGAGCATGCCGGCATGGCCCATGGCGATGCCGTCATCGATGGCGATGGTGTTGAACTCCTTGGCGACGCCGCCCACCTTCTCGATCTCGCGCGCCACCATCTGCCCCAGATCCTTCAGATGCACGTGGCCGGGCACGAACTGGGTGAAGGAATTGGCGATGGCGATGATGGGCTTGCCGAAATCGCTGTCCGTCATGCCTGTGGCGCGCCACAGGCCGCGCGCGCCCGCCATGTTGCGGCCGTGGGTGGAGGTACGGGAACGATATTCAGGCATAACCGGCGATCCTCTGAGACACTGACTTTTCAGGAAGGTTGCGCGAAGTGCGTTGCCGAAGATAGCCCTCCCGGCGCGGGAAGGAAAGAGAGCGGAGACGGAAAATCGTCATGCCGATGCCATGATGGGCTATTTTTCGCCACAAAGGACGATTAAGAATTGGCAGTTGGTCTTTTCTTCAGGGGATTTTTTATGGCCAGGACCGTTCCCGCCGCCGCTTTGCTCGCCTTGTCCGCCCTGCTGCTCGCCGCCGCTCCGGCCGGCGCCGAGGAAAGCTTCAAGCCCAACACGAAGGTGGAGGCCGATATCAGCGCCTGCCTGGCCATGGCCCGCGCCAAGGCCCCCGACGCCACCGCGCACGGGCGGCGCATCCTGCTGGCCACCCAGTGCATCTGCTCCAGCCACAAGGAACTGTGCGCCGGCGGCGGCGTGCCGCAGGACGGCCACATGCGTGAACGCATCGACGAGGACAAGTAGGCGGAACACATAAAAAATAAAAACGCCGCCCGGACCCGCCGGGCGGCGTTTTTTTTCCGATTTTCAGGTCCGCTCAGCCGCGCACCCGCATCAGGAAGGCATCCACCTCGCCCTTCAGCAGCTGCACCGGCTGGGCCAGATCGTTGGCCCCCCACAGCACCCGGATGGCCGAACCGCAGCTGACGGCGGCGGAACGGGTTACCGCCACCACGCCTTCGGCAACGATGGCCGAATCGGTTTCCACCGTGCGCACGCAGCCGACGATGCGGTCGGTGGCCTCGGCCTGGCGGCCCATGGCGTTGTGCACGGTCATGGTGATGTCGGAAACGTGGCGGATGGTCTCGCCGATGGTCAGCAGGGTCTGGTTGGTATCGCCCGCCGCCTGCTGGATGGCGCTGATCTGGGCGGCGATCTGCTCGGTGGCCTGGGCGGTCTGGTTGGCCAGATGCTTCACCTCGCCGGCCACCACCGCGAAGCCCTTTCCGGCCTCGCCGGCGCGGGCCGCCTCGATGGTGGCGTTCAACGCCAGAAGGTTGGTCTGCTGGGCGATGCGGTTGATCAGTTCCAGCACCGCGCCGATCTCCTGGGCCGCCGAGGCCAGGGTGGCCACCTGACGGTCCACCTGCTCCAGCTTGTTCTCGCCCGATTTGGCGATGCGGTCGGATTCCTGCACCAGCCCGGCCACCTCGTGAATGGAGGCGGCCAGCTCGTCGGCGGCCACCAGCGCCGCCTGCACGCTGGACCGGGCCTTGACCGCGGCCTCGGCCACGCTCAAGGAACGGTTCTGCGAACTGTCGCGCCCGTGCGAGGCCACGCCGCTGGCGGTGCGGGCGATGGCCAGCGAACCGGCCCCCACGGTTTCCACGGCGTTCTTCACCGTGGCCTCGAAATGATCGGCCAGGCTGTCCATGGCGGCCTGGCGCTCGGCCTCGGCGCTTTCCATCAGCTGCTGATGATCGCGCTGCAACGCCACCATGGCCAGGGCGTTGTCCTTGAACACCTCGACGGCGCGGGCCATGTCGCCGATCTCGTCCTTGCGCACCGTGCAGGGCACCTTGACGTCGGTTTCGCCGCCCACCACCCGTTCCATCACCCGTTCGATCAGGCGCAGCGGCGAAACGATGCTGCGCGACAGGATCAGCGACCAGAAGAAGAAGGTGAGCAGGGCCAGCACGGCGGCAATGCCGTTCTGGCGCAAGGTGGCGCTGCGGGTTTCCTGCTGGAAGGCCGAGGCGCGGGTGGCGCCGTCGCGGGCATAGAGGAACAGCCGCCCGATCACCGGGCGCACCGCGTCGGTATGGGCGCGCAGGTCGTGCACCTGGCTTTCCATGGCGGTGGAGACCTCGACGAAATGTCCCATGTCGTGGCTGTATTTGGCCAGCAGGGTGCGGAAAAGGGCGGCGGTATTGGGCGGCACCCCGGATTCGTCGAGCTTGAGATCGAACTCGATGCTGAATTTACGGAAATGCCCCAGCGGTTCGTCGCCGCCATAAAGCATGAAATCCTTTTCCGCCTGGCGCATGCCCAGCATCTTGTTCCACAGGCCGTCCTGATTGGGCCACACCTTCAGCTCATCCTCCATGGCCGCCACCGATTTGTGCAGCGTGCCGCGCAGGCCGTCGTTCTCGCCCAGGCCCAGCTGGATTTCCTGGGCGGCGATGGCGTTGAACTGCGTGTCCAGGCCGTCGATATCCTTTTGCAGAGCCTCGACGTCATGGCCCACCGGCCGGGTGATGGGCAGCGCCGCCAGCGCCGCCAGGGCCTGTTTCACCGCGGCGGTGGTCTGCTGGTGCCGGGCGATCAAGCCCTTGCCGCGGGTGCGCAGGAAGGCCTCCTCCTCCACCTGCATGGCCAGCATGTCGGCGCGGACGTCGGAGGTGAGATCCCCCATGCGGTGATAGGCCGTCTGATCGCTGATGGCCTGGGAAATTTTCTGTTCGCCGAAATAAGACACGGTGGCGAAAACCGCCGCCGAGATCAGCGCCACCGCCAGCAGAAGATTGACGCGGATCCCCACCCGAAGATCGGACAGCAGGGGGAAGCTGCCTTCGGACCAGGCGCGCCCCCAATCGGTATCGCGCAGACGGCGCAGCGGCGCACCGGCGCCGGTCAGCCAGCGTTCGGCCGTTACGGCCTCCGAGAGATCAGTCATGAGCGGCTCCCTTTAGTTCGCGTGTAACCCGGATGTCGGTTCGCCGAAACGGCACAACGTCAGCATGCGCCCCACCTCGCCGGTTTGATGGCGCAACGACAAACTGCCCCCTTTCGCCACCACGCTCTCTTGCAGCAGCAAAATCATTCCCATGCCCGTGGTATCCATGTACTCAAGGTCCGCCAGATCCAGGGCCACCACGCGGGCCGGAACGGCATCCAGCGCCTGCAGCATGCGGCGGAACTCCGCGTTGCCGTCGAACGTCAGACGGCCCTTCAAAAAAATTTCACTGAGACCATCCCGGTCCCGGATTTCATACTCCACGTACGGTCATCCTCATGAACGCCGTTCGGCGCCTTGGTTTTTCCGCGCCGGACGGTTCAGGCAACCCAGTCCCGGACCGGACCTTAAGCCGGACCGCAATCGGGCCGGGGTTAAGTTGCATTTACAAATTTGCTACACTTCCGCGTCATGATCGGAAGCTGGTTGATCAGCAAGGCATTGCCATCCCGCTTAAAGCGTTCCCTTATAAGGGCGTATCGCGCTTTGGGGGCTGGCGGCCCGGCTCTGTTCAGCCTTCCGGCGCAAAGCGAAACGAGGCGAAAATGCGTTTAAGGGTCTGGGATCTTCCCACAAGGCTGTTCCACTGGCTGCTGGTGGGCGCCGTCGCCACCTGTGCCGTCAGCGGATTTCTTCTGCCGTCGCGCTGGCTGGGCTGGCATTTCGCCGCCGGCTATCTGCTGGCCGCTCTGCTGGCCTTCCGGCTGGTCTGGGCCTTTTTCGGCCCCGAGCACAGCCGTTGGCCGGGTTTTTGCCCCAAACCCGGCGCGGTGATCGCCCATCTGCGCGCCGTGGCCGCCGGCCGGCCGCACACCAGCATCGGCCATAATCCGGCCGGCGGGGCGATGATCCTGGCCCTGCTGCTGACCCTGACCCTGCTGGCGCTAAGCGGCATGCTTACCGTGGGCGGCATGCTGAAACAGGGGCCTTTCGCCTTTTTCATGCCCTACGACGCCGCCATGGCGGTGAAAGAACTGCACGAAGCCGCCGCCAACCTGCTGATGGCCCTGGCCGCCACCCACATCCTGGGGGTGGTGGTGGAAAGCCGCCTGCTGCGCGAATGGCTGATCGGCGCCATGATCACCGGCTGGAAACGGGCCCCCGACGGCAGCGCCCCGCCCCGCGCGCGCGCGCCCATGGCGGCGGCGCTGGCCGTGGCCGCCGTGGC
>JAJZGK010000228.1 GCA_021798485.1 Pseudomonadota bacterium
GGCCTCCAGCAGCCGCTCGGGCTCCACCGGCTTGCTGATGAAACCGTCCATGCCGGCGGCGCGGCAGTTCTCGATATCGGCGGAGGCGGCGTTGGCGGTCAGGGCGATCACCGGCACCCGGCCGGCCGCGCCGGGCAGGGCGCGCAGGGCGCGGGTGGCGGCAAGGCCATCCATGTAGGGCATCTGCAGATCCATCAGCACCACATCGAAGCGGGCGGCGGCGGCGGCCTCCACCGCCTGACGGCCGTCGCCCACCACCGACACCCGGTGCCCGCTCCGCCCCAGCAGCCCCAGGATGACCTTCTGATTAACGATATTGTCCTCGGCCAGCAGGATGGAGAGCGGCGGCAGCGGCGGCGGCGGCGGCCTGTCGTCGGAATGCGGCGGCTGCGCGGCCCGGTAGGGGATTTCGAACCAGAAGCGGCTGCCCTGGCCGGGACGGCTGGCAAAGCCGATATGGCCGCCCTGGCCCTCCACCAGCCGTTTGCAGATGATCAGCCCCAGGCCCGAACCGCCATAGCGGCGCGAGATGGTGGCATCGGCCTGCACGAACGATTGGAACAGCCGCTCCTGCTGCCCGGGCGCGATGCCGATGCCGCTGTCGGCCACCTCCACCGCCAGCCCCACGCCCTCCTCGTCGGCGCGGGCCCGCAGCGAGACCGATACCCCGCCCTGCTCGGTGAATTTCACCGCATTGCCCATCAGATTCAGCAAAATCTGGCGCAGACGTCCGGGATCGCCCTCCAGCCAGGGCGGCAGACCGGCATCGAGGGACACCGACAGGGTGATCCCCTTCTCCCCGGCCCGGTCGCGCAGCAGCGCCGCCACCTCCTCCACCACGCGGGCCGGTTCGAACGGACGGCGATCGAACTCCAGCCGCCCGGCCTCCAGCTTGGAAAAATCCAGGATATCGTCGATCAGCACCCGCAGGGCGTCGGCCGACGACAGCAGCATCTGCATCTGTTCGCCCGCCGCCGCGCTCAGGCCGGAGTCCCGCACCAGCCGGGCCATGCCCAGGATGCCGTTCAGCGGCGTGCGGATTTCGTGGCTCATGGTGGCCAGGAACATGGATTTGGCCTCGGTGGCCGCCTCGGCCTGCTGGCGTGCCGCCTCCAGCTCGGCGGTGCGCTGGGCCACCAGGTCTTCCAGATGATGGCGGTGACTGTCCAGCTCGCGGCTTAAGGCCTTGCGCTCGGTCACATCCTCCTGAATGGCCACGTAATGGCTGATGGCGCCGTCGGTCTCGCGCAGCGGCACGATGCGCGAGAAACAGACGTAAAGGCTGCCGTCGCGCTTGCGGTTGAGAAACTCGCCCTGCCAGCGGCCGCCATGGCCCAGCACCGTCGCCAGCTCGTCATAGGTGGCGCGCGGCGTCTGGCCCGATTGCAGCAGCCCGGGCGTGCGCCCCAGCACCTCGTGGCGCTGATAGCCGCTGGTGCGCAGGAAGGCGGCATTGACATATTCGATGCGGTGCTCCGGATTGGTGATGATGATGCTGACCGGGCTTTGCTCCACCGCCAGCGACAGTTTGCGCAACTGCGCCAGGGCCGCCTTGCGCTCGGTGATATCGGTGCTGACGGCGATAAAGTGCTGCAGCCGCCCGGCCTGATCGCGGAAGGCGGTGATGGTCATGTCGGTATCGTAGAGACTGCCGTCCTTGCGGCGGTTGGTCAGTTCGCCCCGCCACACCCCGTTGGCCAGAAGATCGCGCCACAGCGCCGCGTAAAAGGCCCGGCCCTGGCGCCCCGACCCCAGAAAGCGGGGGGTGTGGCCCAGCACCTCGGCGGCCTCGTAGCCGGTGATGCGGGTGAAGGCGGCGTTGACCGAGAGGATATGCGCCTTGAGATCGGTGATGATGATGGCGTCGGAACTGGCTCCGAACACCGTGGCGTTGATCTCTTCCTGGCGGGCGGCCTCGGCCTGCTGGCGCAAGGCCTGCGCCTGGCGGCGGTAGACCAGCCGGGCCAGCAGCGTTACCGCCGCCAGCAGCGGCACCACCACTCCCAGCAGGGCCGCCGTCTCGGCCCGCCAGGTGGCCAGGGCCCGGCGGCGGTCGAGATGGGCCACCACCACGAAAGGGAAAAGACGGGAGGCGCGGAAGGCCGTCAGCATGGGGCCTTCCAGACTGACGGGCTGCTGAAAGCGCCCGTCGTCGCGGTCGCCCAGCGTCAGGCCCTGGGCCAGATCGGCGGCCATCAGGCCGGCCCGCCCCTGATCGCGGCTGTCCATCAGCACCCGGCCGTCATAGCGCAGGATTTCCACCCAGCCGCCGGCCATGCGGCGCTGCACATGGTCGAGAAAGAAATCGGGATTGAGCGCCGCCAGCAGGGTAAAGGCATGGCCGTTCACCGCCAGGGCCCGGATCACCGGGATCAGGCTGGAGGCCTGGGCGCCCAGGGGATGCAGCGGCGTGGTCGGGGCGCCGTCCGCCAGATCGCGGCCGGCCCAGGGCGGGCCGATGCGCAGGGCCGTCACCCCCGGCGCGGTAGGGGGCAGAAAATCGTCCAGGGCCAGGTGCCGCCCGCGGTTGGCCGCATCGGAACTGGCGATCACCCGCCCCGTCTCATCCAGCAGCGACAGCGAGCGCAGGGCCGGCTCGTGGCGCAGCAGGGCGGTAAAGGCCTGTTCGGTCAGGGCGGCCCGGCCGCCGGCCAGATCCAGGGTCAGGCCGTTGGCGGCGATCATCTCGATCAGGGACAGGCTGTGGGTCAGGGTGTCTTCAAAACTGAAGGCGTACAGAGAGGCGCTGTTCAGGCCGTCGGCAACGGCATCGGTCCGCAGCCGCCACAGGGTAAACCCGGTCACGGAGCCCATGCCCCCCACGAACAGCAGCAGCGAGACGATCAGGGTCTGGCGCAGCCGTCGGGTCCGTTGTGTGACCGGGTTCGGCATTATGGCGCCACGATCCCCTCCAGATGATAGCGCGCCGCCGCCCGCCTCAGGCGGCCATCCTGTTTGATGTCGCGCACGAAGCGGTTCACCCGCGCCAGCCAGGCCGGATCGCCCGGAGCCACCGCATAGGCATAGGGGGTGATGTGGTAGGGCGCGGGCGGGCTGATCAGCCGGGCCCAATCGGCGTTGACGAGAAAACGCCGGCTGTATGGGTAATCGGTCATGAACACATCGGCACGGCCCGCCTCCACCTCCTGCTCGCGGGCGAAGGGGGTGTCCAGCACCAGCAGCCGGGCGAAGCGCAGCTTTTCGCGCATCACCGTTTCGTGCAGCGTGCCCTTGGCCACCGCCACCACCGTGCCCGGTTTGTCGATATCGGCCCAGCTGTGGATGCGGCGGTTGCTGCGGGTGGTGATGGCGTAGATATCACTGGCCAGCGTGGGGCTGGAAAAACGCAGGCGGGCCTGGCGGGCCGGGGTCACCCCCACGGCGAACATGGCGATATCGCATCTGTCGGCCAGCAGATCATCGACGAGCGTGGCGAAGGAGCTGTCGATGAACTGGGCGCGCACCCCCAGTTCCTGGGCCAGCTCCCGCGCCAGATCGATATCCACGCCCGACAGCGCCTGGGTGCGCGGATCGCGGTAGGTGATGCCGTAGTAATCCGGCCAGATGCACACCCGCATCGCGTCGGCGGCCTCGATGCGGGCCAGATGCCCGGCGGCGGGCGGCATCTGGGCGGCGGCCGGCCCGAAGAGGACGGCGCCGAGCAGCAGCGCCGCCAGCCCCCCTTGCAACAGCCCAGGCCCCGATCCCTTCATCTGTCGGCTCCGTTCCATGGCGGCATGCCTCTCATACCCGATCATGCCTGCCATTTTGTATTTCAGCTTGAAGAAAAAGACACTAAACTTCGCCGCTCGCTCGCACCGCCTTGACCAGGATGCAAGATCAGATGATCGATTGGGATGCCCATTATGCCGGACGCGCCAGCCGTATGGCCGCGTCGGAAATCCGTGAACTGCTGAAGCTTTTGGACCAGCCCGACATCATTTCCTTCGCGGGCGGCATCCCCGACCCCAACCTGTTCCCGTTGAGCGCCATCGAGGCCAGCTATCACCATATCCTGTCGGACAAGGCCCGCGCCGCCGCCGCCTTGCAGTATTCCATCAGCGAAGGCTATCTGCCGCTGCGCGAATGGCTGGCCGGTTATATGGGTGAAATGGGCGTGGCCTGCGGCCCCGACAACATCATCATCACCAACGGCTCGCAGCAGGCCCTGGATTTCCTGGGCAAGCTGTTCATCGGCCCCAACGAGCCGGTGATGGTGGCCCGCCCCACCTATCTCGGCGCCCTGCAGGCCTTCAACGCCTACGAACCGGCCTATGTGCATTTTCCGCCCCCCGGCGCCGACTGGCAGGGGCCCGCGCCCAAGCTGGGCTACATCATGCCCGATTTCCAGAACCCCACCGGCGTCAGCATGACCCTGGAGGAGCGCCATCAGGCCCTGGAGATGGCGCGGCGCGTCGGCATGCCGCTGATCGAGGACGCCGCCTATGAGAAGCTGCGCTACGATGGCGCCGCCCTGCCCTCGCTGCTGGCCCTCGACGCCGAGCGCGAAGGCGGCATCGACAACAGCCGGGTGATCTATTGCGGCACCTTCTCCAAGACCGTGGTGCCCGCCCTGCGCCTGGGCTGGATGGTGGCGCCGCGCGCCGTGATCAAAAAGCTGGTGCTGATCAAGCAGGCCAGCGACCTGCATTGCTCCACCCTGAACCAGATGGTGATGCACGAGGTGGCCTCGAAGACGCTGATGGCCAATATCGGCCATATCCGCGCCACCTATCAGGCCCGCCGCGACGCCACCCTGGCCGCCATGGCCGAGCATTTTCCCGCCAGCGTCAGCTGGACGCGCCCCGAAGGCGGCATGTTCATCTGGGCCACCCTGCCCGAGGGCCTGAACGCCGCCGAGGTGCTGCGCCGCGCCATCACCGAGTTCCGCGTGGCCTTCGTGCCCGGCGCCGCCTTCTTCTCCGACGGCACCGGCCGCAACACCTTCCGCCTCAGCTTCTCGCTGAACGACAAACCCCAGGCCACCGAGGGCATCCGCCGCCTGGGGCAGCTTCTCCGCGAAGTCGCCAACTGAAGATAACCCTTATGGGGAAACGACAAGGCGGCCCCCGGCGGGCCGCCTTTTTTTCATGTCCGCGCGCCCGGTTCGCCCCGCCCCGCCGTATCATCACGGACTGAAACATCTATCTTTCACCCGGGAGGGGAGGACGTCATGCTGCCCCCAATGGATCCATCATCCCTGACCCCCACCCTGGCCTCCACCATCGGTTACGACCAGGCGCGGCAGCATGTGGCGCCGCTGCATGCCGCCGATAGCGGCACCCCCCAGGCGCAAAACGGCAATAGCCCGATTGGGCCGACCAGTGCCGAGGCTCCGGCCCAGGCTGTTGCCGCCACCCAGGGCGGCGGCGCCCAGCAGGGCCTGTCCAACGGCGGCGCCGGCAGCAGCGACAGCGGCGGCGGGAACGC
>JAJZGK010000229.1 GCA_021798485.1 Pseudomonadota bacterium
GGCCAGGGGCAGCGGCCAGCGCCGTTCCGGCACCGCGGCGCCGGCAAAGGCGAATTTAGGCCGCCCGGCGCTGTCGAACAGCCCCCAGGTGCCGCCGGCCACCCCCTCGGGGATGCGTTTCCACGGCTGGTCATAGGCCTCGACCAGATTGATGCGCCAGCCGTGCCGGGCGGCCAGGGCCGCCACCCCCCGCACGAACCGGGCCTGCTCCACCTGACCCGGCGCCAGGCCGCCCTTGGCCCGGCCGCCGCTGGGCCAGCCGGTTTCGCCGATCAGGATCGGCTTGCCGGGAAAGCGCCGCTCCACCTTTTGCAGCGCCGTCTCCACCTCGGCCAACGCCGCTGGCAGCGAGAGGGGCGCGCCGTCCCAATAGGGCAGGATATGGGCGCCGATGAAATCCACGTGATCGGCCAGCTGGGGATAGGTCAGCCACACCGACCACACCTCGGCGATGGTCACCGGCACCGGGGAGCGGCGGCGGGCCTCGTCGAGATAGGGCAGCAGGGCGGCGATGGGCATTTCCTTGACGGTCAGCACCTCGTTGCCCACCACCAGCGCCGTCACCGTTCCCGGATAGCGGCGGGCCAGGGCGATGGCGCTGTCGAGATCGGCATGGCTGGTGTCGGCGTGGCTGTTGATCCAGGCCCCCAGCAGCACCTTCAGCCCCAGTTTGCGGGCCAGGGGCAACACCTCGGCCTGACGCGGATCCGAGGAATAGATGCGGATGCAGTCGGTCCAGGGACGAAGACGGGTCAGCTCCCGCTCCAGGTCGGCCTGCCGCACCGGCGGACGGCGGCCGAACACCAGCGCCGATTCCGGATGGGCGAAGGACACGCAGCCCAGCCGCTGCAACGGCGGCTCGGGCACCGGCACCGGGCGGCCCTGCCACACGGCAAGGGCCGCCATCAGCAGCATGGAGACCAGACAGGCGGCGATGGACGGCAAAAGACGGCTGGGCACGATGATGCGGAGATCCCTCGCGTTAAAAGGATAAGGCGGCCCGCACCCGCTGCCGCGCCTCGGGCAGCAGTTCGGCGGCGAACCAGGGATTTTGTTTTTCCCAATGGCCGGTACGCCAGCTGGGATGGGGCAGCGGCAGCAGCCCCGGGCCATACTCGCGCCAGGCCCGCACCGTGTCGGTGAGGGTGGCGGCGCGCCGTTCCTTCAGATGAAAGGCCTGGGCATGGCTGCCCACCAGCAGGGTCAGGACGATGTGCGGCAGCGCCGCCAGCAGGCGCGGATGCCACAAGGGCGCGCAGTCCGGCCTTGGCGGCAGATCGCCGCCCCGGGGAGCGGTGCCGGGATAGCAAAGCCCGGTGGGAATGATGGCGATGCGGCTTTCGTCGTAGAAGGTGTCGCGGTCGAGATCCAGCCACTGGCGCAGGCGGTCGCCCGAACGATCGTCCCACGGCACGCCGCTGGCATGCACCCTGGTGCCCGGGGCCTGACCGATGATCAGCAGACGGGCGCTCACCCTCGCCCGCAGCACCGGGCGCGGCCCCAGCGGCAGATCGGCGCAGTGGGTGCAGGCGCGGGCCTGGGCCAGCAGCGCCTCCAGGGCGGCGGCGCTCATGCGCCCAGCAGATGCAGCGCCACCTGCCGGCGGTGCGGCGTGCGGCGGTGTTCGAACAGATAAAGCCCCTGCCAC
The DNA here is from genome assembly GCA_021798485.1 of Pseudomonadota bacterium. Taxonomy (GTDB): domain Bacteria; phylum Pseudomonadota; class Alphaproteobacteria; order Rhodospirillales; family Magnetospirillaceae; genus JAJZGK01. The sequence goes on from JAJZGK010000229.1 coordinate 1,649, forward strand.
ATCCCCAGAGCCAGACGCCCCGACAGCAGCGGCACCGACAGCTGTACCGCCGTGAGCGCCGCCTTGATATGGGCCGGCATATCGTCGGGGCCTTCGTCGGCATGGCGGTAGCGGCCGCTCTCCTCGGGCACCAGGGCCCGGAAGAAGGCGAGCAGATCGCGCTGCACCTCGGGATCGGCGTTTTCCTGGATGATCAGGCTGGCCGAGGTATGGCGCACGAACAGCGTCAGCAGCCCCTCGCTCAGGCCCTGCGCCGCCACCCAGTCGGTCACCGGCGCGGTGATCTCCACCAGACCGGCGCCCGCCGTGGCAAAAGTCAGAATGGTGCTGGCCTGGCGCACGGGCGAAGCCTCTGTTACGGACGGCTGGCGTAAGGCGCCGGATCGCGCAGCCCGGCATCGGCGAAGCCCTTCAGCCGCAGCTTGCAGGAATCGCAGCGGCCGCAGGCATGCCCCTCGGGGGTGGGATCGTAGCAGGTGATGGTCAGGCCGTAATCCACCCCCAGCTCCACCCCGGTGCGGATGATCTCGGCCTTGGTAAGGTCGATCAGCGGCGTGTGGATGGTCAGGGTGCGCCCATCGGCCACCGCCGCCTTGGTGGCCAGATTGGCCATGGCCTGAAAGGCCTGGATGAAGTCGGGGCGGCAGTCGGGATAGCCGCTGTAATCGACGGCATTGACGCCGATGAAGATATCCTGAGCCTCCTCCACCTCGGCCAGGGCCAGGGCGTAGGACAGGAAAATGGTGTTGCGGGCCGGCACATAGGTGATGGGGATGCCGGCGTTCATCGCCGCCTCGTCGCGGTCTTTCGGCACGGCGATCTCGTCGGTCAGGGCCGAACCGCCGAACAGGCGCAGATCGATCTCGGCGATGCTGTGGCGCACCGCCCCCAGCGCCTTGGCCACGCGGGCCGCCGCCTGCAGTTCCACCGCATGACGCTGGCCGTAGCGGAACGACAGCGCCAGCGGCGAAAAGCCCTGGGCGCGGGCCAGGGCGAGACAGGTGGCGCTATCGAGGCCACCCGAGAGAAGAACGACGGCTTTCGGCTGAGACGACATGGAGGGGAACCGGCCCTTGCAGTTGGGAAACGCTCCCGCACTGTAAGCCGGTCCCCCCCACTTTTCCAGTGAGCTACTCTTCCTTGCCCGAAACCCCCATCTCGGCGAAGGTGGCCATGCCGGTGTGGCAGGCCACGGCGCCTTTCAGCAGGCCCACCGCCAGCGCGGCGCCCGAGGCCTCGCCCAGGCGCATCTCCATGTCGAGCAGGGCCCGCTGGCCGATCTTCTCCAGAAGCCGCCGGTGCCCCGGCTCCACCGAAACATGGCCCACCAGGCAATGATCCAGGGCATCGGGAGCGGCGGCGTGCAGGGCGGCGGCGGCGGCGCAGCAGACATAGCCGTCGAGCAGTACCGGAACCTTGTTCAGGCGCGCCCCCAGGATGGCGCCGGCCATGGCCGCCAGTTCGCGGCCGCCCAGGCAGCGCAGCACGTCGACGCCGTCCTTCGAAGGATTGGCCACGGCGCCCTTGCCCACCACCTCGATCTTGATCTTCAGCCGCTCGTCATCGACGCCGGTGCCGCGCCCGGTCCAATCCGCCGCCTCGCCGCCGTAAAGGGCATAGGCGATGGCCGCGGCCGAGGTGGTGTTGCCGATGCCCATCTCGCCGATCACCAGCAGGTCGGTGCCGGCGGGCGCCGCCGCCATGCCCAGGTTGAAGGCGGCCAGGAAGTCGGCCTCGTCCATGGCCGGGCCTTGCGTGAAGTCGGCGGTGGGCCGGTCGAGATCCAGGGACTCGACCCCGAGATCGATGCCGAAGCATTTGCACAGCTGATTGATGGCGGCGCCGCCATGGGCGAAGTTCAGCACCATCTGGCCGGTGACCACCGGCGGAAAGGCCGAAACCCCCAGGGCCGCCACGCCGTGGTTGCCGGCGTAGACGCGGGCGCGCAAAGCCTCCAGGCGCGGCGGATGCTGGCCCTGCCAGGCCGAGAGATGACGCGAGATCTCTTCCAGGCGGCCCAGCGAACCGGCGGGCTTGGTCAGATTGGGCTCGCGCGCCTGCCACTGGGCAAGCGCCGCGGCATCGGCGCCGGGCAGGGCGGCCAGCAGGCTGCGCAGATGAGAAATCGACTCGATATGAACGGTGGTCATGAACGTCCCCTGTCATGATCATGAAAGATACGGACGGAGCCCCGCCCGTCCACGACGGCGCCCCTTCTGCGTTTCCGGCCGGTCTTCTGGCTTGGGCTCCTCTCCGGCGGACCCCTTCCCGGCCTGAGCCAGTGGGATCTTGCCCGCCGAATCCTCCTGACAGCGTTGGGCACGCGGCGGATTTTCACCGCCTTCCCGATTCTCCCGCGCAATCGCGGGCACCGGAAACGGCTTTGGTTCTGGCATGAACGCCGCCGCCTTGCAAGAGCCTTCCCGGCGGCTCTATAACCGCAGGCATGAACGCGCTTCTCGCCCAACTGCATCTGGCCCTGGTCTTCCTGACCCGCCTGCCCCTGCCGCCCTTGCGCAGCCTGCCCGAAGGTGGGCTGGCCCGCGCCATGCGGATGTTTCCCCTGGCCGGCGCCGTGGTGGGCGGACTGGCCGCCCTGGCCTACCTTTTCGGGCGCCTGCTGTTTCCGCCGCCGCTGGCGGCGCTGCTGGCCCTGGCCGCATCGCTTCTGGCCACCGGCTGCCTGCACGAGGACGGCCTGGCCGATATGACCGACGGCTTCGGCGGCGGCAAGGACAAGGCCGGCAAACTGGAGATCATGCGCGATTCCCGCATCGGCTCCTATGGCGTCGCCGCCCTGGTCATGAGCCTGGCCCTGCGCGCCGCCGCCCTGGCCGGCTTTGCCGATCCCTGGCGGGCCGCCGCCGCCCTGGTGGCCGCCCACGCCCTGTCGCGCGGGATGATCCCGCTGGTCATGCAGATGATGACCCCGGCCCGCGACAACGGCCTGGGCCACGGTGCCGGCCAGCCCAGCCACACCGATGCCGCCGCCGCCCTGCTGCTGGCCGCCCTGCTGGCCCTGCTGCTGCTGCCCCTGCCCCAGGCCGCCCTGGCCGTGGCCGCCGGCGCCCTGGCCGCCCTGGCCGTCACCCGCTTGGCCCTGCACCACCTGGGCGGCCATACCGGCGACGTGCTGGGCGCCGTGGAACAGGCCGTCGAGGTGGCCGTTCTCCTGGCGGTTCTGGCCAAATGATGGTTTGGGTTTGTCCCTCAGGCGCCGGGCGGCGGGCTGGTCAGCCGCATGCGCGGCTTCCAGGTGTGTGTCCCTCAGGCGCCGGGCGCTCAGGCGCCGGGCGCTGGCGTTCCGCCAGCTTGGCTTGTCCTCACTTATGCCTCCGCGTAACCGCTCCGGCAACGCTCCGGCGCGCTCAATGCGCTAGTCAGCCGCATGCGCGGCTTCCAGGTCTGTGTCCCTCAGGCGCCGGGCGGCGGGCTTTGCCCGCCCTGGCTTTCCTCCGCTTTCCGCCTCCGCTTCGCTCCGTCGTCGCTGCGGGGCGCGCGGGTGCGCCAGTCAGCCGCGATGCGGACTCTAAGGATATGTCCCTCAGGCGCCGGGCGGCGGGCTCCGCCCGCCTTGGCTATCCTCCGCTTCCCTCCTCCGCTGCGCTCCGTCGTCGCTGCGGGGCGCTCAATGCGCCAGTCAGCCGCGATGCGGCTTCCAGGAGCCCCCACCCATGACCCGGTGGTGGTGGGTGCGGCATGCGCCGGTGCCCGATCCGCGGGGCCGTATCACCGGCCAGTTGGATCTCAGGCGCCGGGCGGCGGGCTCCGCCC